>JBEBUJ010000023.1:0-36259 GCA_040393365.1 Leucobacter denitrificans
ACCTGCGCCTGCACGGACACGTCGAGCGCACTTGTCGGCTCGTCGAGCACGAGCAGCTTCGGTTTCGTCGCAATCGCCCGGGCAATACCCACCCTCTGGCACTGGCCGCCCGAGAGTTGGTGCGGGAACCTACCCGCATGGCTGCGACTGAGCCCGACCTCGTCGAGCAACTCGTCGATCCGCGTGTTTCTGGCGTTGCGGCTGAGATCGGTGTGCGTGCGCAGGGGCTCGGCGATCGAGTCGCGGATCGTGAGGCGCGGGTTGAGCGCCGCGACTGGGTTTTGAAACACCATGCCAGCGATCGCACGAATCGATCTCATGCCAGGCGTTCCGAGCCCGTGCAGATCGATCCCGTCGATCCGGCTCGTGCCCTCGGTTGGAGTGAGCAATCTGAGCGCGCACCGCGCGACGGTCGACTTCCCCGACCCCGATTCTCCGACGAGCCCGAACGTGCTGCCTGCCGAGACCGAGAAGCTCACATTGTCGACCGCTCGCACTTCGTGGCCGCGCGCGCGGAAAACTTGCGTGATGCGATCCACCTCGAGCACTGCGGGTGCTGATGTGTCGTTCATACTTCTCCTGTTCGTATGCATGCCGCTACATGACCCGGCGATCCTGGAACCGGCACTTGAGCCGGATCGATCGTGCGACAGGCGTCGATAGCTATAGGGCAGCGATCGGCAAATGCACATCCTGTAATGCCTACGAGCCGTGCGGGTACGCTCCCTTTGATTGCGACGAGCGGGACCCCTGGAAGGTTTCGTGCGGGGAGCGCGCCGAGCAAGCCGCGCGTGTACGGGTGCGAAGAATCCTCGAGCACCCGGGAGGTCTCACCGGTTTCGATGACGCGTCCCGCGTAGAGCACGGCCACGCGGTCGCAGATCTCACGCACGATGCCGAGATTGTGCGTGATGAGCATCACCCCGAACCCGAACCGGTCACGAAGCGACAGCACGAGCTCGAGAATTTGCTTCGCGATCGTGACATCGAGCGCTGTCGTTGGTTCGTCGAGGATGAGGAGCTTCGGCTCGCAGACGAGCGCCATGGCAATCATTGCCCGCTGCAGCATTCCTCCAGAGAGCTCGTGCGCGTAGCTTTCGTACACTCGCTCGGGATCGGGCAAGCCGACCTGCTCCAGATATCCAAGAATGTGGGTGCGCCTGGCACGCTTGTCGAGCGACTTGTGCCTGCGCACGACCTGATCCATCTGGTATCCGAGCGTGAAGACCGGGTTGAATGCGTTGCCGGGATTCTGGAACACGAGCGACACCACGTCGCCGCGACCCGGAAAAGGTTTCGTAAGGTCGAGATCCGCCCCGTCAATCGCTATGCGGCCCGTGGGCTTCGCGCCAGTGGGCAGCAGCCCGAGCACAGCGAGCCCGGTGAGGCTCTTCCCGCATCCGGTCTCTCCCACGACACCGAGAATCTCACCGGCTCCGATGCGCAGATCAATACCCCGCAACGGCTGATTCGTCACTTGACCACGCTCGGAGAACTCGACGCGCAACTGTTCAATGGTCAGAATGTTGTTCATCGCTTCACCTGCCTGGGGTCGAGAATGTCGCGGATCGAATCGCCCAGGAGATTAAATCCGAGCACCGTGACAAAAATGGCGAGGCCGGGGAACGTCGAGATCCACCAGTGCGTAAATATCACTCCGCGACCCTCAGCAATCATGAGGCCCCAGTCGGGCTCGGGCGGTTGTGCGCCAAGCCCGATGAACGCGAGGGATCCAGCTGCCAGCACGACCGTGCCGATGTCGACCGTCGCCTGCACGAGCACAGGCGTGAGCGAGTTACGGAGGATATGCCGGGGCACGATGATCCACGCAGAAACACCGATCGATCTCGCCGCTTCGACGTAAGAACGTTCCCTGAGCGTGCGCACTTCTGCGCGCACAAGCCTCGAGTACCAGGGCCACCACGAGATCGCGAGCGCGATGCCAGCGTTCTGCAGACTTGGTCCGAGAAGTGCGACCATGATCATCGCGAGCAGCAGCGGCGGGAACGCCTGGAAGATCTCGGTGACTCGCATGAGGAGGTTGTCGATCCACCCGCCGCGGTACCCTGCGATCGCACCGAGCGGGATACCGATGACCGCGGCGAGCGCAACGACACCGAGCGCGACCGTCATCGCGGGGCGCGCGCCGACGAGGATGCGGCTCAAGATATCGCGACCGAGCTGATCGGTGCCGAGCAGGTGTTCGAAGCTCGGTGCGAGGTTGCGGTTTGGCACGTTCGTGACACCGAACCCCTCCTCGGGATATGGGGCGATCCACTGCCCGAGCGCTGCCGCAACGAGCACAAGGATGATGAGGATGACGCCGAAGAGCGCGAGCCGGTCTTTGCCGAGCACGCGAAGCATGCGGCGGAACGGGCCGGGATCCATCGAAGCGAAGTCTGGAAGCTTCGTCGAGGTAGTAAGGATGCTCATGAGCCTGCCCCCTGGGCCTCGCGGATCCGAGGATCAATGCGCGCCTGCAGAATATCGACGATGAGGTTTGCGACGAGATACGCGGCGGCGCCCAAGATCGTGATGGCAAGGATCGAGGGATAGTCGACGGCGAGCATCGCGTTCGCCGCAAACTGGCCGATCCCTGGCCAGTTGAAGACGACCTCGACAAAGAACGTACCGGTGAGGGCGTAGGCCGCGGAGAGTCCTGTCACTGTGAGTGTCGGTGGGATCGCGTTCTTCAGCGCGAGCCGCCACTTGATCAGCCTGTCGCGGAGCCCGTACGCGTTCGCGGTAAAGATGTAATCCTGGCTCTGCACCTCGAGCATCGAGGCACGAGTCATGCGGGCGATCAGCCCCATCGGGTACGCCGCCAGTGTGAGCATCGGGAGAATGAGGTGGGCAAGCCCATCTGACCACGCCACCCAGTTTCCGGTGATGAACGCGTCGAAGAGCGCGAATCCCGTGACCGAGTCGATCGGGGCAACGTAGTCAACTTCTTTGCTGAACTGCCCGGTGGCGGGGAGAGTTCCCAGGCCGCCGACGAACAGCACCTGCAGCAGCAGTCCGAGCCAGAACGCCGGCATAGAGATGCCGCCGATGGCGAGGAAACGGATGCAGCCATCGAGCAACTTACCCGGTCGACGCACAGCGAGTACGCCAAGGATGACGCCGGCGACGAGACCGAAAGCGATTGCCGCGAACAGCAATTCAAGCGTTGCCGGTAGGCGGGTAGCGAACTCCATGAGCACTGGACGCCGGGTGGAAAGCGAGTTCCCCCAGTCGCCCGTCACGAGGCCCTTCAGGTAATCGAAGTATTGAATGGGAAGCGGCCTGTCGAAGCCCAGCTCTGAACGAATACGCTCGAGCATGTCGGGCGTGGCCTTCGGGCCGGCATACACCACTGCTGGGTCTGAAGGAATCACCCGGGTGAAGATAAACACCACCAGGGTAAGGACCAGCAGCACGAGCAACGCACTGCCGATCCGCGAGGCGATGAATCGCCACATGTGAGGCTCCTCTGGAGAGTGAGGTGCGGGTCGAGCGTTACTCGGCCCGCACCGTCGGACTACTGCTTGGGCTTGATGGAGGCGAAGAACGTGGTGAACGGATAGTTCTCGTTGAACTCGCCCACCGTGAGATCGCTCGGGGTGACGAGCACCGCCTCGGGGTCGTAGAGGAACGCGCCCGGCGCCTCCTCGTAGAGGAGTTCCATGGCCTCTTCGTACTTCGCCTGCGCTGCGTCTCGATCGCTACCGGTGAGCTGACCCGCCTCGGCAAGCAGCGCGTCGTAGGTGTCGTTCTTCCAGTAGCTGAGGTTGAAGAATGGCGCGTCTGATGAACCGAAAAGGCTTACGAGATTGTCGACACCTGCGTCGGAGTAGGTCGGCCAGTAGTAGACGACGAAGATGTCTTGCGCATTCTCGGGATCGGCCTTCGCGTTCTCCCACTGCTGGTTGAACAGTTCCGCACGCACGGTGAGATTCACGCCGATCTGCGCGAACGAATCCTTGATGAGCGGCACGAAACGCGCCTCCGCTGCGTTCTCGGATGCGAACGTAAGGGTGAGGTCGATGCCGTCTGCGTGACCCGCTTCCTCAAGCAGCTGCTTCGCCTTGTCGAGATCGTAGGTGTACTGCGGCACGTCTTCGGAGTATGGGAAGATGCCCTTCGGTACCGGACCATGCGACTGCGTACCGTAGCCGTAGCCCCCGACCTCAATGAGATCCTCGTACGGGATCGCGTAGCTCAACGCCTGGCGAACCTTCACGTCGTCAAGCGGTGCGCGAGTCGTATTGAAGTAGGCGAGGAAGTTGAACGGCGAGTTCGCGGTGCGCACCTCGCCGCCGATCTCCTGCGCGACAGACTCGACATTCTCCATCGGAAGGGTCGTTGCAAGGTCGATCTCCCCTGAGGTGAGCATCTGTTGTGCGGTCACCGCATCGGGGGTGATCGCGATGTCGACGGTCGTGTAATGGGGAGCGCCGTCTTCATTCCAGTACTCGTCGTACGCTTCGAGCACGACCTCTTTGCCGGGAGTGTAGTCAGCGACCGTGTACGGACCCGACCCCGCATCAATACCATCTTCGAAGTAGGTCTCATCATCTTTCGAGGCCGCCAGTGCTTCGGGGTCGACGATCCACGCCCCGTACGTGGACGCCGCGATGAGGTCCATTGGTGCCGAGTAGCTCAGGTGCATGACGACGGTCTGGGCATCTTGCACCTCGATCGACTCGAGCGGCGCCCAGATGAACGAGGCACCGCCATACTCTTGGGCCGCCTCGATGCTCTGCTTCACCGCATCTGCGTCGACCGGGGTGCCGCTATGAAAGGTTGCTCCCTCTCGCAAATGAAAGGTCCAGGTAGTTCCCTCATCGTTCACATCCCAGGATTCGGCCAGGCCGGGCGTGAAGGGTTCTTCTGACCCTTCTGGGTTTGCCTTGAGCAATGTCTCGTACACATTGCCCATATAGAGCGCTTCTGTAGAGAATGAACGGACAGGGTCCCAGGTAGTGACCGCGGCCGATGCGGCGACCGAGAGCATGGCCGGGGCATCGTCGCTGTCACCACCGCTCTGCTGCGCGACTGTGCATCCGGTGAGTGTGAGTGCCCCGACGGCGACCGTCGCAATGAGGGTGATGAGTCTTGATCGAGTTCGTTGGGTGTGCATGGTGAATCCTCCGTGCCGGACGTCACCCACATCGGTGACGTGCTCAACTCAGGCTAGTGAGCCAGAGCTATTCCTGTAAAATGCCACTCATCTATCACTTTGGAACCCGAGAGGCATAACTATGGAGTTGCGCACCCTCGCCTATTTCGTGGCCGTTTGCGAGGCCGGCTCCTTTCATGCAGCGGCGGCTCGCGTGCACGTTGCCCAACCCTCGCTTTCCCGACAGGTGCGTACGCTCGAGGGGCAACTCGGCTTTCGCCTCTTTCAGCGCACCCCACGCGGAGCACTACTCACTACTGCGGGACGCGCGTATCTACCGATCGCGCAGGATCTCCTGCGCCGCGCCGACCGCGCTGAGCTCGCCGCGAAATCCATTGCGGTCGGCGGCGCTGCCTCGCTCACCGTCGTGGCTGCGTCGACGACGATCACTGATGTCGTCGCACCGTTTGTCGCGAGTGCCGACGCAGACGAGGTGATCGCGAATGCGGTCGAGTCCTATCCCGAGGCGGTGTACCAGGTGCTTGAGCGGGGCGATGCCGACTTCGCGATTGGCACGTTGGCGCCTCCCGATGGTTTCGAATCCCTCATTTTGGGTCGCGCGTATATTTGGGCGATGGCGCCTGAGGGCCATCCGATCTCAGGGCGTGAGTCTGTCGAAATTGAAACCCTGCTCGAATTTCCACTTATCGTGATGGATCGTGCGCACCGAGCACGTCAGCTCTTCGACAGCAGTGTCGCGGACTCAGGCCTCAGCTATACGGCAAGAATGCAAACGTCGGTCGCCGCGCTTGCGCAGGGGCTCGCCGCATCGGGGCGTGGAATCGCAATACTCTCGGACGATCCGATCTTCGGTCTCACAACGACCCCAATCTCGCACAACGGGCAAGACCTCTCGATCACGCTCTATGGTGTCTGGGAGAAAGGTCATTATGCGGCCGAGAAGATCACCCAGTGCCTCGCTGATCTCGCCCGGTTCAACCAGCAGGTCTACCCAGCATTGAATCCCGCGTTGAACCTTGGCGGTCAGGTGTACCGCGGTCTCGCACCCGCAGAATAGCAACCGCCGCCACCGCATCACGCGCAATGCCTGAAATTACTCACATACTCCCGTTGGGCCTCAACTTCACGAATCAGTCAAATTGTTAAACTTGACCGTTCCATCAAATCCATAAACTTGACCGCTCTTGCCTATTCACAATCTTCCGTTCGATGCGGTTCGCACTGAGCGTGATCGTACTGCACCTGAGTTGTCCGATACGTTCCGTAGCCTGCTCAATGACGACCTACCAAAAGGTGCACGAGACCGAATTCTCAATAGCCCCATCTTGTCCCGCATGGCAAAGCTTTCTGACCAGAATTAGTCAGCCATCGATATAGCACCACCACCCTCGCCCCGGTTCGTACCAATGTTGCAGTGAAGCCGAAAAGCGATTCCAGTCCCGATGAGCGGTATCGACCCCGAATCTCTGGTCATAGAAGTAACCGAATCGATCGCAGCGAATGCAGACGCTGTCTTTGCGCAGTTGCAGAGACTCAAGAGCCTGGGCGTGAGCATTGCTCTCGATGACTTCGGCACTGGCTACAGTTCGTTGAAGTATCTGAGCGACTTTCCGGTCGATTATCTTAAGATTGATCGCTCGTTTACTTCTGGACTCGGAGCGAGCGAGAAGGATCGGAACCTCGTATCAACGGTCATCGAGCTTGCACGAAGCTTTGGGCTCTTCACGATCACCGAGGGTGTCGAGACGGTTGAGCAGTTGCAAATTCTGCACGAGCTCGGCGCTCCGCTAGCGCAGGGGTTCCACTTCAGTCGTCCGATCCTGCCCGAAGAGTTTGCAGCATGGCTGAAACGGCCCGTAGTTATTTCTAACTAGATCCTTTGGTTGATGCAAATCTTCCCTGCTAGGTTGCCTTGCGGGGCGTGAGCAGTCACGCCGAAAACTGCTTGCAGTGGCACGGGGGCCTCGGGGTGCGTCGTGTCGCCAGGAAAGACTTGGGGATACTGATGTCTAGTGCTGTCATGCCGAAAAGTGGCCGCGGATCCGCGCGTTCGCTTATGTTTCGAGCACTCGCCGTTCTCGCAACTGCTGCAGTTGCCATCACAGGGCTGGTAATCACGACGGCGCAACCCGCCGCCGCAGTAGAGACGATTCAGTTCGAGGCGCCGAACAACAACCGAGTTGTACTCGGTGATCTTGCGAGTCGTTCGCAGCGGCAGCCGGTCACCATCAGCGGTATCGGCCCATACACGGTGCGTGGTACGGATTCTGCGACTGGTGATCCATACGAGTTCGTTACCGACTGGAACTACAACGCAAGCGATATCGGCTGGCAGCGCGAAAGCGACGAGCGCAATCTCAATTATGAGTTCTGGAGTTCAAATACCAACGCGGGCTTCCTAGACCGCAGTGGCGTGATGCAGCTTTCTTCGAATGCGAACTGCGACTACAACAACACGTTCGACGGAATAACGACGTACTGCTCGACGTTCGGGCCCGACGTGTACACGGAGCCATTCGCCGCCACAGTTGGCCAGGCAGTGTCGTTCGACTGGGCCGCACAGCGAGACTCAGACGACTATGAGATCTATGCGTACCTCGTTCGAGTAGACGGCACGGGCTACGGATCAGCGGCTGATCATACCCTTATTGCGTACGGTCGAGGCGGGACACAGGGCTGGACTACTACGAGCAAAGAGATCCCCGCCGATGGAACATACCGTTTCCGCTTCGTGAACGGCAGCTATGACCGCACCGGCGGCTTTGCGCTCGGGTCAAACATGTACATCGACAGCGTGGTGAAGCTCGGTTCCGCAAACCCGATCTCGTTTGGGAACCTGTCTGACCGGATCATCGGCGATGGTTCGTTCGACATCGATGGAGTGACGGCCCCCGGCGGTACCGTCAAATTCTCGACCAGCACGCCCGGCACCTGCAGCGTTTCGGGCAACACGGTCACATTGAACAGCACCGGTATCTGCACGGTCTTGGCGAATCAGGCTGGTTCAGGCGACTACGTCCCCGCTGAAACCGTGGCGCGCTCGTTCCGCATACTCGCAGCACCCACCGCACCGACCAACGCGGGCGTGCCGTTCATCGAGGGCTCGGTCGGCGAAGGTAATACCATCACTGCGAACGAGGGCACATGGACAGACGGTGGATCTGCGATCACCTCGACTGACTTCCAGTGGAACTCGAGGGTAGGTGGCACGGCCACACCAATCAGCGGCGAAGATACGTCTAGCTGCTACCTGGTCGCCTCGCCGGGAAGCAAGCTTTCTGTGACCGTCACCAAGACGAACGCGATTGGATCCACATCGGCGCAGTCGCTCGAGATCGATGGCTATACCTGCGGCGCCCCGGTAGCGCCGACATGGAATGCGGGTGCACTCGGTGACATCGTCGTCGGCACTGCAGTCTCGCAGACATTTAGCGCGAGCGGTATCACCGCACCGACGTATTCCCTCGTCGCAGGTGCAATCCCAGACGGCCTATCGTTCAACGCCGCATCGGGCAGGGTGAGTGGCACTCCGACGACAGCCGGAGAGTACAGCTTCACGCTGCGTGCAACGAATCCGACCGGCACCGACGATCTCGTTGTGTCCGGCAAGGTGAACGCTGCACCGGGTCCAATCACAGGAGCACCAAGCAGCTTCGTGGTTGGCGAGGTCAGTAGCGGATCGGTTTCCGCGACGGGTACCCCAGCTCCGGGGTATTCGATCACCGCAGGCGCACTTCCCGCCGGGGTGACATTGAATCCCGCAACGGGCGCGTTCGGCGGCACCCCATCGAGTGCGGGGGCGTACAGCTTCACGGTGAGCGCGAGCAACGGAATCGGCTCGGATACCACTCGTGAGTTCACCGGGACGGTCGAGCAGGCTCCGGGGTGGCAAACTCCCACAGACTTCATTCCCACTGTCGGTGTGCCGCTCGATGTCACCTTCACAGCAGTCGGCACTCCCGACCCGGCATACACCATCGAGTCCGGGGCGCTCCCAGTCGGACTCACGCTGTACTCCGAGACCGGTCAAATCTTGGGCACCCCGACCACTCCGGGAACGTACAACTTTACGATCGTAGCGACAAACAGCCGTGGTTCGGTGTCTCTCCAGCTCAGCGGCATTGTCAACGAGGCTCCCGGTGCCGTAACCGGCGGTCCCGGGGCATGGGCCGTGGGTGAGAGCGCAACGGGCGCAGTGAGCGCAACAGGAACACCTGCACCGATTTACCGGGTGGTCGATGGGGCTCTCCCAGACGGTGTGAGTCTCAACCGGACAACCGGTGGGTTCAGCGGTACTCCCACCACCGCGGGCCCGTATGAGTTTGAGGTTCTCGCAATCAATGGTGTCGGCGACGAGACAACTCAGGTCTTCACTGGCATCGTGAATGAGGCGCCACATTGGACCGATACGACAATCTTGACCCCGATCGTAGGCGTCGAATACACCGATGAGATCGCTGCGAGCGGTACGCCTGCGCCGACGTACACGGTGACGAACGGTGCGCTTCCTGCTGGGCTTGAACTCGACACCGATACCGGCGCGATCACTGGCACCCCGACTTCGGCGGGTCCGTTCGAGTTCACGGTTACCGCGAGCAACGGTGTCGGAGATCCCGCAGTTCAGATGTTCTCGGGAACCGTGAACGAAGCTCCAACATGGATCGACATGACCCTTGCGACGCCCCGCGTGGGAGAGCCGTACAGCGACATCGTCGAGGCGAGCGGCACACCCGCTGCGAAATACACGGTGACAGATGGGCAGTTGCCCGCAGGACTCACGCTCGACGAGAACACGGGCGAGGTGTCGGGAACGCCAACTCAGGCCGGTGCTGTCGACTTCACCGTGACGGCAGACAACGGTGTCGGAACTGTAACCAAGCGGTTCGAGTTCACGGTAGTGCAATCTCCAGTTGTTTCGAGCACTCCGAAGCTCCCCAAGCTTGTTGTGGGTACTCAGGTTTCGGTGAATCTGAGCGCGGGACTCCTGGCCACGCCTGCCCCCACGTTCAAGGTGACAAGGGGCCAACTGCCCGATGGTATGTCGCTCGACGAGCACACCGGAATGCTCACCGGTACACCGACCACCGCTGGTAGCTACTTCTTCGTCATCACAATCGACAACGGAACGGGTGAGCTGCTCACGCTCGAGTACTCATCGACGGTCGAGTCTGCTCCAAGCGATGCACTGTCGAACACCGGCGCTGCGAGCGGTATGCAGTCGATGCTAGTTGCTGGGTCGCTGCTCATGCTCGGCATGGGAACACTCTTGCTTCGAGCTCGCAGAAGGTCGCGCAGTGCTCGTGATTGATATGCAGGTGATCGCGGTAAGCCCCCACCACGGCGAAGTCTCAGTTGCGAATTTGGGGCTTAGCGATACCCTAGGCGTATGAGCGAACTGCGACTTGAAGAACTCTCAGCAGCCACAATTGTGGCAGTCAACAGTCTTGGTCTGAAGCGCGGCCAGGAGCAGTTCATCACGCCGGTTTCCTATGCCGCAGCTGCGGCCGTAACGCCGGCTCACAGCGCTTGGCAACGTGTCGTGCTGCTCGATGGTCGTGTCGTCGGATTTGTTCACGCGAACTTTGACCCAGACTCAACGCAAGAAGAGTTTCGCGCAGCGCTGTGGCGCATTAATGTCGACGCAGAGTCACAGGGCTCAGGTGTTGGCCGATTCGCCGTTGAGGCGCTCATCGAAGAGGCACGCAACCGAGGTGTCGATCGGCTCACCGTGCTCTGGGAGCGAGGTGAGGATGGTCCAGAGGGCTTCTTCCTCCGTCTCGGTTTTGAGCCCATCGGTGAGACCCCTTACGGAGAAGTGATCGGGGCAATTGCCCTCTAACTCGGTGACCAACCGCGGTCTCGCGGTATCGGTAGGTTCTTCAGTATTCTTCGGCGGAATTTTCTTCGTCACCCCGCTTCTCGCACCGGCATCAGCCGAATCGATCTGGGGCATTCGTAATCTCATTACGATTCCACTCATAGTCTTTGTGCTGCTCTTATTCAGGCAGTGGTGGCTGGTCACCGACATCTGGCTCTCGATCCGCGCCAAATGGTGGATCATCCTCGCGATTATTACCTGTGGCTTTCTCGTCGCTGCGCAGCTCTGGCTCTTCAGCTGGGCGCCTCTCAACGGTCGCGGGATGCAGGTCGCACTCGGGTACTTCCTCCTCCCGCTGGTGCTCGTAATCATCGGAAAGTTCCTCTACAAAGATCGCCTGAAGTGGTGGCACTGGCTCGCCGCAGGGGTAGCCGCGAGCGGCGTTGCGTTCGAGGTGGTACGAGTCGGCACTATTTCTTGGGAGACACTCCTTGTCGCGCTCGGCTATCCGTTCTACTTCGTGCTGCGCAGATCAATCGGCATGAACCACATCGGCGGTATGTTTTGGGAGTTTCTCGTACTCGCCCCCATCGCACTTTTCTTTGTGGTAGCTGAAATCTCCAACGGACACGCACTGCAGGTGAACCCGATCCTCTGGTGGTTCGCGCCGCTCTTCGGTGTCTGGACCGGTGTCGCCCTCATCTTCTATCTGCTCGCCTCACGGTATTTGAGCATCAGCATCTTCGGCCTCATGAGCTACCTCGAGCCCGCACTCCTTGCGGTAGCGGCGATTCTCATGGGTGAGCGAATTACAAGCGGTGAATGGCCGATGTACCTTGCGGTGTGGGCGGCAGTTGGGGTGCTCATAGTTGGTGGATCAGTCCAACTTGTTCGTTCAGCCCGCTCCAGACGAAGGGGCGCCCCAGAACCTCCGACGATTACTGGTTCAATCCCACTCGCGTAAGGGGCGGGGCCTCATTGGCCGTGACAGCTACGAGTTGTCGCTGGGCAGGGTACTCTGCTTCTATGAGCGAGTCTCACGAACACCAGCACGGTTACATCAACCACAAAGATGACCTCCTGAAGCGACTCCGCCGCGCGGAGGGGCAGGTTCGCGGTGTGCAGCGCATGGTCGAAGAAGAGAAGTACTGCCTCGATATCCTCACTCAGGTCTCGGCCGCCACGAAGGCACTCGAGCGAGTCGCGCTCTCGCTCCTCGAAGACCACCTCGGGCACTGCGTCGCCGAGGCAGCCACCGAGGGCGGCGAGAAGGCGGAACAGAAGCTGCGAGAGGCGTCACAGGCCATCGCGCGCTTCGTAGGATGAGCTACGCCAGAAGGCTCACACCATCCGCGCCGCAGCAAGCAACTGCGTCGTATACTCCATCTGCGGATCCTCAAAGAGAGCTAGGGTCTCCCCTTCTTCTACGATCGATCCCTGGTGCATGACATACACATAGTCCGCAAACTCCTTCACGACGGCCAGGTCGTGCGTGATAAATAGGTAGGTGAGCTGCTTCTCGAGCTGAAGCTCTCGGAGCAGCTGGAGCACCTGTTGTTGGACCAGCACGTCGAGAGCAGAGACTGGCTCGTCGCACACCAGCACTTCAGGCTCCATCGATATTGCACGAGCGATTGCAACGCGCTGACGTTGCCCACCTGAGAGCTCAGCAGGATGCCGTTTGGCAATCTCAGGCGCAAGGCCAACTTGTTCAAGGAGTTCGCCTACTCGTCTATCCCTCTCGCTTGCACGCCCGATCTTGTACAGGTCCATTCCTTCACGGATGATCGCTCGCACAGTCATCATTGGGTTTAGTGAGGAATACGGATCCTGGAATATCGGCTGCACTCGCTTGCGAAAATCAGCGAGCTGTTCCCGCGAGAGCGCTTGAATATCACGCCCGTCGAATTCGATAGAACCGGAAGACGGCTCCTCGAGTTTCAGCAGCATACGCGAAACAGTGGTTTTGCCCGATCCCGATTCGCCAACAAGCGCGACAGTACTTCCGCGCGGAACCCTCAGGTTTACCTCCTTGTTTGCCACGACAGGTGTGTCACGCCTTCGACGCTGGAAGGTCTTGTTGAGATCCGCCACTTCGACAACGATGTCACTCTCATCGAACTCGCGGGTCACCGTGATTGACTCGCCCATTCGCGCGCGAATCCCTGGATCAGCGTTCACGAGCATCTGCGTATATGACTCGCGCGGGTTACTGAGTATCTCTGCGGCGGCGCCAGCTTCGACGATGCGTCCATGCTTCATCACGATGACTTTGTCAGCCCGTTCTGCCGCGAGCCCGAGATCGTGAGTGATGAGCAGCACCGACATCCTCATACGCTGAGAAATCTCGGCGATCTGATCGAGGATGCGCGCTGAAACAGTAACGTCGAGCGCACTCGTGGGTTCGTCAGCGATGAGAAGTTCAGGGTCACACGCAGTGCCAATTGCGATGAGCACGCGCTGCCGCAATCCGCCAGAGAGCTGATGCGGATACTGGTCAAGCCGAGACTTCGGATCTGAGATTCCCGCCCGCTCGAGCACTCGGCAGCATTCCGCTTCGAGATTCTTGCGCGTTGCTTTGCCGTGTCTGAGGAGCACCTCGCCCAGCTGATCGCGCACCCGTTTCATAGGGTTCAGGTTCGACATCGGATCCTGGGGAACCATGCCGATCCGCTTGCCGCGAATGCCGAGCCACTCGGCGGCGCTCACCGAAAGCACGTTTCGACCGTCAAACTCGATCGTCCCGCCCACGACATCACCATTTCCGGCAAGCAAGCCGAGGAGAGCCATCGCGAGCGTACTCTTGCCCGATCCCGACTCACCGACGATGGCGACAACCTCGCCCCGAAGAATCTCGAGATCTGCATCGATCACCGCGGGAATGCGCTCACGGTCTCGGGTGAACTCGATCGACAAGTCAGTCACTCGTAAGAGAGGCTGCTCAAACACCTGTGGTGACTCTTCCAGTGTCATTAGCTCACCTTCACCTTCGGATTGAATACGGCATACAGAACGTCGACGAAGAAGTTGATGAACACGAAGATGACGGCAATCATGAGAATGCCTCCCTGTAGGAGTTCCATGTCTCGATTCGAGATCGCTTGCGCAAGCGCGAAGCCGATGCCCGGCCACGAGAACACGGTCTCAGTGAGCACAGCACCGCTGAGCTGAAACCCTGCTTGCAGCCCAATCACGGTGATGACTGCTGGAATTGCGTTAGGAAGCGCATGACCGTACACAACCTGGTTCTTCGAGAGACCCCGCGCGATTGAGGATCGAACATAGTCACTCGAGAGCACCCCAAGCATCGAGGTGCGCGTCATGCGAGTGATGACCGCGAGTGACCAAGCTGCGAGTGTCAGAATCGGAAGCAGTGCGTGGCGAGCGACGTCTAGGAAGTCACCACCACCGATGAGCGATTGTTTGCCGCTCACGGGCAACCATCCGAGTTGCAGGCCAAAGAACAAAATCAAGAGAATGCCGAGCCAGAACGAGGGCATGCTTGTAAGAATGAGCACGCTCACCGTGATGGACCGATCACGAAAACTGTTTGGTTTTCGCGACGCCCACACGCCAGCGGTCACCCCGACCACCGAGGCGATCGCCACTGCGGGAATCGCGAGAATTGCGGTGTTTCCGAGTCGCTCGATGAGCACACCGAGTACGGGCGCGTTGTAGGTCGACGAGCGGCCGAAGTCGCCCTGGAGGATATTCCCGAGGTAGGTGAAGTACTGAACAAAAAGGTTCTTGTCGAGTCCGAGGCTCTCGCGCAGGGCATCGCGTTCCTCCTGGCTCGCTGTACCACCGAGGAGCACGTCAACAGCGTCTCCCGGAATAATCTGGCGCAGAAGAAAGACGGCGATTGTCACACCGATGAGCACCGGGATCAGTTGCCCGAGTCGATTCAGTATGAAGCGGGTCATTTCAGTCCTCCAAGTGTGCGCACCGTGCTAATCCGTGCGCGTGGGTCGAGCTTGTCGCGAAGTGCGTCACCCGCGAGGTTGAAGCCGACCGCAAGAATCACGATCGCAATACCCGACAGGGTTGCGACATGCGGAGCGGTGACCATTGCCGCTTTGCCGCCACTCAGCATCGCACCCCAGTCAGCCGTTGGCGGCTTTGCGCCGAGCCCGAGAAAGCTGAGGCTTGCCGCGAGAATCACGTTGTTCCCCGTCTGAAGCGATGCCATGACGATGAGCGGGTTCAGCACGTTGGGCGCAACGTGGCGGATCGCGATCATGCCTCGGTTCAAACCGAGGGTGACCGCCGACTCGACGTACGGCTCCTCTCTCACCGCGAGCACGGCCCCGCGAACAACACGTCCGGTCTCGGGAATGGTCACAACCACCATCGCGATAATCATGGATCCCGTTCCGGCGCCAAGTGCGGCGCCGATACCGAGCGCGAGGAGAATTCCCGGGAATGAGAACATGACGTCGAAGATACGCATGATGACCGCGTCGAGCCACCCGCCCACATACCCCGATATGAGGCCAATGAGCCCGCCGATGATGGCAGATATGAGCGTCGGAACGACGGCGACGAACAATGCGAATCGCGCTCCGAAGATGAGGCGACTGAGCAAGTCGCGCCCAACCTCATCAGTTCCCAGGACATGCCCGCCCGAGAAGGGCGGGAGAAGTCGCTCAGCAGGATTCGTTGCAACGGGGTCGAACGGTGCAAGCCATTCGGCCCCGACTGCAACGATTACCACGAGCAGCAGTATTGAGACGCCCAGCCAGTTGCCAAACTTGAGTTGGCGCTTTGGCGGATTATCTCCGCCGGTGCGCCGCCTGGCGAAGGCCCTGAAAGGCCCAGTGGGCGGGTCGGCGACTCTCCTCGTGCTCATTTTCGTTCCTCCTCGAACGGACCTATTACGGTCAGACTGACCAGAGCTTGCCGAGATCAGGAAGGTTATCTGGCATTCCCAGCGTTCTAAACGCGTGCCAGAGAGTGGATTGATTGCTTGAAATGACGGTTGCTCCCGTATCCATCTCGAGATACTTCAGCATTCCAAAGGTGCGGTACGTGCCACACGAGAGCAAGATCGCATCCGCATTGCCAGACGCCTTATGCACGCGTCGACCAAGCTTGTAGGCGCTATCGATGTCATGGGTGCTTGCATCCCACGGGTCCGACATCTCAAGCCCCTCGACAGAGGTCACCTCAAAGCCGTGATATTCAAGGTTCTCAACAAGTGCCTCGTTCACCTTTGAGGTGTAGATCGTGCCGAGTGCGATCTTCTTCGCGTCAACCGCCTTCAGCGCTTTGATCGCGGCCTCCTGCATGGTGATCGCGGGAACTCCAACTGCGTCGAAGATTTCCTGCTTCACCTGATCATCGGCCTCGGGGCCTACGAGAAAGGTGCCAGGCGCTCCGCACTGCACGACAAGATCGACTTTCGCAGTCGCGAGTTGCCGGGCCGCTTCGACAACTTGCGTCATCATCACCTGCAGCCCGTCTTTGTCGACCCGCGGCACGATCGTGCGAGCATCGGCGAAAGCGACACCGGGCAGGTCGAGTGAGCGCCACTCCTCAGCACCTTCGATCGCCGTCGCTGGCCTGATCTGTCCAATTTTTGCGCGCCAACCGAGCAACATGTTCTCTCCTTTGATTGTTGTGTTGGGGTAAATGGGGGTGCCGCCCTTGGGGGTGGCACGGGCGGCACCCAGGGGGGGACTACTCCGTCTTCTCGAGCGTTGCGTAGTCGATAAAGAGGCTCGGAATCTCGAGGGGTCCGGTAACACTCGAGTTAAACACGCGAGGTAGGCGGTCCTGGTAGAGGAACACCCACGGGGCGTCCTCGTCGATGATCATCCCGGCTTCTCGGTAGAGATCGTTTCGGGCGTCATCATCGATCGTTGAACGTGCCTCGGTGAACTTGTCGCCAAGCTCAGGGTTGTCATACCACCCACGGTTCGTTCCAACCGGTGGCTGTAGTGCCGGGCTGAACATATTCTCAAGCCAGTAGGCGAGCTCAACGCTCGTCGACCATCCGTTGTAAGAACCATTGAGATCAGAGGTGTACCCAGGCCCTTCGAGCGCGACCTGCGCGGTGAACTCCATGAACTCGACCTCAAGCTCGACTCCGACATCAGCGAAGTTCTGCTGAATCAGCGACATCACGGCGTTCGACTGCGAGAATCCGGGCCCACCGCTCGGTGCGAGCAACTTGATATTGATCGGAGTAGGAAGCCCACTCTCCTCGATCAGTTCTCGCGCCTGATCAGGGTCGTAACTGTACTTCGAGTTCACACTCGAGTCCCATGCGCGGTTGCCCTGCGGAATCGCGCCCGGCAACGGTGCCGCTTGACCACTCATCACCTGAGCGATGCCTTCGCGGTCGACCGCGTAGTTCAGGGCCTGCCGCACGAGCACATTGTTTGTGGCCTCATCGGCTGCGGTGTTCAGTCGAATGAAGTACGAGTTTGGTGGATCGGGGTATTGAATCGTCACCGAGTCATCGCCCTCAAGCTGTGAGATCTGCTCAGAACCAGCACTGAGGATCATGTCGATTTGACCGGTCTGCAACGCGGTCACCATGGTGTTCGCGTCGGCGATCGTCGTGAAGAGGAGCTGCGGGGTCACCGGCTCTCCGCGCCAATACTCAGGGTTGCGATCGAGCAGGATGTCAGCGCCCTGTTCGACTCCCTCCGTCATATATGGCCCCGTACCAACGGGTGTTGCTGCTATCTGATCGTCATCCGCTGACTCGAGCAGCGCCGGGCTGATAATCCCCGCACGGCGGTCCGAGAGCAGGTTAATGAATTCAGGGAACGGCTCAGAGAGCGTTACCTCGAAGTTGCCGTCTCCGTTCACGGCCGTGCTCGCGATCCAGCGAGTGATGAACTTCATTCCTGCCGCCGCTTCTTCCGAGTAGATCGGCGACGACTCGTCGGTAAATCGATCGAAGTTCAGTTTCACAGCGTCCGCGTTGAGCTCGGTTCCGTCATGGAACGTCACTCCCTCACGGATATCGAAGGCGAACACGAGTCCATCATCAGAAACGGTCCACTGCTCAGCGAGCGCACCTTCGAGTTCTGCAGGACCCTCGGTTTCTTCAGTGAGGTTCTCGCGCACGAGTCCGTCGTACAGCGCATCAATGACGCGAAGTCCCGGTGTACCGGTCATTCGATGCGGATCGAGTGGCGGACGCTCACCCTGCGCGGCAAGCACAATGACGTCACTCGCTTCGCCCGATGATCCACCGCCGTCCCCTGATCCCGTTGCGCATGCGGTGAGGAGCAGCGGGAAGGCTGCAGCCAGTGCGATTGCCGCGACAATGCGGCGTTTAGTGCGTTGCATGATTCACTCCTTCGTGTTCTTGTGGATTGGTGGTTTGTGATCCCCATCGGCGATGGGTACGGTAGATTCCCGGTGCACGAGCGTTCGATCGAGCACCGTGAGGAGGTCGAACGGGCGGTCTTCGAATTGGGCCCAAAGTGCCTCTACTGCGACTCGCGCCGCGTCGATCGCTGAACCGTCGACCGAGGACAGTGTGGGTGTGACATAGTCGAGGAACTCGGTATTACCAAAGCCCATCACCGCGACATCACCCGGAATATTCAGGCCGTGAGTCAGCAGCGCCCGTGATGCCCCGAGCGCCAGTTCGTCGTTAATCGCGAAGATAGCGTTCGGCACCTCACCGTCGTTAATGCGCTGCGTGACCGCATCAAAACCCGAGGCAAAATCTCGTGAAGGTATTGGCCAGACCCAACGTTCTGTATCGACACCAGACTCGTTCGCCGCCCGCAGGTATCCCTTGAGGCGCTCAGCCGAGAGATACGAGCCAGCGATCCTGCCGAGGAATGCGACGTTGGTTCCTGCTCCGAGCAGACTCTTCGTCGCCCGGTATGACCACTCCTCGTCAGTGAACTGTACGGTCGGCCATGGCGCATCAGGAATCTGTTGACCGATCACCACGAGTGGCTGCGACTCGTGCGCCTGCCGAATCGCAAGCTCGGTTTCAATATCGGAAAGACTGTCTCCGGTCGCGAGCACAAAACCCGTCGGCAACTGTTGACTGTTCGGGAGCAGGGCCTTGCGCAAGCTGCTTGGATCGTGTTCGAGATCCACCTGCATGACCCCGAATCCGCGAGCCTCGATCTCAGCTTTGAGAGCTCTCATGAGTTTCGTGTACCACGGCTGCGTAAGACTCGCGGCAAGCACAGTGATCGTCTTTCCGTGCCCTCGTCGCAACGCGGCTGCAGCAGGATTGAGTCGGTAATGCAGGTCTTCCATGACGGCATGCACTCGCTCACGGGTCGCAGCGCTCACGAGATCAGGTTGGTTGATTACTCGTGACACCGTCGCGATTGAGACCCCGGCCGCTTGCGCCACTTCAGTAATACTGGCGTCTTGCTGGCGTCGGCCTTTGGCCTTCATTGAGGAAGTCTGCTCTAACATCTCTTGTCCTTTACACTCACGAACGTGACCCGTGCATGCTACCGAGCAACCGGATCGACAGGGTGTATTGCGAGAGGTATGACGTTGACCGTCATGTACGGCCATACCGGGAGATTCGAGATGATCTCGTGCATATGAGTCGCATCGTCTGCTTGCCAGAGGCCCCAGTTCTCAAACCTTCCGGGCACCCGCCACATGCGCTTCAAGATGCCCTGATCTGCGAGAGAAGCCGCCATATTCCGTTCGGCGATGCTCAGCCGTTCGATCTCGTCGGAACTCAAGGACTCGGGCCACTTGATCTGAATGTTGATGAGAAATTCCATGTCAATCCTTAGGTTTCGGCCAGTGTTCGTGCAAAGTCTCGGATTACTGCGTGCGCAGCATTACGACCTGGAGCGCCAGTGACGTAGCCACCAGGCCAACTCTCCGATCCGCCGAGGTAGAGCCCAGGGAGCTCTGCCTCGCGATCCGCAAGAGACGGGTGAATGCGCCGGTCGAAGAAATTCTCAGGAGTCATTTCGCCGTGGGTGATCTCACTACCCGTGAGTCCGAATTCCTCTTCAAGCTCGATCGGTGTGAGCGAGCTCGTGTCGACAACACGGTTCTTGATACCCGGGAGTTCTTCCTCGAGTACGTCAAGACAACGATTCACAAACTCGTCTCGATGAGTGTTCCAGTATTCGGCCCCGAGTTCGTGCGGCGCATGCCAGACGTTCACACTAAACAGATGTCGGCCTGCTGGGGCGAGGCCCGGCGAGACGATCGACGGGATCATCGCCCACATAATAGGCTTCTCCGAAGCGCGACCCGCGATGCCCGCGTCGATCGATGCTTCGATGTACTCGGTGCTGCGCGCAAGTCGAATCTGTGAACCGAGCACATCGACGTTCGAGACATCATCGGGAAGTCCCGGCACCTCTGGGATTCCGTCGAGTGCGAGCGCGAGTTTAAACGCTGCGCCTTTCGGCTTCGGCGCCAAGAAGCCCGGCACCAGGTCATCTGGATCGTCGAGCAATTGCCGCTGAAGCAGACTCGGTTCGATCGTCGAGACCACTTTGTCAGCTTCAATCGTGGTGCCATCACTCAGCAGCACGCCTGCTACTCCGGACGGTGATTTGAGCACGTGATCCACCCTGGTGCCAGTGATGATTGTGACGCCGGCCTCAACCGCCGCAGCAGTCATCGCATCAATGATCGCGGCCATCGAGCCGATCGGCGTGCCAACCGACCCTCTGAGCGGCATAGAGTTTGCAGAATCGTCTTCGCCAGGCAGCAGCGATGCCATCGAGATCGGACGCATGAGCAGTGTGAGTGCAGACCCAGGACTGCGAGGAGAAACAAGCGTTCCGGGCAGCGCGAGCATCGTGAGAATCGAACGAGTTTCGTCTGCACGAAGCCTGTTCTCGAGGAAATCATGGAGTGAACCGTCGATGATCTCATCAAAAAGCCGAGCTTGGTGGCTGTCGGTGAGCCGTGACCTCACAGCGTCAATCGAGTCCGGCTGTTTCCACAGCGACAGTCCTGTTGCCGTGCCGAGCGCGTTGAGGTCATCGATGAGCGTGCGGTATCGCTCGTACTCTCCCGAAGAGAACGCGTCGATCTGCTCCGCAATTCGTGCGCGATCGCGAAAGCCAAGGAACGTTCGCTCGCCAAACCGCTGCGCAACGGTGACGCTCGGCTTCACGTATTTGAGGCCGTGGCGCTCGAGTTCGAGCTCCGCGGTCACCCTTCCCTCGAGTGATCCGGGAGAATTTGTGACTGCGGATCGGTACCCCGGCATGAACTCATACGATCCTGCGGGTCCTCCGAGCACATCCCGCTTCTCCACCAGCACCGTCTCGACACCGCCGAGTGCGAGATATGCGGCGCAGACGATGCCATTGTGGCCACCGCCCACTACCACCGCACGCTGAGTCTGAGTCATGGTTATGCTCGCTCCAGTGGGCTGAATGTCTCGCCAAAGAGTCGGATCCAGTTCTGACCGAGCAGTTTGCCGAGATCTTCGTCATTGACACCCGCAGCGACGAGTGCCTCAATGATCTGAGGAAACGCTTCGGGTGATTCAAACCAGTTGGGCCACTCCACAACGGGTGCGTTGTAGTCGATCGGCACCGGGCTCTCACGACCCCACCGGCCAGCTCGCCACCACTTCACTGCCGATACGTCATAGCCGGTGTAGTAGTCGGTGCCAAAGGCGACGTGATCAATGCCGATCGTCTCAATGGTCCACAGCACCATTTCGACGAAGCTTTCGAGCGTCGCGTTCTTTCCACCCTTGAGCATCCGAACGTACGGGCTGAGTCCGACCACGCCGCCTGCCGCAGCGAGTTCTTTCAGTACCGTTGTCGACTTTGGTCGCCGGTTCAGTTCGACGTCTGTTCCTACGAATTCGATTGGGTTTGCGTGCGTCACTGCGACAGGGCGCTCACTGTACTCGATGGTGTCGAGGGAGGTCTTTTCAGAGCAGTGCGACAGGTCAATGAGTATGCCCTGCTGATTCATCTCGCGCACAAATCCTCGCCCAACATGCGTGCTGAGTCCGGCGTCATTGTCTTCCCAGCATCCCGCCGCAATCGCATTCTGCGTGTTGTACGTGAGCTGAATAATTCTGACGCCGAGGTCGTGGAAAATCTTCACCAGTCGAATGTCGTCATCGAGCGCCGTCGTGTTCTGGAACCCGAAGATCACCGCGGTACGACCGCTGCGAGTGATTCGGTGAATGTCATCAACCGACTTTGCAAGTTCAACGAGATCCGCATTCTCATCGAACAGGTCATTCCACTTCCCAATCACACTCAGTGTTTCTCGCGCGGTTTCCCAGACCGAAAGGGTGACATGCACGCAGCCGACCTTTCCTCTTTGCCATTCAAGAAACCGGTCGCGTGAGGGCAGGCTGTACTGCAAGCAATCGACAATGAGCTGATTTTCCATGAGTCGTTATCTCCTTTGAACTGTGAATTATGCGATCCCAAACGGATCCACTGCGGCTGCGACGTCGGTGACTACGGTCTTGACCTCTCTAAACTCGTTGAGCGATTCAAGTCCGTTCTCTCGGCCAATACCAGATTTCTTGTAGCCCCCAAACGGGGTTCGCCAATCCATACCGCGGTAGGTGTTTACCCAGACCGTGCCGGCTTCAAGCCTGCGAGATGCAGCGTGCGCACGGGCCTGAGACCGGGTCCAAATTCCGGCAGCCAGGCCAAATTCTGAGTCGTTCGCATACTCGATAGCGTCATCAAATGACGCCACCCGCTGGATGACAACGACGGGGCCAAACACTTCGGTTCGGCAAATATTCGCGTCGCGATCAAGGCCCGCCAAGATAGTCGGTCCCACCCAGAAGCCGCCCTCGCCACCGCCAATCGGCTCCACCGTGCGACCGTCGAGCAACACCGTAGCCCCCTCGGCAACGGCTTCGTCGATGAGTTGCACGACCCGTGAGTACTGTTTCTTTGTTGCTATGGGGCCAAGGTGCACGTCCTGCGCCGGATCACCGGTTGTGATCCGCGAAGCGTGCTGCACGAACCTCTCCGTGAATTCGTCATAGACAGCGTCATGCACGAGGAGCCTCGAGCCAGCAACGCACGTTTGTCCCGATCCGCTAAAGACACCCTGAGCGGCCGCAATGACGGCGCTATCGAGATCGGCATCATCCATGACAATGTGCGCGGATTTACCACCGGCCTCGCACACGAATCGCCCCATACGCCCGGTCACTTTCGCACCAATCGCCTGTCCGACCTGGGTGCTGCCAGTGAATGTTACGACGCCAACCCGGGTGTCGGAGATCAACAGATCGCCGACCTCGGCATCGCCGAGCACAACGTTGAATACGCCCGCTGGCACGCCTGCCTCATTCATGAGGAGCGCGAGGAGCAATGTGCTCGCACTCGACACGACTGGCGGCTTCACGACGATGGTATTGCCTGCTGCGAGCGCCGGTGCGAACTTCCAGGATCCGAGTGAGAAACCACCGTTGAACGGAGTGATCGCGCCTACGACCCCGACCGGCTCGTGAAGAATCTGAGCGGTCTTCGTCGGCGTGATTGCGACGAGCTCTTCGCGCTCGGTCTCAATTGCTGACGCGTAATACCGATACCAGGTCGCCGCATAATGCACCTCTGCCACGGTCGCTGCGATCGGTTTGCCAGTTGCAAGGGTTTCATACTCAGCAATCGGCTTCGCTGATTGATCGATGAGATCGGCAAGTCGACGCAACACCGTGATGCGTACCGAAGGCTGCTGTCTCCACGTTGCTTCTCGGTGTGCAGCGTCGGCGGCCGATACCGCCGCGTCTACGAGAGTCCGATCAATCATCACCTCAGCCCAAGCCCGACCATTCGACGGGTCGATGACCTCTGCCGCTTCACCCGACACAGGAACAGCTTCTCCCCCAACGAAGCTCGTGAGGGGGAACTTGAGTGCTCTGGACTCTGATGAATCTGGGGCAGTCATTGACCTAGTCTCCGTTTCGCGTAGAATGAAATCGTTTTCAGAATACCTTTACAGTAAACGATTACATTGGAGTATGCAAGTATTTGTTTCTCAAGCGAAATATTGAGCAGAAACGAGGTCGCGGCAATGATTGAGTGCTCGGGATGAACTCACCGCGACAGCGCTTTCGCATTCTGGCGGTATTCGCAGGTGGATTTCTCGGTCCATTCGCAGGCATCTTCGCGGTGTCGATTCTCCCCGAGATCGCTGCGACGTATGGCGTCGCCACAGAGACCGCATCGCTTGTGCTCGTCGCAAACGTCATTCCCTTTGCGACGATGATGCTCTTCTCGGGCGCGCTCAGCGTTCGAATCGGCAAAGCCCGAACAGTAAAGCTCGGATACGCCGCATATATCGTCGCCGCGCTCTTCTGCTTCGTAGCCCCGACCTGGGAGAGCTTTCTCGTCGGCTACGCACTCTCTGGTTTCTCGAACGCATTCACGACTCCCGTACTCATGAGCATTCTCAAGGAGGTCTCCGCTCCCTCGACGCTCGGCAGACGTCTCGGGATATATGCGTCAATGCAAGCACTCGGCCAATTGACGGCACCGTTCTTGAGCGGACTACTCGCCATCGTGGACTGGAAGCTCATGTTCCCGGTCGTGGCACTGTTCGCGGCAGCGTTGCTCATCACTGGACTCCCCCACCCACCACGCGAACATGCGTCGACTGCCACAGGTGTACGTTGGTGGGTCGTCTGGCGTAGAGGCCTCCATTACTTGCCCCTCTATTTCGTTCTCGGACTCGCAAGCCTCGGGATCCCCTACCTCGTCGGGATTTATGTCTTCGATTCGTGGAATGCCACGAGTCTCGAGCGCGGCGCCGTGATCATGACTGGCGGCATAGCCATACTCCTCTTCTCCAATATCGTCGGAGCACTCGCCGACCGTTTCAACGCGCTCGCGATCACACCTGTCGGAGCCTCGATCGTCACCCTCGGTCTCGTTGCGCTTCCGTTCACGAGTTCGCCAGTTCTGACAACTCTTGCATGGTGCACCATCGTTGTGGGCGGACAAACCTGCATCATCTCCTTGAACAAGCAGGTACTCACGAAGCGTGGATCCGAAGCGCTCATCTCAATCACCCAATCGCTGCGATTCTTTGGCAACGCGTTCTCACCACTGATTATTCTGCCGTTCTATCTCGTCTCGCCTTTCGTGGGTTTCTGGGTATGCGCGGTCTTCACTGCCGTCGGATTCGCCGTGTATTGGGGCGCCCACAGGATCCATCCGGGCACGACGAACGACGACTGATCGAACCAGTGAACAACTCAGGCTTCACAGGCCAGCGCCCGCTTCGTAGGATGAGAGAACCCGGCGCCGCCCGACCTGGTCTGCGAATGCGAGTGCGCAAGGAGCGAGATGTCTACTGAACCCACACCCGATCCACCCACGCAACGCGAACTCATAGACGATCTCGGAGACCTGCAGCGGCTCGAGGAGATCGATGGGAATGCGCCGAATGCGCCCTGGCGCGAGGGCTATCCATACGACGAGAAGATGGGTAAGAAGTCGTATGAGAAAACGCTTCTCCCCCTGCAGGTCGAGCTACTCAAGCTGCAGTCGTGGGTGAAGTCGACGGGCGAGCGGATCGCGATACTCTTCGAAGGCCGCGACGCTGCGGGCAAAGGTGGGGCGATCAAGAGCTTCACCGAGCATCTCAATCCCCGCGGCGCGCGAGTGGTTGCTCTGCCGATTCCGACGCCCCTCGAGAAATCACAGTGGTACTTTCAGCGCTACGTGAACCATCTTCCCGCGGGAGGTGAGATCACGCTGTTCGATCGATCGTGGTACAACCGTGCGGGTGTCGAGCGGGTCATGGGGTACTGCACGCCTGAGCAGTACCTGGAGTTCACGAGATCCGCTCCGGACTTCGAGGAGATGCTCGTGAACTCGGGATTGCGACTCATCAAGTTCTGGTTCTCGGTTGGGCGAGAAGAGCAGATCGCGAGGTTTGCGGCCAGGTCGCAAGACCCGGTCAAGCAGTGGAAACTCTCTCCCACCGACCTCGAGAGCCTCGACAAGTGGGACGACTACACCCGGGCCGAAGAGGCGATGTTCTTCTATACCGATACGCCGACCGCCCCGTGGACGGTGGTGCTATCGAACGACAAGCGGCGGGCACGAATCGAGGCGATGCGCTGGGTGCTCTCGCAGTTCGAGTACCCCGAAAAAGATCACGAGATCGTCGGCACCCCAGACCCGAAGATCATCGGCAAGCCCGCCGATGTGCACGGTGAGCCGAAGGTCATTACGACCAGCTTCCCCGTGATCTCATAGCGCAGAACCAAGCTCGAACAGAGATCAGGTTATCGAGTCGGCGCAGATGGCTGCGTGCGTTCAAGTGAAGCAGCAATCTGCGCCAGGTCGAGGCTAGGCCTCTGGGATTTCGGCCGGGTATCCTTGGAGTATGTCTAGTACCGCAGCTACCCCCGAGACAATCGCACTGCGCGATCTTCTCGGGGCACGCCAAAAGGAGTTCCAAGAACTCCTCACAAAGTATGCTGCGACGAACCCAAGACTCTTTGGTTCGATTGCTCGTGGAACTGCGCACGAGGGTAGCGACATCGACATTCTGGTCGAGATGGACCCTGCAGACGGCAATCTCCTTATGCGTGCTTCAGGGCTCATGGAGGAGACACGCCTACTATTCGGACGCGGCGACATCGATATCTTTCCGGTTCAACTTCTCAAGCGTCCGATCTCAAGGTCAGCACTCGCTGACGCGGTTGCACTGTGAGCCGTGACCTTGAAGAGCGCATTGCAGACTTACTGCAAGCTATAGAACGCTGCACCAGGTATCTCGCAGCACTCGATAGCCCCGATCCGCTCCTTACGGATATGGCGAATGATGCAGTGGAGCGAAATCTGCAAATCATCGGTGAGGCTGCAAACCATCTTCCACCGGAATTCACTGATGCACACCCTGAGATTGCTTGGCCCCAAATCCGTGGCTTTCGCAATATTCTTGTTCACCAGTATTTTGGTGTCGATGTCGACATTGTTCGTGATGTAGTTGCGACGCACCTGCCTGCACTCGCGGCGGCACTCCGCCAAGGCCGCTAGAGTCGGGCGGGGCAGATCGGGGTTGCCCTCCGGGCGGGCAACCCCTCAACCTACGCCGCGTAGCGGCCCCGCTTGCGCCGGGCACCCGTAGCCGACGCGACCGCACCGCCGAGCATGAGCAGTGCTGCGAATATCGCGAGATACCCGACCGCTGCGCCGCCCGTGTATGAGAGCACATCAAGCGCCCGCACCTCCACGGTCTCGTCATCGACGAGCTTCGACTCTGGGGTCTTCTCGCTCGGCGAATCAATGGTTACGACGTTGGTCACTTCTGGGTAGGCAGCCTGGTGCACGTTCACGTACAGCGTGAGCGTGACGCTCTCACCGACATCGAGGCCCTCCGGCAGCACCCAGGTGACGGTCTTACCGGATACCGTAGCGCCGTCTGGCGACGAGTGGAACGTGAGGCCATCGGGCAGCACGTCGGTCACCGTGATGGTGCCGGGCTCTGCCGTCGGTCCGCTGTTCGTCACCGCGATCTGGTACTCCCCAGTCTTGCCAACCTGGAACTCGTTAACCGCAGTCTTCTCGACTGAGAGGGTGACGAGCGGATCCACCACGACGGTCGCGCTCGACTCGTTGTTCGTCGGATCGTAATCGTACTCCGCGTCCGCGAACACGCGGGCCGTGTTCACGAGCCCGTCTGCCGAGAACACGCCCTCAGCGAGCTGAGTCTGCAGCTCGATCACAATTGTGCCGTCAACGTCAAGTGCTTCACCTGCCTCAAGCACTGTCCAGCTCAGCTGTTCACTGCCCGCAGTCTCGGTAACTGTCGGTTCGACAGCTACTGGCGCAGCTCCGGCAACCGACACAGTCGCGGTGCCGGGTACGTAGCCGAGCCCGACCGGCAGCCTGTCGCTCACCGTCACTGGTCCGCGAGCGATGCTCTGGCCGTGATTTATCACGCTGAGGCGGTAGTCGACGGTGGTTCCGGCGAGTACGCGATCCTGCAAGACCGTCTTCACGATGGAGAGGTCGGCCCCCGGAACACTCTGGGTGCTGTCGTCATCGTTCGGTCGCTCATCCTCGGACACGTTCGTGGCCCGGGCCTGCGCCCAGTTCACGACATCATCTGCCGGATCAAGGGCGGGATCGCTCGAGAACGTCACGAGGAACGAGCGCATCTCGGAGAGGCCAACCAGGAGGCTCTCGTCGAGCGACACCACCAGGCAATCCTCTGCGGGGTACCCGGAGAGATCTGCAAGACCGGCCTCACAGGTGACGGTTTCGGCGCTCCAAGTGCCGAGCCCGTCAAGATTCGTCACGATTGGATTGCTCAGTCCCGCAGGGATGGGATCGACAACCTGCACGTCGCGTGCAACTGCCGGGCCATCGTTCGCCACATCGATGCGGTAGGTGATGTCGGTGCCCGGGCGGAAGCTTGGAACCGGATCGATCGATGCCGCTGGCACCCACTCGCCGTTCACTTCGACCACTCGGTTCTTCCAAATATCGATGCTCGTGCGATCGCCTGGATCGATGGTGCTTGTACCCTCGTTCGGCAGTTCTGGATCGGTTGTCACACCCGCCGTCAGCACTGCCGTGTTGACGATCTCTGCGTCATACCAGGCCGCATCGATGACCGCGGTGATCTCGATGTCAGGCTCAGCACCGACCAGGAAGCGGTCGCCGAGGTACGTCCACGTGATCGTATCCCCCGCAGTCGCTTCGCTCCAGCCGCCATCGTTCGACGTCGTTGCTGCCCAGTCGGCGTTCGAGGGGTCGCTTACGAGTCGATCGATGCCCGCTGGGAGCGTATCGGTCACCGTGATCGGGTTCGACTCGGTGCTCAGGGAGACCGACGGTCCCTCGTTGCGCGGCGTGAGCAGCCAGGTGATGGCCTCACCAGCATTGATTTCATCTGCCGGTGTCACCGCTGTCTTACCGAGAGTAAGGTTTGCGAGCGGCACGACCGTGATCGTGTCGGTATCGCACGGGTCAGCGTTCGTGTTGGTTTCGCCGTTTCCAAGACCCGTGACACACACCGAGTTTGTGACCTCGGTATTGTCGCCGATCTCGACGGTGACGAGCGCGCTCAGCGTGAGCTGCGGTGCGGCCGCTCCTGGAGCGACTTCACCAGCGTACGAGGCGACCACGGTCGTAGTGCCGTCTTCGTTTACAACGTTACTCACGAGCGACCAGCCCGAAGCCGTGTCGATGCCGGTGAACGTGAGACCCGCAGGCAGCGTGTCAGTCACGACGATGCCCGAAGCATTCGACGGCCCAGTGCTGTCGTTCGTCACGTCGAACGTGAACTCGACCTCGTCACCGATCTCGAACTCGTCGACCGGTGTCGCGAGGGTGTGTCCCTTGTCGACCGAGACGTTCGACTCGCGCACGATGTTCAGGGCTGCGTCGTCGGTGTTGTTCGTGACGTTCGTCTCGGGAGTGCCCGACGTGACAGTCGCCGTGTTCACGAGTGGCTGCACGGCGGGCGTTGCGTCTGCGTCAGTCACCGGCAGATCAGCATCAAAGATGACCTCGAACAAGATCTCGGGCGCGGTGGCTCCCGCTGCGAGTCCGCTCGAAAGCGGATTACGAACGAAGGTCACCGTACCGGCATCGGCATCAGACGTAGCTGTCCAGCCCGAGCCAACGACCCGCGCGAAGCTCGCGCCCTCGGGCAGCGTGTCCACTACCGAGAGCGGCGCGACCACGGCGCTCGGGCCATCGTTGTACACGCTGAGCGAGTAGAGGGCAGTTCCGCCCGCGACTGCGCTCACGATGGGCTCACCGTCTTCGTCGACCGCGGTCTTAGTGAGCACGAGATCGGCTCTCGTGGTCACTGTGATCTGAGCGTCGTCGTCATCGGTTTTGGTGCCATTGTCGACCCACGTAAGGGTCGCGATGTTATCGAGCGCGGTGCCCGAGGTGACCGCGGCATCGATGCGCGCCACGACGGTGATGGTGCTCACTGCTGGGTTCGTAGCGGATCCCGCAGGGTGCAACCCGTCGTGCGCTGTGTAAGCACACTCACCGCTTGGCACGCCATCGGTCTCTGCGCACTCCCAACCAGCACCGCTCATTGAGATGTAGCTGAGTCCGCTCACAAGTGGATCCACCACGGTCGCCGGGGCGGCCGACGGACCGAAGTTCTTCACTGTCAGCGTGTAAGTCGCGGTCTCGCCCGCGATCCACGGACCCGGGGCGACGGTCTTCTCGATCTCCATGGTCGCCGAGAGCGGGCCGGTGGTGATCGTGTCGTCATCCTCGTTCGGGTTCGGATCCGGGGTCGGCTCCGTCACGTTGTCAGGACCTTCGACCGTGACTGTGTTCGTGAGCGGCACGCTCGCGCGCACATTCTGGTCGATGAGCGCACGATAGGTGATCGTGATGGTGTCGCCCCTGTCGAACACGTCGGTGCTGCTGAGGAGCGACCAGGAGAGGGTCGATCCACCACTCACCACTGGTGCTGGCGAAGCAACCACGGTGCCGTTCGAAACGGCGACAGAGGCCGAGTTCGGCACGTAGGAGAGCCCTGCGGGCAGCACGTCTTCGATCTCGATGGCGCCGTTCGTCGCGCTGGTTCCGTGGTTCGTGACAACGAGTGTGTAAGCGACCTCAGTGCCCGGGGTGAGCGGCGCATCTGGGTCATGCGACTTCACGATTCCGAGGTCGACGATGCGGGTTGCCCCGGTTGAGTCGTCGTCGCGGTCGCGGCGGTCTTCTGGATCATCGTTCCGATCCCAGTTGCCGATCGTCACCTCAGCCCAGTTCTCCACGTCGCCGGTGACCGTGGTCGCGGTGTCATAGGTCACCACGAAGCTCTGCGACGCAGACTCTGCAAGTGTCGCCGGAGTCGTCATGGTGAACGTGTTCCAGCGGCTCTCGCTTGCACCGTCGAGGTTTGCCCCTCCAGCGGCTCGCGTCCAGGCGCTGCTGTCGATGCCGACGTGACCCGTGTAGGTGATACCCACCGGCGACTCGTCGACAACCTTCACGCTTCGTGCGTCCGCGCGATCCGCCGCATTGGTCACCGTGATGAGGTAGTGCACCGGATCACCGGCAACGAATGCATCACCGGGATTGTTGGTCGGGTCGGCCTGTCGCCAACCGCTCGCCGCGGTCGAATCTGCCACTACGCGCACCTTGTCTACCGAAACGACTGTGTCGTCATTCGGGGTGATTCGTGCGTCGTCGCGGTTATTCTGGTCGTCGTACCCGGGGCCCGGGTTCTCGACGTAGTCGGGATCGTGGGTCAGGCCTGGGTGTACCTGCGCCCAGTTCACGAGCTCGCCCGTGAACGACCGGTCGATTGTTGCGTTGATGGTGACACCCGCGGTGAACAGGGTGTTCACGAGCATGGGGTCGCCCTGATAGGTCCAGGTGACGGTGTCGCCTGCGGTGATTGCGTCGGCAGCCGTAGCGGCCTCACCGTTGATCGCGGTGACTACCCAGTCCCCGCTGTCGGTTACGTAGACCTGCGAGAGCCCTGACGGGATCGTGTCGGTGATCGTGATATCACCGCGCGAGACCGATGGGCCGTTGTTGCGAGCGTCGACCGTGTAGGTGATGCTCTCGCCGACAGCTATCGACCCGGTGGTCGGATCAGTGATGCGCTTGCGCACCTCGAGGTCAGCGAGCTCCTCGACCTGCTTGGTCTCCGTATCCTCGTTGTCGCCGAAGTCATCCGGGTCCTCGTACGTCTTGCCGCGCACCGAGGCGGTGTTCGTGAGTTCGAGATCGCCCGAAGCTTCGCTCACAGCGTTCGCTCCGACGGTGACATCGGTCGTCAGCGAGACCCAATTACTGCCGTTGGTGGCGAGGCTACGCGTTGCGCCGATGTCAATCGAGAAGCTCGTGGTACCTGCCGGGTAGGCGCCGACAACCGTGCCCGTGGTGTCCGCCCGGCCGCTGTGATAGCGCGCTGTCCAGGTGCCTTCCGTCACGCCGGTCGGGGTTGGCGGCGTGTCAGCGATCACAAACGGGCCGAAGGCCGGGTCATCACCGTGGTTCTTGACGATGACCTGCCACTTCGGCTGATCGTAGCCGCTGCCAGCGGTCTGGCCAGCGATCCACGTACCAACCGCGAGGTCACCGAACGCTGCCGGGTTCGTTACCCCACCGAGCGCGTTCTTCTCGAGCACCAGGTCGGCCTTACCGAGGAACGCGTAGTCGCTCACGTTCGGACCAGTGTGCGTGCGAGTCGCGTTGCGGTCGCTGTTTGTGCGGTCGGTTGTGACCGCACTCAGCGTGTTCACGTGACGCACAGACGATCCGACACCAGGCTCGGTCAGCGCCTCTGGATTCAGCGGGATCGCCGTGTACCGCACGACGATGCTCTGACCCGGCTGCAGAATCGCAGCTGGCGAACCGCCCGCGGCATCTGAGCCGAAGGTCCACTTGAGCGGATCTACACTCGTGCCAACACCCGACGGAACACGCGGTGTCGTATCGGCATTGCCCGCAACCGTCACGCTGACCATCTCGTCGAACACCCAGTTCGCGGGCAGCACGTCACTAAGCACGACCTTCTGCGCGGCTCCCTGGTTCGAGTTCGTCGCGGTGAGCACCCACTCGAACGGCTCGCCGACGTACGCGGTACGCGTAGTGTCTGCGGCAGACTTTGTGAGCGTCACTCGTGGGAACTGCGCACGCGCGTTCGCGGTGTCCCGCACGTTCGTCGGGTTGTACTCACGGCCGGTTGGGTTGCCGTTCGAATCCGGTTCAAATGACTCGAAGTGGGTCACCGCGGCGGTGTTCAGCTGGTCATCGCCCTGCCCGTTAGTATTCGACTCGAGGCTCGCCGACGGAGCGAACTGCGCGGTGTAACCAAGGGTTACTTGCCCACCCGCTGCGATCGCGTCAGGGAGGGTCCAGGTGATCGTTCGTGCCGCGCTATTCCACACAGCACCGGTCACAGGCGAGCCATTGATCGTGAAGTTCGCGGGGTTCACGACCCCGGCCGGCAGGGTATCGACGATCACATTGTTGTACGACGCCGTGTTACCGGTGTTCCTGACGATCACGCGGTACTCAAGCCCGCGATCTGGATTTCCGGTGACACGAGTGGCATTCCAGCTGCTCGTCCCCTGTGCGTCGTTGAACCGCACGTCCTTGGCGATACCAAGCACGGGATTGAGAATGGTCACGACGGCATCGTCAGTACTGCGTTGCGGCGTGGTGCCCGAACTCGGGTTCTCGGCAATGTGCCAGGTGAGATCCGCATGGTTCGTCACTCGCGTCGCAGACTGCGCGACCGCGTTCGTGATGCGCGCGTCGAACGTGATGGTGATCGTACGCGCCTCTGTGTGCGTCGCGATGTCATCCGGTGCGACGATCCACTCAAGCGTCTGCCCCGAGGCAACGACGCCAGTGACGTTCGGTGCCGAGATCGTCGGGGCAGCCGACCAATTGCCTCCGAAATCTACGATCACGTCCTGGCCGTCGACATACTCGACTCCGGCGGGGAGCCTGTCCGTAAGCGTAACGTCGTAGAAGTTCGCGTTCGCCGGGAAGGTGGCCGTTACCTGGTACGTGACCGTGTCGCCTACGGGTGCCGAGGTCGGCGTGACCGACTTGCTGATGCTCGCGGGCGAGATCGGCACATTGCGTTCGACGCCGACTGCGCGATCCCCGCGGCGTGCGTTGTCGCCAGGAACGGCAGGATCACCGCTGTCGAGCGTGCTCGGAAGCGTGTAACCAACGATGTGTGCGCGGTTCGTGTAGGTTGCTCCACCGCCCGCTTTCTCGTCGATCTTCGCGGTGAACTCGAGCGTCGTATTCGTGCCACCTGCAAGGTGGCCCACGTTCCAGGTGATGAGCGTGCCGTCGCCGTTGCCGGTCACCACACGCTGATCCGCGTCAGTGCCTTCAACGGAGCAACTGCCACCAACGGTGACGCCAGTCGCCGAACTGAAGTTCCAGCCACCATCAACTGCATCGGGCTCGCTGAACCCGGCCGGGAGGCAGTCGTAAACGACCGCATCGTAGAGTGTCGGTTGGCCTGCCTCGTTGCCCGCGGTCAGTCTGAACCTGACTGTGCCGTTTGCACCGCCACTATCGCCGACAGTGGCTTTCTGCAGCGTCGGTACCGGTTCGCGGTAGGTCACGGCCGCAGTCGCTGGATCGAGCGAAGCCGTGTCCCCCTCGATCGTCTCGTAGCTGAACCGCGCCGTATTCGTGAGCACGGTGCCATCAGCGAAATCAGGTGTCACATCTGGGCGGCTCTCGTCTGCGTCGCCGACCCAGACCTTGAGGCGCACCGTGAATGTCTGATCCGCAGTGGTTGCGTTTGTGTAACTCGTACCAAAGCTGAGTGAACCGTCACTCGGCTCGAGCGTAACGCCCGAAGGAACCGGAGTCGGAGCCACAAGCTCAGCCTCGACGAACTGATACTCGTACTGGTTTCCGCCCCAGCGGAGCACACCGTCATCCTTGAGCAGGCCCTCGAGCACGGTGGTGTGCGCGGGAATCGTCGCCGAGATATCGAACTCTGCGTACTCGCCCTGCACGATGACGTTCTTCGGGTTGTTCGAATCAGCAGGGGTAATCTCCGCCGCCTCGATCTCGCTCGCGTGCAGGGCCTTGCCCATTGTCGCGCCGCGGATCTCGAAGTTCGACGGGTCGCTCGCCTCGTCAGCGGCATCATCGAATCCGTACACTCCACCAGCGTGGTTGTCAGTGCGGGGCAGTGCAACACTCGGGCCACTCGCGCTGCCGTTGAGCAGCAGCGTTGAGTTGCCTCCACCGTTGTTCTTGAACTTCAGTTCCTTGATCGAGGCGTCGTTCACATACTCCTGGCCGATGACCGCGGGGTCGCCACCATTCGTCGTCCCGGCCGGCACAACGACCGTGTAACCGAGCGTCAAGCCCTGCGGAATAGCGGGTGCCGCGGTAATGGCGGGATCCGCCTCGGGATCAGCGGCGACCGGCAGCACCGAACTCGGCACCTGGCCGTTGAACTCCCAGACCACAATGGTGCGGTCACGGTAGTCCGCGCGAATCTCACCATTGTCAGGCCGGTCGGAATCGAGCGGATCGTACGCAGTTGCCGTCCAGTTGCCCGTCTGCGCTGACTCCGAAGAGGTGAAGCCATCGGCCTCACTCCAGGTCTGCGTCACCGTTGCTGCAGACGCGGAAGCGAATGTGCCGTCAGACTGAATGCCCTTCAGGTCAGTCTTCGTGACGCCCCCGGGCAGTGCATCCCAGAGCACATACCCCGTGGTTTCGCTGTAGGGGGCAAACACGTCGAGACGGTAGGTGACCTCGTCGCCCTGCACCGCGAGTCCGCCATCGGCATTGCTGCCGTACGAGTTTCCGGCAGCACTCGGCGTGTAGGTGCTGTCGATGTGGTTCTTCAAGTGGCGAATGCCCTTTGTGAGCTTCGCACTCTGATCGTTCACGATCTCGGCCTGCGAGCGCAAGAAGAAGATTTCGCCGTCGACGTTCTCTTGCTGGTACTTCGCGAGGTTCTGGGTGATGTCGGTTCCACCAAATGCCTGAGCATCGGTGACCGTCACTTTGATGTAGATATCGAGGTCGAGCCCACCCGGCCAGAACTTGTCTGGTGAGACGCTCGGGTTGTCTGCGTCGTAGCACTTGGTGGATCCGAGTCGCCAGGTGAGGCGGCGATCGCTATCTGAGAGCTCAATGTTGCCAACGAACTCCGTGAATGCGTCGCGCACCTGAGTCGGGTTGCTGAGGTCATAGTTGCACTCACCCAACGTAATATCGGTGATGCCGCTTTCGCTCAGCGTCTTCTCGTCAACCGTTGGGAAGACGCGCAGGTTCTCAGATTCCTGCCACTCGTTGGTGTCGCTCAGCCCGTTGCTGTCGAAGGCAACGCCCTCGGGCAGGAAATCGGTGAGCACGGGGTTACGCACGTCTGCGCCATTCGCCGACTCCCAGCGAATCTTGAACCACACGTCGTCGCCGACCGCGAAGGGCTCGTTGTCCTGCTGCGTCCACGGATAGTCAGGGTCGCCTGGTGCGGCTGCGTCCGACCCGTAATCCAGTTCCCAAATGTCGGTAGCGTCTTGCGGGTAGAGTTCGGGATCATTGCGCAGCACATACTTCTGCATATCGCTGTAGTTCGTCTCAACTGAAGCTGCTGAGTCATCCCAGGCATAGTACTCGTCACCAGCGTTACCGCCACCGACGTTTTCGAGCCCGTTGACCTCTGACCGGGTCTTGGTCTTTGCCTCAAGTTCGACATGGTTCACGACGACGTCACCCGAACTCGTCGCGCCGTCTTCGCCCGTGCCGTCTTCATTGGTGGTGAGGTACGCGGAGTTCTGGCGCACCGAGTAGATCACCTCGACGTTGGCGTTTGGTTCAGTGAGCGCCTGCTCGTTCGCGGCGTCGAAGCGCAGGTCTTGGTAGAAGCGACCGGTCGTCTCATCAAACGCGATA
>JBEBUJ010000024.1:0-34368 GCA_040393365.1 Leucobacter denitrificans
CTACTTGAAGGAGAAAACACATGAAACTCTCTCGCAAACGCCGCCGCGAGCTTCGGCACCTGCGCTCCGAGGCGCAGGAGTTGCTCGATCAGCAATTGCACGTGCTCGGTAACGCGAACTCCGTGCTGAAGCACGCCGGCAAGACAGCCAGAAACCTGAGCGATGAATATGTCGTTCCTCGAGTCGACGAGGCCGTCGAACGCGTGCGGCCGACCGTTGACCGCGGTGTTGCCTCGGCACGTCGTGCCGGCGCAGCAGTTCGCCGCGTGACCACCCCGCTGGTCGCAAGCGCGCTCGCAAATACAATTCGGGCGCTCGATGAGCTCGAAAGCCCTCAGGCCTCAGCGCAGGTGCGCCATTTCGGTGAGCGCACCGGCATGTTGAAGCCAGCGAAGAAGAAGAGCGGTGTCGGCGGTTTCATCGCGCTCGGCCTCGGCGTTGCTGCCGCGGTCGGAGTCGGTTACGCACTGTGGCAAGCATTCCGCACCGACGACGAACTGTGGATCGCGCCCGATGGGAATTAACACTCATCACTGAGTGAGGCGGTGCAGCGGGTTCGCTGTGCCGCCTACTTGTTTGTGGTCGGCTTGTTGCGCGAGCGCGAGCGGCCCGATCCACCTCGACCCGCACCACCCTTCGCAGATCCACCAGAACCACGCCTCGAAAGACCTGCCATGCGCAGACCTGTCTGCACAAGCGAGAGTGTCTTGAGGGAAGTCACCTCACGTAGCGGAACCCAGCGCGCTTCGTCTGACGATCCGCCAATTTCGTGGCGAAGTGGGCCATCTTGCACGGTTGCGCGATACACAATTCGGATCGTATGGAGCTCTGGTGTTCTGCCGTCTGGCACATCATCACGCACCATCACACGTGAATCCACGCCAAGCAGCCGCCCTGTGCGCGCGACAAGCCCGGTCTCTTCGAGAACTTCGCGGACGACAGTCTCTCTCGGGTCCTCACCACTTTCGATGCCGCCACCCGGCAGCGTCCATCCGTGCAGATGACCGCGACGCCAATGAGTGAGCAGGATCTTGCCGCGACGCTCAATTACAGCGTATGCAGCCACTCGAAGATCCATATAGTGAGCCTATCGCTCGCTGCGCGCTGTCGCTTCCTTCCACCCGATCATCCAGCGCTCAAGACGCTCATATGCCTGTTGTCGTGGCGATTCGGCCGATAAGAAAATATCGTGGAGGGCACCGTCGATCCGCTCAATGGTTACCGATTCACCGAGCCTGAGCGCCGCTTTCGCGACTTCGTCGACATCGAGCACTGAATCTGCACGAGTGAGTTCCTCGCTCCACCTCGTGGGAAACACGGAGCGTGCAGAAAGCAATACGCAGACCGGAATTTCGAGCCCGAGACCTCGGTGCACCAACTCGTGCCCTGCAAGCACCGCCGCGAGCCACCCACTGTGAACGGTTCGCACCTGCTCAGGTCTCCAGTCAACATTCACCGCATCGAGTTCGTTACGCGGTCCGACCTCTGCCTGCGCCCGAGAATAAAAGCCATGATCGAGCAGCGGTGTCGAGTCGAGCGGAGAATACCGTGCCCCGAGTCGCACAATGGGAGTGAGGAGTTGCCGCCCTCGAGCAGCCAGCTGAAACTCGAGCCACGGACTGTTGAGCACGAGCGCATCGGCCATGCCCGGGTGTCGAGCGGCCCACAGGCTGAGTACGAGACCCCCGGTCGAGTGACCGACCAGCAGCAACTTACGTCGAGGCTTACCTTGATCATGGCTCTCTTGGCCCGACCGGATCTCGGCCACCGCGAGATCAATCTCGGTGTCATACTCCTCGAGATTCGTGGCATATCCGGGAACCTGGTTCTCTCGAAGGCTTCGCCCGTAACGTCTGAGATCGAGGGCGAAGAACCTCGCGCCCCTGCTCGTCCAGAACGACGCGAACTCCTTCTGAAAGAAGTAGTCAGACCAGCCGTGCACGTACAGCACGTCGATCTCCTCAAATTCCCTCGTCTTGCGAATCAGCCTGTGCCACCAACTGCGTCGCGCAGGGAGTGAACGCACGAGTGTGGCGACGAGCTCTGCCGCTGGCGAAGCGGCCGCCTGCGAATCGACGTCTTGATCATGAGCAAGCTCGAACGTGGTCTGCTCAAAACCGGTGCCGAGGTAGTCGGGGACCCAGGTTGCCATGCCGCAATTCTATGAGTGCGCCCTCGATTACAGGAGTTCCTCGTGCGCCAACGCCCCGCCGCCGGGCTATGGTGTAGGCATGCCACAGGGTTCATCACGGGTACGGGCTCAGCGAATTGCACTTGCCGTCGGTGCGTGCGCGCTCGTGGTCGTGGTGGTATGGCTCGATGTTGCTACGGGCGTGTGGGAAGACCTGGTCATCATTTCCGGCATTGCCGCCGGGTTGCTCATGTTCTTCCTCACCGTATTGGTTCTCGACCGCGTGATGGCTCGCAATGCCGCGAGGCGATGGGCACCGGTCACACGCATTGCCTACTCCGAGTTCTTGCATGTGCTCGCAGACGAAGAGACGAGTGATATCTCGCTTGGTGAGATTGTGGCGCGATCCTTACCTGCCGTAAATACGGAGTCCCCGGGTACGGAGGCTCCCACTGGTGAACTCGAGCACCTTCGCCGCCTCGTTGTCGATGAGCGCAACCGACTCGCAAACGTGCTCAGTCGGTGGGCGCCGTTTCTCGCCTCGAGTGGCGAGAATGAGAAAGTGCTCGGTCGTATCGGCTCAATCGCCTGGCAACTCGACGTGGTTCGCGACGCCTCACTCGAGGCCGAACGAGACTGGAGCGAGGTGACACGCTCCCGACTTCACCAAGAGGTGAAATCGGCGAACGGTCACCTCGCTGCATTGGTCGAAGAGCTCACTGCGGGGTTACACCGCTGAGCTTCCTCGGGCGAAGCCGGCTTCAAAGCCGCGCTCGAAGGCACGCCGTAGCTGTTCGCTGAAACGGTGGTTTCGTCTGGCGCCAGGTTCAGGCCGCCGCCCACCTCGCTCTGGCCGGTCCTCAGGTGAGTTCACGAATCGCTCGTTGCGCATTTCGCCGCGCCCATGACGCTTGGCATGTGGCCCGCGATCGAATCGGTCAGAACTGCAGTGGTGTTGATGAAATCTATTGCTATTCATAGTGTCGATAGTTCCTTACTTGTCATATTACATGTATATGTATCATGACATGAATAGTCAATATATGTCAAGTGGCATGTAAGGTTATTTTTGTGAACGATGAGAACTCGGGCGGCTCGGTGCCAGATCAACCACTCGATCCCGCTGCGCTCATTGGCGAGGCACTCGGCCGGCTTCGAAGTCGACGTCGTGGGCTACAGGGTCGCCCGTCGCACGATAGCCATACCGATCCACGGCTCGGCCGTGAACACGGCGGGCGCGGCGGCGTGCACGGCGGCGGTGGATCAGACGGTCAGGGCCCACACGACGAGCGCTTCACGCGACGTGGCGGCGGGCCCGGACGGCGCTCACCAGAACCGTACGCGGGCGATCCGCGTCTTTCTCGCGGACTCGGCGGCCCGCCAGCGATCGTGCGCACAATCGAGGCACTCGCGAAGGCGAAGGAGCCGCTTGGGGTCAATGAGATCGCTGATGCTGTCGGGGTGGATCAACCGAGGGCTTCTCGACTTGTGCAACAGGGGGTCGCGCGGGGCCTCTTCGCGCGCGAAGCCGATCCTGATGATGCGAGACGCACGCGGATAGCCCTCACCGAACAAGGCTTGCGGTTCGCACACGGCATTCGCAATCATCAGCGCGAGTCGCTGAACACTGCGCTGGAGAGTTTCACAGACGACGAACAGGTTGAACTCGCACGACTTCTCACCAAGCTTGCCAATAGCTGGCCCACATAATCCCTCCTATATACGTGATTCGGGGACCGACGCCGGTGCGGCGCGGCCCCCGAACTCGTAGCTGCGACTACCTCCGGCTTCTCCTCATGCGATGGGTGCCGGTTGCGACGAGCGCTAATCCGCTCGCGAAGAGCAGCAGCGCAGCCGCCTCGATGGAACCAGACGCTTCACCTGCATCCGCTGCACTCGCGGCACCCGTTTCCACGAGCATCGCGGGTTGTGGCGCCTTAAACTGACTCACCGGTGTTTTCGTCACCTCGGGTGGATTCGATGGAGGGCTATCCGGCGGACACGAGTTCACAGAGAACTCAGACCCGACCGACGCTTGATCCTCATCGAGGTTCACCACCGTGGCGTCATTTTCTCGACCCAGAAAGCGGGAAGCTCATCGACGCGGAATCAGCGATCGAAAATATCCCCAAAGCCAAAGGCAGGTCAAAAGATGAAGTCATTCAAGACACTGCAGTGCTTTACACATACGCAACCCTCGTCGGTGCACGTCCACTAAAGCTTGTAGCCGATGTGCTCGGAGTCAGCCACAGCACGGCAACAAGGCTTGCGGCATCAGCCAGAACAGCGGGGTTACTCGATGCAGAACCAGTGCTCGAATCCCCTGAAGGCATGACAATCGAAGAAGTCAGGAAGCGGTTAGCTCTGCCCCGGAAAGCGCTCTGATGGGTAGTGTCTATCTTTATCGAAACGCCGCCGGTGAGAAGGTCTACAAGATTGTCTATCGACGGCCAGATAACAAGCAAACCACCGAACGCGGCTTCACACGCAAGCGCGACGCAGAGAAGCGCCTCGCGGAAGTGGAGGTGGCAAAGGGACGGGGCGAGTACATAAGCCAGTCTGACGGAAGCACACTAATCAGCACCCTCGCTGCCGACTGGCTACGCACTCAGAAAGCTGTAGTGAAACCATCGAGCTACCTCAGCTTTGAGACCGCCTGGCGAGTACACGTCAAACCAAAATGGGGAGAACGGAAAGTCTCGAGCATCCGACATAGCGAAGTTCAGTCATGGGTATCTGGGCTTGCTGCGGAGAAGTCAGCGACTGTCGTGCTGCGCGCTCACGGCATCCTCGCTTCAATACTCGACGGTGCAGTAAAGGACCAACGAGTCGCAAAGAATGTTGCTCGAGGAATCACACTGCCTAAGAAGAAGGCAAAGAAGAAAGCCTACCTCTCCCATGTCCAGGTTGAACGCCTAGCGGCTGAGTCATCAAAGCCGACTGTCGTGCGATTCCTGGCCTATACGGGGCTACGGTGGGGCGAAATGTCTGGTCTGCACGTCGAACACATAGACACCGTGAAGCGTCGCGTAAACGTCGTACAGAATGCTGTCACAGTCGGTTCCCTCAACGAAGTTGGCACACCTAAAACGCACGAGGCCAGATCGGTGCCGTACCCCGCGTTTCTTGATCAAGAGATTCAGCAGCTTCTCGAAGGAAAGTCTGCCGACGGCATTGTGTTTGGTGACGGTAAAACCTACTTGCCGCTGCCTAGAACGGGCTCAGGTTGGTTTAGCCGTGCAGTTGATCGTCTGATAGCTGTTGACACGGAGCTTGCGGAACAAGCGATTGAACGGCATGAAACTCCACCGCCGATATTCCCTCGAGTCACACCGCACGATCTCCGCCACACTGCTGCATCGTTAGCGATCAGTGCAGGGGCGAACGTAAAGGCGGTGCAGAGGATGTTGGGCCATGCCTCAGCTGCGATGACTCTCGACACGTACGCAGACTTGTTCGATGACGATCTTGATGACGTTGCAAGCGCCCTCGATCAGGCAAGAGCCTCTGCAGTTGTTGTCAATATGTTGTCAGAGAGCAACACTGGAAACTAAAAAAGCCCCCAACTCCGTTGATTTCTCTAGGAAGTTGAGGGCTATTAGTTGGTGGATCCTGGGAGAATCGAACTCCCGACATCCTGCTTGCAAAGCAGGCACTCTACCAACTGAGTTAAGGACCCGAGTGACACTCTGTGTCTCTCTCCAAACCTCGGCCGTAAAGCCGTTGTTCGGACTTGACTACTATAGCGGGATGTCACGACAGGTACAAATCGAGGTGGTGGGAGGCGATGAGTACAGTAGTTGACGTGGGTGACTCAGGTAGAGCAGGTCGTGCGAGCGTCGTGATGGGCGCGTTCCGCAGCCTCGTCACCCTGCCGCAACCCGGGCCGCCGAGATACGGAGTCGCGACCCGCGCGGGTCTCGCGATTGCCGTTCCGCTCTTCGTGCTCACGCTGCTCGGGCATCAAGAGATCGGCCTGCAAACCGCGGCTGGCGCGTTCATCGCACTGTTTGCGGCGCAGGCGAACGCCAAAGAGCGCGCCAAGGTGCTCCCGTTCGTTTTCGCGGCACTCTTGCTCAGCGCGCTGCTCGGCGTGCTGCTCACCCCGTGGCCGTGGGCGTTTGCAGTCGGACTCGTATTCGTCGCCGTATCGACCTCGGCGCTCTGCTTCGGCTTTCGAGTCGGTCCGCCGGGCCCAGTCTTCTTTGTGCTTGCGTACGGTCTCGCGTCGAACGTCACCGCCGTCACCAGCGGTGTTCGAGCAAGCGATCCACTCGTGTTTCTCGCGGCTATGTGCGGTGGATCGCTCTTCGCCTACGTCCTCGCCATTCTGCCGGTGATACTCCCCTCACAGCGACGACTCACCATGAGGCCTCTGCGCGAGCTGCTCCCGGGGCCATGGTTCGGTTCTGAAGAGCTGATTCTCATCGTGCGCATCGCGTTCGCCTCAGCAGTCGGCACCGCGGTGAGTCTCATCTGGCTGGATCAGGGGCACGCCTACTGGACAGTGTGCGCGAGTATTGCCGTAGTTGGCCTGGTCGGGGGGCGACACTTCTCACTCCAGCGCGGTTTGCACCGCATGGTTGGCACATTTATCGGCGCACTCGCGTTCATGCTCATCGCACCCGCGGGCGCGTATCCGTTGTTGCTGGCGCTGCTCATCGGCGCCTTACAGTTCGCGATAGAGCTCGTAGTAGTAAGAAACTACGCACTCGCGCTCACCATGATTACACCGCTGGTGCTCCTCATCACCACATCCGTCTCAACGAACAGCGACTTCGTCGCCTCTGCACTCGAGCGCGTGACAGATACGGCAGTTGGCGCAGTGCTCGCAATCGTTACGGCGCTGTTTCACCGAAAGTAGCGCGCTCGTAGCGCAGAAACACGAAGCTCTCATCGTCGCTCAGCAGGCTTGCGACTCGGTAGTCGCGCGGACGTTCCACACTCGAATGCGCAATGCGGGGAGCCTGTCCGCTGACAAAATGCGGAGAAACGGTGAGGCAGACCTCGTCCACGAGATCCGCATCGAGCAAAGAGCCAAAGAGTGTCGGGCCGCCCTCACACAGAATGCGACCAAGACCCGTGTCCGCAAGATGGTGGATCATTGCGTGGAGATCGAGGTCACCCTCGCCGAGCGCCACCACATCGGCTACCGACTCGAGATTCTCGCGCCGCGATGCGGGCGCGTCTGCGCGTGCAAAGACGATCGGCTTACTCTCTGCTTTCGTGAAGACCGACATGTCCGGGCTGAGGTCGAGTAGCCCGCTTACGATCGCCATGCGCGGCACTCTCGAGAGCCCAAGCGATTCGCGGCGATCTGCGTACTCCGCGGAAAGATTAAGACCGCCGTACCCCTCAGCGCGGACGGTGCCGGCGCCGACAAGTACGACGTCGCAGAGCGTGCGGAGCACCTTCATGAGCTCACGATCGTGGTGACCACCGAGTCCGCCACTTCGACCGTCGATCGTGACCGCCCCATCAGCACTTGACACGAAGTTCATGCGTACGTGTGGAGCGCCTGGAACGGGGAGCGGGTACGCACTCCACCAATCGAGTTGCTTCGATTCAATCACACAGACACCTCTCTAGTCACAGATTGGGTCGTTGCCTCAGACGGGCGTTCCTCTGCTCCGACAATTGGCATGTTGTGGCGCAAGTACGCTGGCAGCCGCCAACCCTGGATAGCTTCGAACATGTGGATCGCGTCGACCGTTTCCGGCACATTGTGCACCCGAACGATGCGCGCCCCCTGCGTCGCACACCACACGGCACTCGAAAGCGAACCAGGCAACCGCTCACTGCGTTCCCGACGCAGTGATTCGCCAATGAAGTCTTTGTTCGAGAGCGCGACGAGCAAGGGGTATCCCATGGTTGCAAACTCCTCGAGCTTACGAGTGATCTCGAGGCTGTGCAGGGTGTTCTTATTGAGGTCGTGGCCTGGATCCACAATGATCTGCTCTGGACGAACACCATGCGCGAGCGCAAGATCAACCCGAGACTCGAGGAACTCCCGCACGTCTGTCACCACATTCTCGTACATGGGACCAACGAGGCGCGTTCGCGGCTTCGCCACACTGTGCGCGATAACGAGGAGCGCGTCACTGTCGGCGACGACATCTGCCATCGCGGGGTCGTGCAAGCCCGTCGTGTCGTTCACCACGGCCGCACCCGCCGCGATCGCGCGTCGGGCAACCTCCGGATGGAACGTATCGACACTCACGGGCCCGTGTGAGGCGAGCTCGCGCACGAACGGCACGACCCGATCGGCCTCATCTTCGACCGACAAGGGTGGCCCCGGAGCGAATTTCACGCCGCCCACATCGAGCAGATCTGCGCCGTGTTCGAATGCGCGCACCCCAGCCTGTACCGCCGTATCGAGTTCGAATGTGGCACCTCGGTCATAGAACGAGTCGGGTGTTCGATTCACGATCGCCATGACGGCGACCTTTTCTCGGAAATCGATGTCGCTGCCGCCGAGATTGTGGATCGGCGCAGTGATCTTCGGAGTGACGATCACTCGGTGACCAGATCTTCTAGCTTGACGCTTGTATCAGCAAGGCGCGTCTCGTCAATCGCGTGCTCTCTACGAATGAGCTTCTGCACCGTCTCATTCACATCCCAAATATTCACGTTCATGCCGGCGATGACACTCCCCTCTCTCACCCAGAATGCAATGTACTCGTGCGAAGCGAGATCGCCGCGCACTACTATTTTTGCGTCTTTCATGAGATGTGGGTAGCCAGAGAGCTCCATACCCAGCTCGAACTGATCGGTGTAGAAGTACGGAATCTCGTCGTAACTCACCGTCTCACCAGTGAGTGCTCGCGCAACAGCCTTTCCCTGGTTGAGTGCGTTCGCCCAGTGCTCGCTCCGAAGTCTACGACCGGCAATCGGATGGGCAACGTTCGCAACATCACCGATTGCGAACACGTCAGTCGCGCTTGTGCGGAAAGACGCATCGGCGAGGATCCCATCGTCCACCGCGATTCCTGCCGACTCCGCGAGCTCAGTGTTCGGCACTGCCCCGACCCCGATGACCACAAGATCTGACGGAATCGTCTCGCCGTCCACCTCTACGCCCTCGACTCGGCCTTCGCCGACGATGCGATCCACCACCGCGTTCATGACAAACTTCACGCCGTGCGACTCGTGGAGGCGCCGAAACTCAGTGCCGAGCTTGTCTCCGAGGGCAGCCGAAAGCGGCACGCTTCCCCGAGCCACAATGGTGACGTCGTTACCGAGCGTGCGTGCCGATGCCGCGACCTCCATTCCGATCCACCCCGATCCGACAACGACAACCTGGCGGTTGCCCGATTTGAGTGCCTCGTAAAGCTCCGTACTCTCGTCCACAGTGCGAAGCGTGTGTACTCCCGCAAGATCGTGACCGTCGATGTTGAGTGTGCGAGCACGAGACCCGGTTGCAATGACCAACTTGTCGTACGACAGACGCTCTGTCTCGTCGATCGTTACCTCTTTTGCGTCAGTGTGGATCGCGCTCACGCTTGCGCCGGTGCGAACGTCTATGCGTTGTTCGGCGTACCAATCCTCAGGCTTCAGATAGACGCTGTTTGGCTCGCTCTTTCCTTGAAGCACGTCCTTCGAGAGCGGTGGCCGCTCGTACGGAAAATGCGCTTCGTCCGCGAGGATTGTCACCTCACCCGAATACGCAAGTTCTCGCACGGTTCGTGCGGCTCTTTCTGCCGCGAGACCGCCGCCGATAATCACTATTCCTGTCATCTCATCACTCCTTCGTGGTCGAGTGTGTTGAAGCAGGCTCGTAGCCCCAGATTAGGCATAGGATGCAATTTGGGCAAGATGTCCTGTCGTGAGGGAAGGCGGCGATCCTGAGAGAAGTGCTCATTGTCGCAAACCGGCTTCCGGTGAGCACAGATGCGTCGACGCTGACGTCAGGTGGTCTTGTGAGCGCGCTCGCTCCGGTCTCAGCCGCGACGGGAAGCACCTGGGTCGGTTGGCGCGGGGACGCACCCGCAGAGCCGTTTGTCGTCGACGGCCAGCGGCTTGTTGCGGTGAGCACCTCACGCGAACAGTACGAGCGTTACTACGAAGGATTTGCGAATCAGGTGCTCTGGCCGGTGTTTCACGGCCTCGGGGAATACGAGACGCATTCTGCTGTTTCGAGCGGTGCCGAGAGCTGGCAAGAGGCCTATCGCGAAGTCAATCGCGCGTTCGCTGAGCGAATTGCAGAGGTTGCAAGCGTCGGTGCACTTGTCTGGGTGCAGGACTACCACTTGCTTCTCCTCCCCGACCTGCTTCGCTCACTTCGACCCGACCTACGCGTAGCGCTCTTTCTCCATATCCCATTCCCCGATCCCTCGTACCTTGCCACGAAGCCCTGGGCATCAGACCTCATCACCGGGCTCAGCGCTGCTCACCTCATCGGCACACAGCGCGAACGTGATGCGCAACACCTCCGGTCAAGCATTGAGCTGCTGAGTCCGCGCTCATCACCTGCAGTTCACGCATTCCCGATCTCAATCGACACGGCTCCGATACTCCACGAAGCGGGTCGTGAACTCGCTTCGAACACAGGCGCTGTCATGCGTCAACGGCTCGGGATCCCAGATCGGCCGATGCTTCTCGGTGTGGATCGGATCGACTACACCAAAGGCATCATCGAACGCATCGAGGCGTTCTCGACGCTCCTCGGCACGTGGGAGGAACAGGGGCCACTCCCCTCCCTCGTGCAGGTGCTCACTCCTACCAGGGAGGCAATACCCGCATACCGGGACTACGACGCTCGCGTCCGAACTGCGACGGCAGAAGTCAACACGCAATTCGGTACGACGAACTACATCCCCATCGTGAATCTCACCGGTTCGTATTCCCTGCCGGAGCTCATCGAACTCTTTCTCTCAGCCGATGTCATGTGTGTGACACCGCTTCGCGACGGGATGAACCTTGTCGCGAAAGAGTTTGCCGCATCGCGAGTTGATAATGCCGGTGTGCTCGTGCTGAGCAGCGAAGCTGGGGCCGCAGATGAGCTCGATACTGCACTCATTGTGGATCCTCGATCGCCATCGCAAGTCACTGAAGGTATGCGGCGGGCGCTCACGATGAGTGATGAGGAGATGGAAAGCCGAATGCGGTCACTTCGCGAGCAGGTTCTTGGCCACACCGTGCATGCGTGGGCACGTGAGTTCATGGAAGTCGCATGTCGCTAGCGGAGCAGTTGCCTGCCGGTTCGTTCTCGTGTTGTCAGTAGTGAACTTACGAACCAACGAACCTACGTACCAACCACCGAAAACAACAACGGGCAGTCGATTTCTCAACTGCCCGTGTGTCGTTTGGTGGGGCTACCAGGACTTGAACCTGGGACCTCTTCATTATCAGTGAAGCGCTCTAACCACCTGAGCTATAGCCCCTTGACCAAGCAATTACTCTACCGGTTCCAAGAGAAATTGCGAAATCGAAAGCGACGAATTGCCTCTAGTTGCTGGTGAACCCGAGTTGGAATCCACCCAGTACCCGAACGAGCAGATTGTAAATCAATGATCCGATCGCTCCGAGTACGGTGCCGACGATTGTGTTCAGAATACCTACCACTACCGAGAAGAATGCGACCTGCGGAAAGCCGATGAAGTTCATCAGGCTGTTTTCCTCGCCAACAATGTCCATGAAGAGAGCGTCAATTCTTCCGAATACGCCAGTTGTCTGCAGCACCACATACACGAGAATCGCCGCGACAATTCCCACAATGGCGAGACAGATTGAAACGAGGAACGAGAACTTTACTGCCGACCAGAAGTCCACATAGACGAGCTTGAGGCGTACCTGTTTTGCGGGCGCTTTCTTGCGCGTTTTCTTTGCGAGCCTGTCTGCGACTGTGTTACTCATTCACGTGTTCCTTGTCTTCGGAGTTCTCCGAATTGGACTCCGCGGAGTCCGCCTCATCAAGACCGCGTTCGGTATTTCGGGCGATCCCAATAATACGATCCCCCTCTGGGAACCTGGCGAACACCACTCCCATGGTGTTTCGACCCTTTGCCGGCACCTCGGCGACATCGGACCGAACAACCTTACCGCTTGCGAGCACGCAGAGCACCTCATCAGTCTCATCGACGATGAAACCGCCGGTGAGATTGCCCCGGTCTTCGTCAAGCTTCGCGACCTTGATTCCGTATCCGCCGCGCTGTTGCACCCGGTACTCGTCGACCGCGGTTCGTTTGGCATACCCGCCCTCGGTGACGACGAAGACGAATCCCTCTCCGTCGGTGAGGCGTGAGGCAGCGAGCAAAGAATCCCCTTCTCGGAAATTCATTCCGCGAACTCCACTCGTGGAGCGCCCCATTGGCCTCAAAGCCTGATCTGACGCAGTAAAACGAATCGACATACCGTGCTTTGAGATGAGCAGAATGTCGTCGTCGGCCTCAGCTACAAGCGCTTGCACGAGTTCGTCACCCTCACGCAATTTGATCGCAATGATGCCACCAGTGCGGTTGGTGTCGTATTCAGTGAGTGGTGTCTTCTTTACAAGACCATCACGTGTCGCGAGCAGGAGATAGCTCGCCGCCTCGTAGTTACGAAGATCCAATACTTGCGTGACCTGTTCGTCAGGTGCGAGCGCGAGCAAATTGGCGAGGTGTTGGCCCTTTGCGTCGCGACCTCCCTCAGCTACTTCGTATGCTTTTGCTCGATAGACGCGGCCAGTATTCGTGAAGAACAAGAGCCAGTGATGAGTGGTCGTTACGAAGAAGTGTTCAATGATGTCATCTGCACGGAGCTGTGCACCACGAACGCCCTTTCCGCCTCGATGCTGGGAGCGATAATTGTCGATGCGAGTGCGCTTGACATAGCCACCACGCGTGACGGTAACCACCATTTCCTCTTCGGGAATGAGGTCTTCCATCGACATGTCGCCGTCATAACCGTGCAGAATTGTTGTGCGACGATCATCTCCGTAGCGAGTGACAAGTTCAGTGAGTTCCTCGATGATGATAGTTCGCTGCTGTGCGGGAGATTCGAGGATTCCCTCGTACTCCTTTATCTGCGCCTCGAGCTTTGCTGCGAGATCGAGAATCTTCTGTCGTTCCAGTGCTGCGAGTCGTCGCAGCTGCATCGCGAGAATCGCATCCGCCTGAATCTGATCGACTTCGAGGAGTTGCATGAGGCCCTCGCGCGCATCATCGACAGTTGATGAGCGACGGATGAGGGCGATTACCTCGTCAAGAGCGTCAAGCGCTTTAAGGTATCCCCTCTGAATATGCGCCTCGGCCTCGGCCTTTCTCAGCCGGAACTTTGTGCGGCGAACAATAACTTCTACCTGGTGCTTCACCCAGTTCGTGATAAAGCCGTCGATCGACAGCGTGCGCGGCACACCATCAACGATCGCAAGCATGTTCGCGCCAAAGTTCTCTTGCAGTTGCGTGTGCTTGTAGAGATTATTCAGCACAACCTTGGCAATAGCATCGCGCTTGAGCACGATTACAAGACGCTGTCCGGTACGACCACTCGTCTCGTCTCGAATATCGGCGATGCCCTGAACCTTGCCGTCTTTCACAAGATCCGCAATCTTCACCGCGAGATTATCTGGGTTGACCTGATACGGCAGCTCGGTGATGACGAGGCAGGTACGCCCCTGGATCTCCTCGATATTCACGACAGCACGCATCGTGATCGATCCACGGCCTGTGCGGTAAGCGTCGCGGATCCCCTTCGTTCCGAGAATCTGCGCCCCGGTTGGGAAGTCAGGCCCCGAAATACGCTCCATGAGCGCCTCAAGCAGCTCCTCACGGGTTGCTTCAGGATGCTCCAGGTGCCATTTCGCGCCCTCTGCTACCTCGCGGAGGTTATGAGGCGGAATGTTGGTCGCCATGCCGACGGCAATACCAACTGATCCGTTGACAAGGAGGTTTGGGAAACGAGCGGTCAGTACCGTCGGCTCCTGCGTACGACCGTCGTAGTTGTCTTGGAAATCGACTGTGTCCTCGTCGATATCACGCACCATCTCCATGGCAAGCGGCGACATCTTGGTCTCGGTGTAACGGTGCGCGGCGGCGCCGTCGTTGCCGGGAGAACCAAAATTCCCCTGCCCAAGGGCGAGTGGGTATCGCATCGCCCACGGCTGAACGAGGCGAACAAGCGAATCATAGACAGCACTGTCACCGTGTGGGTGAAACTGTCCCATGACATCACCAATCACGCGAGTGCACTTTGAGAACGCCTTGTCGGGACGATATCCACCGTCATACATCGTGTAAATCACACGGCGATGCACGGGCTTTAAACCGTCGCGCACGTCAGGAAGCGCACGGCCAACAATGACGCTCATCGCATAATCGAGATATGAGCGCTGCATCTCGAGCTGCAGATCGACCTGATCGATTTTGCCGTGATTCGCTTCGAGTTCTGCTTGCTGCTCGTCGTACTCCGCGATGGTCTCTGGAGTCTCGTTTTCAGATGTCAAGGAAACGCACGTCCTTCGCATTTTGCTGGATGAAGGTTCGACGAGCTTCTACGTCTTCGCCCATGAGTGTCGAGAAGATCTCGTCTGCTGCGGCAGCATCGTCCATCGTGATTTGACGAAGGGTACGGGTCTCCGGGCTCATAGTCGTCTCCCAGAGCTCCTCGTAGTTCATCTCACCGAGACCCTTGTAACGTTGCACACCGCTCTCCTTTTGCAGTCGCTTTCCGTCATCAGCGCCCTGGCTGAGGAGGGCATCACGCTCGGCGTCGGTGTACGCATACTCGTGTTCTGAGTTTGTCCATTTGATTCGGTAAAGCGGGGGTTGCGCGAGATACACGTAACCGAGATCGATGAGCGGACGCATGTAGCGGAAGAGCAATGTGAGCAGGAGTGTCGTGATGTGTTGTCCGTCGACATCTGCATCGGCCATCAGCACGATCTTGTGGTAGCGGGCCTTCTCGGGATTGAAGTCCTCTCCGATCCCTGCCCCGAATGCGGTAATCATTGCCTGAACTTCGGCATTGCCCAGCGCCCTGTCGAGTCGAGCTTTCTCAACGTTGAGAATTTTGCCTCTGAGCGGAAGAATCGCTTGCGTTTCGGGGTTTCGCCCTTGCACAGCCGATCCGCCCGCGGAGTCACCCTCAACGATAAAGATCTCAGAGACTGACGGATCCTTCGATGAACAGTCCTTGAGCTTACCGGGCATTCCGCCCGACTCAAGCAAGCCCTTTCGACGGGCGGTCTCACGCGCCTTTCGTGCTGCGAGGCGGGCTGTTGCGGCCTGGATCGACTTACGAATGATGTCTTTGGCAGGCCCTGGGTTGCGTTCAAACCAGTCACCCAGGTGATCACCGACAACCTTTTGCACGAAAGCCTTTGCTTCCGTGTTGCCTAACTTGGTCTTTGTCTGTCCCTCAAACTGGGGTTCGCCAAGCTTCACAGAAACAACCGCCGTGAGTCCCTCGCGAACGTCATCACCCGAGAGATTTTCGTCTTTGTCCCGCAGGATGTTCTTCTCTCGTGCGTAACGATTCACCAACGTAGTGAGCGCCGCGCGGAAACCCTCTTCGTGGGTACCACCCTCATGCGTGTTAATCGTGTTGGCATACGTGTGCACGCTCTCCGAATATGCGGTGGTCCACTGCATAGCAATCTCGGCAGAGATTTGGCGCTCAGTGTCCTCAGATTCGAACGAGATGATCTCTTCATTTACGAGCTCGGCGCGTTTTGCCGAGTTGAGGTAGTGAACGTAGTCTTCAATGCCTTTCTCATACATGAACTCGTCGGTGAGAGGTGGTGGGGTGACAAGTTCACCCTCATCATTCTCGACCGGTTCTTGTTGCCGCTCGTCTCGAAGCGTGAGTCGCAGCCCCTTGTTAAGAAATGCCATTTGCTGGAATCGGGTGCGAAGCGTTGCATAGTCAAACTCGACGATCTCGAAAATCTCGGGACTTGGCCAGAAGCGGATCGTCGTTCCTGTTTCGTCCGTTGACTCCCCCTGAGCGAGCGGCGCGTCTGGAACTGAATCAGTGAACGACATGTTCCACGTGAAACCTTGCCGACAGACCCCTACCTCAAAGCGGCTCGAGAGTGCATTGACGACCGAGGAGCCGACGCCGTGCAGACCACCCGAGACGGCGTATCCACCACCGCCGAACTTTCCACCCGCGTGGAGAACAGTCAGCACCACCTCAACAGTGGAACGCCCCTCAGTCGGATGCTCATCCACGGGAATACCGCGACCGTTATCGACAACCTTGATGCCACCATCCTCGAGAATGGTGATGTTAATGGTGTCACAATATCCGGCGAGCGCTTCGTCAACTGAGTTGTCTACAATTTCGTAAACGAGATGGTGAAGACCGCGAGGTCCAGTTGAACCGATATACATTCCCGGTCGTTTACGAACTGCCTCAAGTCCCTCAAGAACCTGAATTGCCCCCGCGCCGTATTCTTCTGCGGCCTGTTCTGAATTCATATTGTGACGCACACTCTTCCCGTTTACCACAGGGGGTTTTTGAGCCCTGGGCACACTTCCACCCCACTCTATCAAAAATAGGCCCATTAACGGGCGATTACGGGCCTCTGAATGGTGATTTTTCGGGTGGATCGATCCCCAAATTCACTGTGCTGTTGAGAAAGTAGCTCTCAATGCCGCTATCCGTAGGTATCCCTCGGTCCTCGGCCCGGTACTACGCGCGGTCCATGTCGCCAGCTCGGAGCTCCTGGGGCGAGGAATCTCATGTCCCGGATTTCGGCATTTGGGTACTCGGAAAGCAACCTCGTCAGCATTTCGCCTCTCAAGCGACGAAGTTCAGTCGCCCAGGTTGTCGAATCACATTGAACCTCAAGCACTCCCCGGGAGATCCCAAGTACTCGAGTGTGCTCTGACGTCGGAGGGCCAACAAACTCTGCCCAGTCTTCAATGATTCGGGCCTGATCCAATTCCACAGACCACCCCATGTCACGAACAACCGAATACAACACTGAACCGAGCGGATTCGGCTCTCGCCCCTTTCCAAAGGGCGCTGATTTTCCCTTCTCCTCAGCAGCGATTCGCCGCTGACGGCGCTGCACTCTGCCGCGCCATACGCTTTTTGCGCGCAAATATGCCGCAGCAACAAAGCTCTCTCCTGATGTCTGTGTCAACTCGCGCCTCCCCCAGACAACTCACCTGCATCCACCTCGATGCGATGCCACGGCAATTGTGACGGCACGTCTTCCGCAACCGCAGCCGTGACAATAACCTGTTCAAAGTCTCCAACAAGCGTCATGAGTCTTTCGCGTCTACCGAGATCGAGTTCGGCGAATACATCGTCAAGAATAATGACCGGATCGCCGGCTGATGACTCCGAACGCAGGATGTTGGCAAGAGCGATCTTCAAGGATAGGGCAAACGACCAAGACTCGCCGTGACTCGCGAAACCTTTCACCGCGAGGTCATTCAGCGAAAAGACAAGATCATCTCGGTGGGGGCCGACTAGAGTGACCCCTCGCTCGAGTTCGCGTGTTCTTACCAGGGCGAGTGCTTCTCGAAACTGATCAACGAGCGTTTCACGTGAAACATTCTCAACACCGATGACCTCTGACGTTTCACGTGAAACGTCAGAGGTCATCTCGACAACCGACTCGCTCAACCCAACCCGAGGTGAGTGGTCATTGTGAACGAGGTGCGAATAGGCCTGATTCAGTGGTTCAGTGAGATCCCTGACAAACTCGCGGCGGGCGAGCATGATGCTCACTCCATGTTCAACAAGTTGATCATCCCAAATATCAAGCGCTGGTAACTGGCCCGACTTTCCTGGCGGAACCGCGCGGAAAGACTTCAATAACGAAGTACGCTGACGAACCACCCGTTCGTAATCTGCGAGCACTCCTGCCGCTACCGGTAGCCGGGTCGTCAGTGCGTCATCGAGAAATCTACGACGCACAGAGGGTTCACCACGTACAATCGCAAGGTCTTCAGGAGCAAAAGTAACCGAGGCGAACCAACGGGTAAGCTCTCTCGATCGAACCACGTTCCCGCCGATCTGAGCTCTATTCGCACCAACCCTATTGAGTTGCGCCTCCAGCACAACTTCTCGCTCACCAGACGCTACGCGCATCCGCAGTGTCGCAGAAGGCATGCCAGCTCGAATCATCGCCGCATCCTGTGTCACTCGGTGTGATCGAAGAGTCGAGAAATAAGCGATAGCCTCGACAAGATTCGTCTTGCCTTGCCCATTGCGACCTACGAGCAGATTCGGACCCGCCTGAAGCGGCAACTCAGCTGTCTTATAGTTGCGAAAGTCGCCAAGCGATAAATGAGCGACCCTCATACAGCTATCTCAACAATAGATTTGGCTGAAGCAGGTATCGGAAACTTGCTTCGTCAGCGTCTTCCCTGCTCCGCTGACTGGTGATGAGTACGGGGCCCGGCTTGCCCGGGTTATCAGTGCGGGTAAACGCGATCCGCGTGAACTCCGCGCGCGTAGAGCGGAGACCATCAAGCAAGAACTGTGGCTTAAGCGAAACGACGATCTCATCACCGACCAGGTGAACATCCACATTCTCTACGGCCTGAGCGGATTCGGTACCAGCAGCCTCAAGCATGACTGTGCCCTCGGAAAACGAGAAACGTAGGGCGGCTTCGCGTTCGAGCACCAGGCCAACACGACCAACGGCTTCCACAAGATCACCAGTGTTCACAACGGCGTAATTCTCAATCGACTCAGGAAACAGCCTGCCAACCGGGGGGTAGTTCCCCTTGATGAGCAACGAAGTGACAGTCTTACTGCCGCCACTGAAAGCGATAAGTTCGCGCTCTCCATCTTTCACAATGGTGATGCGAACTTCTCCGTCATTCGAGAAAGTCTTACCAACCTCAGTGACAATCTTAGATGGCACAAGTGCGGTGAGGTGCTCGCCAGCACCGCGGTCCTCCCAATCAAGGCTACGGGTAGCGACTCGATAACGGTCAGTTGCCGTCAGGGTGAGCACATTCTCCGAGATCTCAAACTGAACGCCAGTAATCACTGGTGTGACGTCGTCTCGAGAAGCTGCAAGAGAAACTTGTGCAACGGCGTCAGCGAAATCTTCGGCAGGAACCGCGCCGGAGGTTGCGTCAACCTGTGGGACTTGAGGGTACTCCTCTACCGGCATAGCAGGAAGTGTAAAAGTCGCGCTTCCGCAGCGTACCTCTACTCGACTATCAATGAGGGCCACCTGCACGTCAGCGTGTGGGAGCCGCTGAGCGATCTCGCCGAGTAGTCGACCCGAAACAAGGGCGCGGCCCCCTTCGGTAACCGCAGCAGAAATACCTGTTTGGGCTGAGACCTCGTAGTCGAATGAGGAGATCGTGAGTTCATCTCCGTCAGCATGCAACAAGACACCACTCAAGAGGGGTTGAGTTGGACGCTGAGGAAGAAGTTTCACCGCGAACGACACAGCGTCGCTGAACACGTCTCGATTGACAGTGAATCGCATCAATACTCCATTCGACCGTGCACCTGGCACTAGCCCCACAATCTTTGCACAATTTGATGTCTCGCGTCACCTGACTCATTGCAACGAGGATGTGATCGAGTTACATGAATTCAATAAGAAACTTGTAATAGTAATAAGGGCTGTGGAAACTGTGGATAACTTCGAAGAGGCTATGAGTTCGTAAGAAACTACATCGTTGTGAGTTGTTTGAGAGGCGTGGATAGCCTGACACCCGCATGATCATGCGAATCAACTCGAAATCGCACATTCCACAGCGGACAGCCAATGATCCACAATAATGTGGAAGTTATCCCCAGTTATCCACAGGGCTGTGTGAGTTGTGGAGGATTAGCGGGCTCTTTGCCGCACCCGTGTGGTGAGTTCCGTCACTTGGTTGTAGACCGACCGGCGTTCCGCAATGAGCTTCGTAATCTTGCGATGTGCATACATGACAGTGGTGTGATCTCTTCCTCCGAACAGATCACCGATCTTCGGCAGAGAGAGTGCGGTGAGGTCTCGACAGAGATACATCGCAATCTGGCGAGCAAGTGCAATCTGCTGTGAACGAGAAGGACCATACAGGTCATCGACCGAAAGATCGAAGTACTCGGCCGCACAACTAATGATGTCTGTTGGCTGCACCTCGTTGTCGGCATCAATAGAAATGAGATCCTTGAGAACACTTTGCACCAAGGCCATATCTATGTGTTGCCGCGTGAGATTCGCATAGGCGGTTACGCGGATCAGTGTTCCTTCGAGTTCTCGTATGTTCGACGAGAACTTTGAAGCGATGAACTCCAAAATGGAATCATCGACCTCCAGGCGTTCTCGTTGCGCCTTCTTCCGAAGGATTGCAATTCGAGTTTCTAGATCTGGGGCTTGAATATCAGTAAGCAATCCCCACTCGAACCGTGAAGTAATACGTTCTTCAAAGCCACGGAGCTGCTTTGGCTGAACATCGCTCGTAATGACAACCTGTTTGTTGTGTCCATGGAGCGTGTTGAAGGTGTGAAAGAACGCCTCCTGGGTTTCAGCTTTGCCCTCAAGGAACTGAATATCGTCTACAAGCAATACATCAACGCTGCGATAGCGTTCTTGGAACTGTGCTCCCTGGTTATTTGCAATGGAGTTGATGAAATCATTCGTAAAGTCTTCCGAACTCACGTAACGCACACGCACTTCAGGAAACAGCTCGCGAACATAGTGACCGATGGCGTGAAGCAGGTGTGTTTTCCCGAGGCCCGAATCACCGTAAATGAAAAGAGGATTATAGGCCTGAGCAGGAGATTCAGCGACCGCTAACGCGGCTGCGTGCGCGAGACGATTGGATTGGCCAATAACGAATGAATCAAAGTCGTACTTCTCATTGAGATGCGGCTTTTCTGTAGGTTCACTCGCAGCGTGCCGACTTCGTGGCTCTTGTGTGGGTCGCTCAAGTCTCGTTGCTGAAGGAATGAAGGGTTCAGATTGTTCTACTTGATGCCGCTCGCTGCGCGCGGGCTCGGGAGCTGGGACCGCATCCTCATCGACGATTACCACAAAGTTATTGATGCTCTCAACGGAAGGCACACTGGCGAGCGCGGACATGATGGGAGGACGCAGCCTGCCGTCGAGAAGTTTCAGTGTGAAGTCAGACTGCACCGCAAGATACAGAGTTCCAGCGGCAACTCCACGTGGAGTCGCTAACGTGAGTTGGGCTCCATAAACAGGGCCAACGGATGCATCAGCGTTCACGTGAAGCTTGATCTCTTCCCAGAGTTCGTAGAGTTCTTCGTCAGACATGTGCTTCTTCTTGGTAAGGTTCAAACCCATCCCTAAACATTGGGTTATCCACAGATGAGTGTACCCAAGAATCGCACGAATATGCCTCTTTTGGCGAATTATCCACAGGAGTTCCCATTTGTGTCGAGACACCAAATGTCCATAGAATGCCCCTGGCTTTGACGCGAAACCGATAACGGCGTAAACTAAGTACCTTGTATGGGCGGCAGCTCCTTTCTTGCTTGCCCAAAACCGACTTTCTCGTGACCTAGAGTCACGGGGATCTTTTCCAAAAGTCACGGAGTTTCATTATGAGCAAGCGCACATTTCAGCCCAACAATCGCCGCCGCGCCAAGGTCCACGGCTTCCGCGCGCGGATGCGCACTCGCGCCGGTCGTGCGATCATTGCAGCGCGTCGCGGCAAAGGCCGTGCCAAGCTCACTGCTTAGTCTGTAGCGATCGAGTCCGCATGCCGGCACGGCATCATCGGGTGACTCGCGGCGATGACTATCGCCGGATCGTGCGAACCGGGAACCGCGTAGGTGGTGCGTATTGCATCACTTACGTGGTTCCTCATTCGTTAGAGGGTACGGAAACTACGCCCGTCAGATTCGGTTACATCATCTCGAAGGCCGTGGGTAACGCTGTTACTCGAAATCTCGTGCGTCGGCGTATGAAGTCGATTACAGACGAACTCATTGCTGACGGCGAGTGCTGCCGGGATGTCGTGTTTCGTGCCCTTCCCGCAGCGGCAACGTGCTCGTACACCGAACTGCAGAGAGAAATTCGTCGTTCGTATGCGAAGTTGCGAGTTCGAACATGACAAACCTTGTTCTTGAACTCTGGTTGCTGCCGAGAAATATCGCAATTCTTGTTATGAAACTGTATCGACGCCTGATATCTCCCCTCTACGGAGATGTGTGCAGGTATTATCCATCCTGTTCCCGGTACTCTATGGAGGCGTATCAACAGCGCGGACTCGTGATGGGAGTGGCGCTTACGGTATGGAGACTGTTGCGATGCAACCCCTTCACAACAGGCGGTATCGATGATGTACCGCAATCCCGAATCCCAAAATTTGATATAAGTTCCCGCGGTTTTGTCAGACCGCGCACCCGAAAGGCCTGATCCAGTGCAGTTTATCGAGACCATACTTTGGCCGTTGCGGTGGCTGGTCGAGGTCGTTCTCGTCCTCTGGCACCAGCTCCTTACTTACTTTGGTATGAGTCCAGACAGCGGCGCCACATGGGTGCTCGCGATTATCGGTCTGGTCATCGTCGTGAGGTCCGCACTTATCCCTGTCACCGTGCGACAGATCAAATCACAGCGCCGCATGATGGACATTCAGCCCGAAATGAAGAAGATTCAGGCGAAGTACAAAGGTAAGAGCGATCAGTTCTCACGCGAGGCGATGAGTCGCGAGACCATGGCACTGTATAAGAAGCATGGAACGAACCCATTTGCCTCCTGTCTGCCGATTCTTATCCAGATGCCCGTGTTCTTCTCGCTCTTCTACGTGCTGCGTCATGCCTCAGAGAACAAGCCGGGAATCGGGCTCATGGACGAGGGACTTACGCATAACTTCAATCGTGCGGAGATCTTCGGTGCTCCACTCAAGATGACATTCACCCAGGGGTGGGAAAGCAACAATTGGGTTGTCGTGAGCATGCTTGGCGTCATTGTCATTCTCATGATTGCTTCGCAGTTCTTCACTCAGTTGCAGATTATGTCGAAGAACGTGTCGGACGAGACCAAGAACTCGCCGATGTACAAGCAGCAAAAGATCTTCCTCTATGTGATTCCATTTGCATTCTTGTTCTCGGGCGTCACGTTCCCGCTCGCGCTCAACATCTACTGGTTCACTTCGAACATCTGGACGATGGTGCAGCAGGGTATTGTCATCAATACGATGCCAACACCAGGATCTGATGCGTATCGGGCACGCCAGGCGAGGCTCAAGGCAAAGGGTAAACTGACAGACGATGACAAGAAGGAGAGCAGCACAGGTGCTGCTGAAACTCCCCAGGGTCAGCGCCAGCAGCCAGTAAGCGCAAAGCGCGCCAAGAAGAAGAACAAGTGAGGAATCCGTGAGCACTGAGCAACGGTCGAGCACTGAACAACAGTATTCTGATGCCGAGGAATTGAGCCTCGAAGCGCTTGAGACGGATGGTGATCTTGCCGCTGACTATATCGAGGCGCTCCTTGATATCGCAGACCTTGATGGAGACCTCGATATCACGGTAGATAACGGCCGCGTCTATGTTTCGGTTACCGGGGGCGGGCAAAGCATCGATCGGCTCTCGACACCAGAAGCTGTGCAGGCGCTCCAAGATCTCACGCGACTCGCAGTTCAGGCAAAGACCGGTCGATTCTCGCGCCTCATTGTTGACGTGGGGGGATCGCGGTCGGCGCGGGCTCAGCAGCTCACTGGAATGGTCGATGCCGCGATCGCGCAAATTGTTGCGGGTCGCATGGAGGTGCGACTCGAGCCGATGTCTTCGTATGAGCGCAAGCTTGTGCATGACGAGGTTGCAGAGCGCGGATACTTCTCAGAATCGCAGGGTGAGGGCAAAAACCGTCGCCTGGTGATTCGCGCGTCGTAGCGAAGTTTCACGTGAAACACGGGGACGAGCTGTTTCGAGAAGCGGTAGAACTGGAGCCTGCAGCTGCCGCGCGACTCGCTGGTGATCGAATCGACGTGCTTCGCGCGTTTGCGACCGATCTCACAGATCGAGGAGAAGAGCTTGGCCTCATTGGGCCGCTTGAACTCCCCCGACTCTGGACCAGGCATCTGCTCAATAGCGCCGTACTTGCCCCACTCCTCACCTCAGGGGCATCGGTGGCAGACATCGGTACGGGTGGAGGAATGCCTGGTCTCGTGCTTGGCATCGTCCGGCCGGATGTGAGCTTCCAACTGATAGAGCCTATGGAGCGCCGCTGCGCGTGGCTCAACGAACAGATTGAACGCCTCCAACTCACGAATGCGAAAGTAATGAGAGGTCGCGCCGAAGAGTTCCATGGCGCGGTCGAGGTGGATCAGGTCACAGCACGGGCCGTCACCGCGCTTCGAAAGCTCGTTCCACTCACTGCTCCGCTGCTGCGAGACGGTGGTGAGATGCTCTTTCTGAAGGGCGCGGCTGTGGGGCAAGAAATCGAAGCCGCTCAGAAGGTGCTGAAAAAACACCGACTCAGCGATGTGCGGGTAGAAGAACTCGGCGCCGAAATCCTCACTGAGTCAACTCGTGTTTTTCGGGCTAGAGTGGGTACCCATGGCTGAGAAATCACTCGTCGGCGATCTCATCGCAGACAAGTTCAAGCGGCGCAGACGCCTCGCGAACACCGTGTCTCCGCTTCCGAGCCAGACCAGAATCATCACTGTCTCTAACCAGAAGGGTGGAGTAGGGAAGACGACGACCACGGTGAATCTTTCGGCTGCGCTTGCGCGCCGTGGTGCGAACGTGCTGGTGATAGACCTTGATCCACAAGGGAATGCGTCAACCGCACTCGGTGTAAACCACAGGCCAGAGGTGACGAGTGTCTATGATGTTCTGCTTGGAGATGCTGAGCTGAGCGATGCGCTGCAGGTCTCGAGTGACAACGAGAACTTGGCCTGCATTCCGTCGACAATTCACCTTGCGGGCGCTGAGATCGAACTCGTGTCACTCGTTGCGAGGGAACAGCGACTGCGAACTGCTGTCGAGACGTTTCTTCAGGAATCAGCGCGCGAATACCACTACGTGTTCATCGATTGCCCGCCGTCACTTGGCCTGCTCACTGTGAATGCCTTTGTTGCGGCACAAGAAGTGCTCATCCCTATTCAATGCGAGTACTACGCCCTCGAGGGGCTGAGTCAGCTGCTCGGCAATATTCAGCTCATACAGAAGCACCTGAACCCTACGCTCAGGGTGTCGACGATTTTGCTGACGATGTTCGACGCGCGAACGAATCTTGCCCACGAGGTGGCGAGCGAAGTGCGAGATCATTTTCCGGGAGAGGTGCTCCACTCAGTGATACCTCGATCGGTGCGTGTCTCAGAGGCTCCGAGCTACGGCCAAACAGTGCACGAGTATGACGGTGGATCGATTGGGGCTATCGCATATCTCGAGGCGGCAGCAGAGATTGCCGAACGTGGTGCACAGTTAGAGAGTGCGGAAGTGGCTGAAGCCCATTCCGATGATGCTGGTATTCAAGATGAGGGAGCGTAGGGATGGCGACCAAGAAGCGCGGGGGTTTGGGACGTGGAATCGGTGCGCTTATTCCACAGTCGGGTACCGGGGGTGAGCGTCCGGTAGATGTATTTTTCCCAGCAGAGGTGGCAGAGGTCTCACCGCTCGCTCCGGCGGCCGCTGTGGCCGCGAGTGCACAGCGTGACGCAGTTCAGGGGACTGAGCCTGAGGCATCTGAGTCTGAGCTTGTCGAAGTTCCCGGTGCAGAGCTGAGGAACCTCAACGTCGCCGATATCGTGCCAAATCAGGCACAGCCGCGTACCGAGTTTGATGAGGAAGCTCTCGAAGAGTTGACGCACTCGATTCGTGAGTTCGGGGTGTTCCAGCCCATCGTTGTGCGTGAGATTTCTCCGAAGCCGGGTGCGGGACGGCCGCCGTATGAGTTGATCATGGGTGAACGACGTCTGCGTGCTTCGAAGCGTGCCGGCCTCGAAACGATTCCAGCAATCGTGCGCTCCACGTCAGATGAGAACATGCTTCGCGATGCCCTCCTCGAGAACCTTCATCGTGCACAGCTCAATCCACTCGAAGAGGCATCAGCGTACCAACAATTGCTTTCTGATTTCGGCATTACGCAGGAGCAGTTGGCAGAACGTATCGGACGTTCTCGGCCGCAGGTTTCTAACACGATTCGCCTGCTGAAGCTTCCCGAGACTGTCCAGGCACGCGTTGCCGCTGGGGTGCTCTCAGCCGGTCACGCGCGCGCGATCCTTTCTCTCGACGGCAACATTTCTGCGATGCAGTCGCTCGCCGACAAGATTGTGAACGAGGGATTGTCGGTGCGGGCGGCCGAGGCGGTCGCGAGCGAAACGCCGAAGCGCAGGGTTCCGCAGGCGCGAGCGGGTGGAGTGCAGTCGCAACTTGACGAGATCGCCGAGCGGCTGGGAGACCGGTTCGATACGCGGGTCTCGGTGAAGCTTGGAGCGAGGAAGGGGCAGGTCGTCATAGATTTCGCCACGATCGCTGATCTCAAGCGTATCCTCGATGAACTCGGAGACCCCGGATTCAATTAGAGCTTGCTACATAGGTTGGCTCTCGCAGAATTGCCCTGGGTACAGGGCGTGAGGCCAGGAAGAGCGATTAGTCTAGAGCGGTGAGCCTCAACGCAACTCGTGCCTGGAACCGTTTCTACGCCGCGGGAACTCCCGTAGACATCGAGCCTGTGACTGGTTCGCTCAGTGACTTGCTCGATGAGCGTTGCGCGCAGTGGGCAGACCGAGATGCCATCAGCTTCTTCGGCGCTACGCTGACGTATCGCGAACTTGGTAACAGAGTTGCGAGCGTAGCGAATGGCCTTCAGCAACTGGGTGTCGGTGCCGGCGACCGTGTTGCGCTCATCATGCCGAATGCTCCACAGCACGTCATCGCGTTCTATGCGGTGTTGAGGCTCGGTGCAACGGTCGTCGAGCACAACCCGCTCTACACCCGGGATGAACTCGAGGTGCAGTTTCGCGATCACGGCGCGCAAGTCGTCGTCGCATGGGACAAGGTGGTACCGACGGTGCAAGGGCTCCCCCCAGAGCTCGGGATCCACACGGTCATTGCGGTAGATGTGACGCGTGCTATGCCGTTTGCAACACGTCTTGCGTTACGCCTGCCAATTCAGAAGGCGCGGGATTCTCGTACGAGGCTTACCGGTCCGACGACGGGCACCGTTTCATTTGCGAGCCTTGAGCGAACCGCAGCACTTCCTGTCTCGCACCCCCGCCCCCGGGCCGAGGATATTGCGTGTCTGCAGTACACCTCGGGAACCACAGGTACCCCGAAGGGCGCCATGATCTCGCACGTGAATCTTTGGTCAAACGCGCGTCAGGGTGCCGCTTGGATGCCCGACTTTACTCGTGGTGAGGGGAGTATCTACGGGTTGCTTCCGATGTTCCACTCGTTCGGGCTCTTGCTGTCTGTTATCTATTCTGTAGAGACCGGCTCTCGCGCTGTGTTGTTCCCGACCTTCGATCCAGAACTGGTTTCGCAGGCTGCAAAGAAGTTTCCGCCGACCTTTGTGCCTGCGGTGCCTCCCATGTTCGACAGGCTCGCGCGCGTCGCACGTGACGGTGCGCTTGATCTGAGCGGAGTGGTGTACGCGATTTCTGGCGCGATGACACTGACTCCGGCAATCGTGAAACGGTGGGAAGATCTCGCTGGCAGCATGCTCAATGAGGGATATGGACTCACCGAGACGAGTCCAGTCGCACTTGCGAACCCGTTCAATGAGTCGCGACGCATCGGAGCAATTGGCATTCCATTCCCCTCCACGGATATTCGTGTGGTCGATCCCAATGAGCCGAGCCGCGAGGTTGCGACCGGTGAGTCGGGTGAACTTCTCATCAAGGGCCCCCAGGTGTTCCAAGGTTACTGGAACCGACCCGAGGAGACCGCGGAGACGCTGCTCGACGGCGAGTGGTTGCGTACGGGAGACCTCGTGGTGCAAGACTCCGACGGGTTTGTGACGGTTGTGGATCGTAAAAAGGAGCTCATCATCACGGGTGGATTCAACGTCTCCCCCAGTGAGGTTGAGACGGTCATCACTGAGGTGCCAGGCGTGCTTGAGTGCGCGGTGGTCGGGATACCGCGCGGCGGTGGCGCTGAGGTCGTGACAGTTGCTGTGATTCTTGAAGAGGGTGCCGAGTTCGACGAGACTGCCGCCCGCGAGATGGCGCGCGACCGTCTCTCCGAGTACAAGCGCCCCTCAACATATATTGTCTGGGAGGAGCTGCCGAAGTCGCTCATCGGCAAGGTTCTTCGCCGCAAAGTGCGCGATGCGCTCGTGGCGGATCGCAAGGCCGTGCGGGCGATTTCGGAAGATGAGGCGTAGCTACTCAGTCGACCACTTATCCGTCGTAGCGTCGGAGCAGAGCAGCGAGAGCCTGACCGCCGCCGATACACATTGTGACGACCGCGTACTCGAGATCCCTGCGCTGCAGGTCAAGCGCCGCACGCAACGTAAGGATCGCACCGGTGGCCCCCACGGGGTGACCAAGTGCGATGGCACCTCCGTAGGGGTTGACCTTCTCGGGATCGAGGCCCGCGTCGCGAACCACTGCGACGGCCTGGGCGGCGAAGGCCTCATTGACCTCGAACACATCAACGTCGACGGGACTCAATCCGGTCTGCTTCCAGAGGCGCTCGAGTGCGACCACTGGCGCATATCCCATGATCTCTGGCTCCAGGGCCGCTGTGGCTACCGACTCCAAGGTCACAAGCCCCTGTAGCCCACGTTCGCGAACCACCGATTCGCGCATGAGCACGGTGGCCGCAGCTCCGTCGTTAATGCCGGAAGAATTGCCCGCAGTGACCGAACCATCCGGGTCGAATACCGGGCGTAGGCCCGAGAGAATCTCGAAAGTGGTGTCTGGCCTCGGGTGTTCGTCGGTTGTGATTTCCCTGGGCTGGCGGCCGCGGGATGACACCGGCACGATCTCTTCGGCGAATGCGGCTTGCGCATTGTCTGTCGCGGCCCGGCGCTGCGACTCTGCAGCAAACTCATCTTGCTGCTCTCGAGATATCCCAAACTTCTTCGCGACATTTACCGCAGTGAAACCCATGTGCTTGTTACTAAACGGATCGGTGAGAATCGCGAGCGTTCCATCGAGTAACCGTCTATTCCCGAGACGTGAGTTACCGCGACTCTCGAAGTCGAGGTACGGCGTGCGAGACATTGACTCGTTTCCTCCGGCCACCGCGGCCACAAGGTCTGGTGACCAGAGCAGTTCTTGAGCAGCAGTCCAGATCGCTTGTAGGCCCGATCCACACAATCGATTCACATTGAATGCGGGAACGCTTTGGCTGAGCCCCGCTGCGAGGGCGACTCGCCTGGCATTGTATGCGTCAGGACCAACCTGTGAAATGCAGCCCATCACCACCTCACCGACCTGATCGGGGGTCACGCCGCTGCGGGTGAGTGCTTCAACGGTAGCCGTCGCACCGAGCTCGTATGCATCGGTATCCTTGAACACTCCACCAAACGATCCGATCGGTGTACGTGCGCCCCCAACGATGACGACTCTCTCGCGTTGCGAACTCTGGATCATCGTTGCACCTCTTTGTTACCTGTCATGAAGTTATTGAGCACGTGTGTGATCAATCAGCATACGTCAGACACCATAGTTATGACTGGCCAAATGATACGAGTGAGGCGGCAGCAAATTCTGCCGAATGCTGCAATTCTCGGAAGCAACAATCGGCGACAACATAGAATTGTTTGAGTCTGTTGTCGTTGAATCATGGGTAGGGCAAAGTGGGCCTCTCAGAGGTTGACTGAGGGCCACTGATAGAATTAAATATAATATATAGATGTCCAGGCTTGCTGGACAAGAGGTTTCTTTAAGGAGACGCGATGAAGCTGGTCGTTCTAGTAAAAGAGGTGCCCGACACCTATGGTGATCGGAAACTGAACTTAGAGACGGGACTGGCTGATCGTGGTGCAAGCGATGCGGTGCTCGACGAGGTGTCCGAGCGTGCGATGGAGGTCGCGCTGACCTACGCAGACGGGCACCCAGATACCGAGGTGGTCGCGCTTGCACTCGCGCCTGAGGGGGCAACCGCAACGATCCGCAAGGCACTCGCGATGGGTGCGACGCGCGCGATCCACATCACTGACGAGGCGCTGCTCGGCGCAGATGTGCTGCTCACAGCAGAGGCGCTTGCCGCGGCGATCAAGCGCGAAGGGTTCGACCTCGTCATTGCCGGCAACTCGTCGACTGATGGCTCCGGTGGCATGGTTCCCGCGGCTATCGCCGAGTATTTGGGGGCGTCGCACGTGTCGGGGCTTTCGAGCGTTGAAGTTTCTGGTACCGAACTCACCGGTTCGCGCCCGGTAGACGGTGGCGTGCAGCAGGTTAAGGCGTCACTTCCCGCCGTGATCTCGATCACGGAGGCGTTCCCCGATCCCCGCTTCCCGAACTTCAAGGGCATCATGGCTGCGAAGAAGAAACCGCTTGACACGGTATCGCTTGCTGACTTGGGTGTTGACGCGGCGGATCCTGCCGCTGCGCGGTCGATCATGCTGACCGTGGCGGAGAAGCCAGCGCGGGAAGCGGGCATCAAGATCGTGAACGAGGGCGACGCGGGCGAGAAGCTTGCTGACTTCCTTGTAGAAAACCGTCTGGCGTAAGGGAGAGAGAAGAAAATGACTGAATTCGCGAATGATTCGATTCTTGTTGTCTGCCTCCCTGCTTCGTCGGGTGAGAAACTGGCCAAGGCGTCAGCCGAGCTGCTCGGCGCTGCTTCGCTCGTAGGAACGCCTGTTGCGCTGGTAGTTGGTCCGGCGTCACTTGCTGCCGAGGCTGCTGAACTCGGTGCGACACAGGTGCTCGTCGCTGAGAGTGGATCGGATGGTGCACTCGTGCTTCCGGCAGTTGACGCGCTGACTCAGGCGGCAGAACTGGTTCGCCCTGACGCGGTGCTGCTTTCGCATGCTGAAGACGGACGTGACATCGCTGCTCGGTTCGCGGTGCGCACGAAGCGTGCGATCGCCGTCGACGCTGTGAGTGTGGCTCGCGACGATCTTGGAGTCGTCGCCCACCACTCGGTGTACGGTGGCGCATACAACACGACGTCGGCGCCGACGTTCGGTGCTTCCGTGATCACGCTGCGCCAGGGTTCGGTCGATGCCCGGGCAGCTGCGCAACCACTTGTCGAGGTACCGTTGACGGTCGAGGATTCTGGCAAGCCGGCCGCGCAGGTCACGTCGTTTGATGTTGAGACAGAGGTGTCATCTCGCCCAGAGCTTCGCGGTGCTGTCAAGGTAGTTTCGGGCGGTCGCGGGCTCGGGTCGCAGGAGAAGTTCGTGCTCGTTGAGCAGCTCGCCGACGCACTCGGTGCCGCGGTGGGAGCGTCTCGCGCCGCGGTGGACGCAGGGTATGTGCCCGCGAATCACCAAGTCGGACAGACGGGTGTGTCAGTGTCGCCGCAGCTGTACGTCGCTTTGGGCATCTCGGGTGCGATCCAGCACCGCGCCGGCATGCAGACCTCGAAGACGATCGTTGCGATCGATAAGGATCCGGATGCGCCGATCTTCGACGTCGCAGACTTCGGGGTTGTCGGTGATCTCTTTGAGGTCGTGCCACAGCTCATCAGTGCGCTCGAGGCACGAAAGAAGTAATCGTGGCGACGTACTCGAGCGAAATTCGCCAGGGTCTCCCCCGAGTTCCGGGCGGCGAACCATGGCCTGCCGGAGGTGTGGCCGCGTCGGCAGCTCCGATAGCTACGCCGTCGATTCCAGCACAGGTAGAGGCTCCGGCCGAACCAGTTACCGCAACCGCTGAGGCGACCGTTGCCGTGCCTGCTGTCACTGACCAGGTCATCGCCGCCGAGCCTATGGTCGCGTCGGTGGCTCAAGATCAAGCAGCACCGGCTCCAGTTGTGGTGTCAACTGAGTCTATCCCGTTGCGGCGTGGGCTTCCTCGCGTAGCGGACGGCGAACCCTGGCCACCAGAGGGCACCGCCACAGTCGCTGTTGCTGCTCAGTCCGCAGCGCCCACGTCGGTCTCGGCATCAACCGCCACTGCGCAGCCTTCTGCCGCACGGTATGCCGCGGATGCCGCTGATGCCGTGTCAACCGACGTGACCGCGAATGACGCTGCGCCGATTTCGGCCGAGACACCGCAGGCTGCCCCCCAGGCAGCAAGCGCGTTTGTCGCGAGTGAAACCCCGTTGCGCCGGGGGCTCCCCCGCACGCCGGGTGGCGAACCTTGGCCCGCCGAGGGCTTCGCGCCAGTGCAGGCCGCCGCGGCAGTGCCAGCATCAGAGGCTCCAGCGGCAGAGGTGCCCGCGGTGGCTGCCGTCCAGACGGCCGAACAGACACCTGTTGCAGAGCCCGAGCAGTCCGGTCGCGGGCAGCGAATGGGAGCAACCCCTGCACCCACCGCAGCTGAAACAACTGCAGCATCTACTTCTGCCGCAACACCGCCTGCGACACAGGCCCCCGAGCCCGCAGGTGCTGTCGCCCCACCGGCAGCACAGCCTGTAGCGGCGCCCGCAACCAAGCCAAAGCCAAAGCCGAAGCGCGAACCGCTGATGATCCGCGACAAGCCACTCGCCCAGTGGATGAAACTTGGCATTCTCGGAGTCATCGGAGCGATAGTTGCCGCTGGCATCTTGGTGCTTGCCGCTCGCGGCGTCACTACCCTGCCGGGTGTTCCCGAATGGCTCGAGCGCTACCCGGGCGAGTACGATCTTCCCGAATCCGCTGAGCCCGGCTTCCCGTGGTGGGCGAGGTGGAGCCACTTCCTGAATATCTTCCTCATGGTGCTCATCATCCGTTCAGGACTCTTGGTGCGCCAGAGGCAGAAGCCTGCGGCGTTCTTCAAGCCGAGGCGCGGTGGCAGAAAGATCAGTATCGACCTTTGGTTGCACACGTCGCTTGACGTGGTGTGGTTGGTGAATGGTGTGGTCTTCGTCGTCTTGCTCTTTGTGTCTGGTCACTGGATGCGGATCGTACCGACGAGCTGGGAAGTGTTTCCGAACGCACTGTCTGCGTTGCTCCAGTACATGACACTTGATTGGCCTGCCGAGCATGGCTGGGTGAATTACAACAGCCTGCAGCAGATCATGTACTTCCTCATCGTGTTCGTCGCGGCACCGCTTGCGGCGATTACTGGAGTGCGCATGAGTGAGTGGTGGCCGAAGGACGCGGAGAAGCTCAACAGGTTCTACCCGGCGCCACTAGCGCGCGCTCTGCACTTCCCGACGATGCTGTTCTTCGTCATGTTCATCATTGTGCACGTGTTCCTGGTGTTCTCCACCGGTGCGCTGCGCAATCTGAACCATATGTTTGCGGGTACGGATGTCGTGAACTGGACGGGGTTCTGGTTCTTCGCGCTCGCGATCTTCTTGACCGCTGCGGGGTGGGTGGCCGCGCGGCCGCTCGTGCTCGCGCCGATCGCGAGCCTCTTCGGCAAGGTGAGCAACAGGTAGCTAGAAACGAAGATCCCGCTCCATACGAAGAAAAACAAATCAATTCTTCGTATGGAGCGGGATCTTCGTATGTTGCTAAGCGGTCAGCTTGCTACGTGCCGCGAAGCGAAGCGGGCGGTCAAATAGCTGAGCAGAGAGGTGGCCGTGTGGCCGAGTGGTAGCCCAGCTGACTAGATAATGCCCTGGAGCTCGTTCTCGATCATCTGCTTCGGCATTGCGCCGATGATCTCGCGCACCTCTTCACCGCCCTTAAATACCTTCATCGCGGGAATTGATGTGATGCGATACTTGGCAGCGAGGTTCGGGTTCTCGTCGACATTGAGCTTTGCAATGAGGAGCTTCCCTTCCTGCTCACCGGCAATCTGGTCGAGCACTGGCGCGACCGCGCGGCAGGGACCGCACCAGGCGGCCCAGAAGTCTACGAGCACGGGAACTTCGCTCTGCAGCACGACCTTGTCGAAGGTCTGCTCATCAACAATGACTGGTTCATTCATGGGTGTACTCCTTGGTTAAGTCGTTAGGCCGGGGCTTCAGCCAGCGGCTACGGTCGCGGGGGCCTTGGATTCAAGCGCTGCGAGGTAGTGCTCTGCGTCGAGTGCTGCCGCGGTGCCCGACCCGGCGGCGGTGATGGCCTGGCGGTATGTGGGGTCGACGACGTCGCCCGCCGCAAACACGCCAGGCACTGAGGTGCGCGACGAACGCCCGTCGACCCAAATAGTGCCCTCGGCGGTGAGATCGAGCTTGCCGTGTACGAGGTGGGTGCGTGGATCGTTGCCAACTGCGATAAAGAGGCCCTCGATCGGGAGTTCGCTCTCTGTGCCGTCGACCGTGTTGCGAAGCGTGAGGCGATCCACCGCCGCGTCACCGTGGATCTCTTTCACCTCAGAGTTCCAAATGAACTCGATCTTCTCGTTGTCGAACGCGCGCTGCTGCATGATCTTCGA
>JBEBUJ010000025.1:0-34148 GCA_040393365.1 Leucobacter denitrificans
GTTGGCATCGTCGATATTCGCAAGCCGATCGGAGCGAACATTCGCGATCTCGCGAAAGCGAAGGGCGTCGACGTCTCAGACATTCGCGTTGCGGTGCTCGACCGGCCGCGCCACGAGGGTCTCATTCAGGAGATTCGTGATGCCGGGGCTGGTACGCGCCTGCTCATGGACGGTGACGTTGCGGGTGGCGTGAACGCAGCGCGCTGGGACTCGCGGATCGACCTCTGCGTTGGCATCGGTGGGACCCCAGAGGGCATCATTACCGCGTGCGCGGTGAAGGCGCTTGGCGGGGTCATTCAGGGGCGCCTCTGGCCGAAGGACGATGATGAGCGTCAGCGCGCGATCGACGCGGGGCACGACCTCGACCGCGTGCTCGAGGCGAACGATCTTGTTGCGAGTGACAATTGCTACTTTGTCGCGACCGGCATCACAGATTCTGAATTCGTTGACGGTGTGCAGCGCCGCGGACCGTTCGTTCGCGCGGAGAGCATCGTGATGCGCTCGCACTCGGGCACGATCCGCCACGTGACGAGCGATATGGATCCGAATCGCTGGGACTAGCCCTGGGCGTTGGTGCTTGACGTAGGCTACTCGCTCTCAGAGTGATCTCTCTCAGAGTGATCTCTCTCAGAGTGATCTCTCTCAGAGTGATCGCTACCGGAGTGATTGCTGCCGAGACTCGGGGATTCGGATGTTGCGAACTCTGGGGCAACCAGCGGTCTCACCGCATCTTCGAGCTGTGATGGTTCACTGAGTGGGTCGCCGTTCAGTGCTCCGATCTTGCGGGTCGTCGGCAGCACCTGGCGTTCGAGCGATCCAACGTAGGCGTTGTAATGCTGTACACCTCGTGAGAGTGAGCGACCAAGCTTGTCGAGGTGCCCGGCGGTCGTGCCAAGACGCTTATTGAGCTCTCGTCCGAGCTCAAAGAGCGTGCGTGCCTCATTTGAGAGTGACTCCTGCCTCCAGCTATACGCAACTGACTTGAGGATCGACCAGAGGCTCACGGGGGAGGCGAGTGCTACCCGGCGCTCAAACGCGAACTCGAGGAGCACCGGATCCGCATCGAGTGCTGCGGATAGCAGCGACTCACTCGGCACGAATGCTATGACGAACTCGGGGGAGTCGCCAAGCGCTGCGGCGTAGTCGCGACCACTCAGCGCAACGATGTGATCGCGCATGGCCTTTGCGTGTTGCGCGAGAAGCGAGGCAGTCTGGGCCTCGTCGCTCCCCACAGATTGTGAAGTGAGGTAGGAGTCGAACGGCACCTTCGCATCAATTGCGATGGATTTGCCGCCCGGCAGCTTTACGACAAGGTCGGGTCGGACTGCACCATCTCGCGTGTGAATGTGCTGCTGTACTTCGAAATCAACATGTTCGAGCATGCCGGCTGCCTCGATGATGCGCCTGAGCTGCGTCTCGCCCCACAGGCCACGGGTGTTGTTCGAGCGGAGCGCAGAAGCGAGGCTCTCTGCGGTGCCGCGAAGTTTCTCCTCAGCGCGTGCAGCCTCGCGCAGTTGCTCGGTCAATTCACCGTGCTGTCGGGCGCGCTGCTGCTCGAGGTCGACCACTGTGCGCTCGAGCTTGCCGAGGCTCGACTGCAGCGGCGCCAGTTGCTGGAGTACGCGCTGTTCCTCACGATCGAGCTCGATGCGCCGTTCGGCGTTCGCTTGAGCTTCTCGAAGGCGCTCTTCGAGCCCCGCAGCCCGTGAAGAGGCAACGGCCAGTTCTTGCTGCACTCGCTGGCCCCGGAGCGCCGCAATGAGCGCGCCGACTCCTGCGCCGAACGCGAGCGCAACCACGAGCAGCAGGGTGAATATCGCCGGAGAAATCGTCATACCCTCATGGTGTCATTGACCACCGACAAACCTTGGCTATTCGATGAGCTGATCCACACTGTCGATGTTATTGCCCCCGAGACGCACTTCGTCGAAAATACCGCCCCGAGCATCCGCGGTGAGTCGCTCTCGGGCGATGGTCTCCGAATCCGCACCAGCCCCCGGACCAAGGATCACGGTGAGTTTCGCAGTTCCTTGAGTAAGCGTGAGAATGACTCGATCCACCCCTGCGAGTTCGTTGCGGACGGCTATTGCCGCATCAAATGCAGACGTAATTCGCTCGCCTTGGAGGGCGGCATTGGGTGTGATCGCGACCCAGAACAGCGTCGTTCCAAGGCCAGAATCGTCGTAGATGCGAAAGGTCGCGCGCAAGTCGGATGCCGCGATGATTTGTGTGGCGGCCCGTGCACCGGTGGTGCTGTTGGCATGAACCTGCGGTTCTGCGGAGGTGCTGCTTGAGGCTTCGATCGCGACACCACCGGGAACCGCAAGAAGATCTGCGAGTACGTCGGAATGGTCTCCGGTCTCCGTCCCAGTAAACGGTGCGAGTGTTGCCGAAACCTCGATTCCCGAGGCGTCGCCCTGAGCAATGAGATCCCGCAGCTGCTGAGATTCAAGATTGAGGCTGTTGCTCACCTGTACTGCGACAGTGTCATCAGTCACCGCGACCGAGTGGCGCCAGCCACTGAACAGTGTGCTAACGAATGGGAAAAGTTCATCGAGATTCGTGTCGGGTGAGAGTCGCGCGGTGAGCGTGTTCTCGGTGGGCGACAGCAAGGTGCCACTCTCACTTACTGTGCCGGTGAACGCCAGTCGCGAATCTGAAACTCGGGTGTGGATCGCGCGCAGCGCATCGATCAGCATTTCTTCGCCAGATGCCCCTGCGCGCAGCCCGAAGTATCCGTCGAGGTCGGCGGGAGCCTCGCTGAGGCGCCCGTCTGGTCCGTACACCCCGTCGACATAGAACTCGCCAACATACCCTCGTTCCAGGAGTTCGTTCATTGCCGAACTCACGTGCGCGAAACGTACGAGGGCATCCTCGTCGATGCAGGCGTCTTCAGCGATGATGGAATCCACCCGGCCGTTCTCGCCATACCCCTCGGTCGTTGAGAGTGAAACCTGTGTGATTTTGGTGGCGTGAGCGCAACTTACGGCGGCAATTTCGGCGGCCTGCTCTGGAGTGAGGTCGGGTGACACAACGATCTGGGCATCGTATCGAATGCCGGAGGAAGGCCAATTGTTTTGGTACTTCCACTCGACCGACTCGATACCGTCAAGCTTCTCAAGCGATCCTGCCCAGGCGCGCTGACTGAGCCCCCAGCTTGCGCACCCCGACAACGCGAGCGCGGTAATCACGAGCATCGTCGTAGCGGCAATTCGCAGCCCCGCTCTCGCCCTCATACCTGGCATCTTATTGGCGGTCGCGACTCAGTCACAGCTTCAGGGGTATCGCCTTCAGCTGTTGTAACTGGAGCCCCACCTTTTTCGCGAGCGCTTTCAGGTCTGCGGCTTCGTGGTGCTTTGCCGCATCCACAATGATCGCGGCGCATGCTTCCGCATCGGCCAGAGCATAATGGTGAGCGAACTCCCCGTAGCCAGCCGCCTCTGCGGCAAGGGGGAGTCGGTGCGACGGAATCTCGTACGTCTTTCGCGAGACGAGCACGCTGCACAAGTACTTCAGTCGGGGAGTGGGGGTGATGGTTTCTGCGCACGCAGCTCGAATCACACCCATGTCGAACGCCGCATTGTGTGCGACTGCGATATCAGTTCCGATGAACTCGCGAAGCCGGTCGAGCTGCCCCTCCCACGGCGCCGAGTCCACGACCATCTCTGCGGTGATGTTGTGGATCTTCACGTTGAAGGGGAGAAACGCTGCGTGGGCTTCGGGCGGCCGGATGAGCCAGTAGTCCCGATCCACCACCACACCATCTCGCACACGAACGAGCCCAACCGAACACGCGGAAGAGGGGTGACTGTTCGCGGTCTCAAAGTCGATGGCGGTGAAATCAATGGGCACGTGTATAGCCTGACACAGGCGACCGACAAGTTACCGTGTGTGATGCGGCCGCAGGCGTCTAAACTCGCTAGTACATCGCACGAAGGTCGAGTCAAAGGAGACCGCCATGATTCCCGTCATTAATTACTGGGCAGTAATCGTTGCAGCGATATCCACGATGGTCGTCGGTTCGGTCTGGTATACCCCGAAGGTGTTCGGAAATACCTGGATGAGACTCGCGAAAGTCGATCCCAGTGAGGGTAAGAGCGCAGTCGGACCCATCGTGATTACCGTGATTGTGAGTTTTATTTCTGCCTGGGTGCTCGCGGGTGCAACCTGGATCTCGAACGAGTTCTACGGTGGATCATTCCTGCTTGCGGCGCTGCTCACCGCGGTGATCTTGTGGGCCGGGTTCACCGCGTCACGTTTCATTACTCACGACGCGTTTGAGGGGAGACCTGCCGGCCTCACCGTGATGAATATCGCGCACGAGTTCGTGACGTTCGTCGTGATGGCGGTGATCATCGGCGTTTGGCCTCCCGCGGTCGCGTAGACTGGACCCTCGTGGCTCTAACTATCGGTATCGTCGGACTCCCAAACGTCGGCAAGTCGACCCTCTTTAATGCACTTACCCACAATGACGCGCTCGCCGCGAACTACCCGTTCGCAACGATCGAGCCAAACATTGGTGTGGTGAACCTTCCCGACCCCCGTCTCGACAAGCTTGCCGAGATCTTTGGGAGTGAGCGGATCCTGCCCGCGCCCGTGAGCTTCGTTGACATCGCTGGCATCGTTCGCGGCGCGAGTGAGGGCGAGGGGCTCGGCAACAAGTTCCTCGCAAACATTCGCGAGGCAGACGCTATCGCGCAGGTCGTGCGTGGCTTCTCGGACCCCGATGTCGTGCACGTTGACGGGGATGTGAACCCCTCGAGCGACATGGAGACGATCAATACCGAGTTGATTCTCGCTGATATGGAGACCCTCGACAAGGCGCTCGTGCGCTACGAGAAGGAGCTCAAGAACAAGAAGGTTGATCCCTCGGTCGTCGCCGCAGCCAAGGCTGCACGCGAGGTGCTCGACGAGGGTAAGTTGCTGTCGCATTCCGGTGTGGATCTCGAGCCGATCCGCGAACTCGGTCTGCTCACCGCGAAGCCATTCCTCTATGTCTTCAACGTTGATGAGGGCGTGCTCGGCGACCAGGCGAAACTCAACGACCTCGCTGCTCTCGTGGCGCCCGCGAAGGCGATCTTCCTCGACGCGAAGCTCGAGAGTGAACTCATCGAGCTCGATGACGAAGACGCTATGGAACTTCTCGAATCTATCGGCCAGGAGGAGAGTGGTCTCGACCAGCTCGCCCGAATTGGCTTCGACACCCTTGGGCTGCAGACGTATCTCACCGCTGGTCCGAAAGAGGCGCGCGCTTGGACAATCAAGAAGGGCTCGACAGCGCCGCAGGCGGCTGGCGCGATCCACACCGACTTCGAGAAGGGCTTCATTAAGGGCGAGATAATCTCGTTCGACGACCTCGTCGAGACCGGGTCTGTTGCTGAGGCCCGCGCGAAGGGCAAGGCTCGCATGGAGGGCAAGGACTACGTTATGCAGGACGGCGACGTCTGCGAGTGGCGATTTAACGTGTAGCGTTATTAACGCGCCTCGGTATATACTTGGGGTGTGATCAGATCCTTTGCCGGCCATGACACTGCGCGCGTGTGGCGTCGTGAATCTGCGAAGAGATTTGATCCGCGAATTCACAAGACCGCGAACCGGAAGTTGCATCTTCTAGATGCCGCCCCTTCGCTTGACGCATTGCGTGTTCCTCCGGGAAACCATTTGGAGGTTCTCAAGGGCGACCGGACAGGGCAACACAGCATCCGCATCAATGATCAATGGCGGATTTGTTTCCGCTGGACTGACGCGCGACCCGAAGACGTCGAGATCGTGGATTACCACTGAGGAGGGATCATGTCAGAGAAGCTCTATCCGCCGATTCACCCGGGCGAGATCCTGATGGAGGATTTCATCAACGGATTCGGCATTACGCAGAACAAGCTCGCTGTATCGATCGGAGTGCCCCCGCGTCGCATCAACGAGATCGTACACGGCAAGCGTGCGATCACGGCGGATACTGCGCTTCGGTTAGGGCGGTACTTCGGCGTGCCCGCTCAGTTCTGGCTCAACCTGCAGACACAGTACGAGCTTGAACTCGCTGAGGATCGGGTGTCGGAGCAGATCGCCGCTATCACACCGCTGAAGGTCGCATGACGAGAGCCGGGTCCTAACGGAAAGCGGCGCCGTTCAGCTTGCGCTTCGCATTCATTCGTCCGTATGTCCTGCTTGCACGGTCACTACGTCTCGGCGACCATTCGATCTACACGGCCTCGACGAAGCGGTTGCGAATAGTGCCGAGGCCCTGCACGGTGCACTCGACGACATCGCCGGGCACGAGGAAAGTCTCGGGGGTCATGCCTAAGCCGACCCCAGGGGGAGTTCCGGTGAGGATCACGTCGCCGGTTTCGAGTGTCATCGTTGCCGAGAGGTGCTCGATGAGCGTCGGGATATCGAAGACCATGTCCGAGACCACGCCGCTCTGTCGAGGCTCGCCATTCACGGTTGACGTGAGCTGCAGGCTCGCAAGCTCGCCGACCTCATCAGCGGTCGTGATCCACGGCCCGATCGGGCAGAACGTGTCGGCGCTCTTCGAGCGCGAGAACTGCGTATCCTTGCGCTGGTGGTCTCTCGAAGACACATCGTTTGCGACCGCGTATCCAAAGACGTACTCCATCGCGTCGACGGCGCTCACCTTCTTCGCGGGCTTCCCGATGATCACCGCGAGTTCGACCTCGTAGTCAGCCTGGTCCGTGATCGAAGACCCGATCTCGACATCGGCGTACGGCCCATTGAGCGAACTCGTGTACTTCGCAAAGATGACCGGGCTGCTCGGCGTTTTCGCGCCGGTCTCCTTCGCGTGATCCACATAATTGAGACCCACCGCGAGGATCTTGCCGGGGCGAACCACCGGGCTCAACAGATTGCTTTCATCGACGGTTACCGACGAGACGCGTGATGAGGCTGCGGCCCTGATGCTTTCGGCCTGCGCGATGATTTCGTCGGTCGTCGTCGCCTGAATATCTAAGTCGCTGAGCGGTGTCCACCCGCCGTCGCTCCCGGACACGACGAAGTCGGTCCCCGACTCGGTGCGGATGCGTGCGATCTTCATGATGATCTCCTAATTCTCTCTCATCTTCACTGTGTTGGGCGAAGACCGAGGAGGTCCACGGTGCTCTCGCCCTGTTCGATTCGTCCAAGGATGGTGCGTTCGCGCTCAACGATCTGTTGCGCCTTTTTCAGAGCCTCAGCCTGCTGCGCCACGGGAACGACCACGACCCCGTCCTCATCCGCGACGATGAGGTCCCCGGTCGCCACCGTCGCGCCAGCGCATGACACTGTGCCGCCCCAGATGCCGCCGCCCGCCTTGTGCGGTCCGGTCGGAGTGACCGCGACCGAGAAGAGCGGAAAGCCGCGCGCATCGATCGCGCCGAGGTCGCGCACCGCACCATCGATGAGGGCACCCCGCACACCCCGTTTCTGCGCAGCCGCGGTCATGATCTCTCCCCACACCGCGCGATCAGGGAACCCGCCTGCCGCGATGACGAGCACGCACCCGACGGGGGCCTCCTCGAGCGCGAGGTGAGAGGTCGCGCTGTCTCCGGGCACCACCTCAATGCAGAATGCGGGGCCACCGAGCGACCCGGCGGTGCGCCGCTGCAGCGAGCTATTGAAAGTGTTCATGCGACCGAGTGCGTCGGAGATCGCCGATGCCGGCGGCAAGTCGCGAGGTATCTCGTGTCCGTTCATGATGCGGCCTTCGAGAACGAGCCGCTCAAGAACACCTTGCTCGCGGGGCCAATGTCGCCCGGCAGCACGAGGTCGCACTCGATCTGCCGACCGCAGCCTGGGCAGTAGAAGCACCGCAGCATCGGGGGAGCGCTCGCGAGTTCCACGTAGTCTTCGCCGTGCACGGGTCCGGCCGACACCGCGGCGACCTCCTCGGAGAGGCACCCATCGCGCACGTCCTGCGACGCTGCACCGAGCACGTGGCTGCACCGCGTGCACCGCAATTCGTCCGCGGCGGCATCGATGTCGTAGAGATCCCAGTAGCGCACGACGCCGGGGGCATCAGCGTCGCGATCCACATGTCCGTCACCGGTGTGTGGATCCGCGCCGCCCGCATCGGCCGTCGCGTCGAGCGGGTGCGTCACCTTGTGCGGCACTGCGCGCTCGAGCCGAGCCGCGTACTCCGCTTCCCTGAGTTCGGCGGTTCGCTGCACATCGACCTCGCCGCCTGAGATCGCGACGCGATACACCTCCGCCGCGGCCTCCGTGCTCACGAGCTCGCCGACGACATCGTCGCGTACGCGCTCAGGGTCACGGTCGAGCGGATCGCCGGTGCCGCCTCCACCCTGCCAGTTGTGGTACTCGACGGTGCCGGTGAGGAAAGGGATCTTCGAGGTGTTGATCTCCTGTGCTGTTCGCGTACCGGGGATGCTCTCGAGATCGCCCGCGAGCGTCGGCCCACCGGTATCGAGCTCACCATCGTCGAAGCGAAGGTAGCGCACGGTCGCACCCGGAAACCCTCCCGCGATGCCCACCGCGTTCGGAGTCACCGACCCCACGCCCGCGAACGAGGTGACAAGCCCGTCGGGGGCTCCATACGGTGTGATGGCAACCTCGCCAGAGACACCGCCGCGGAATCGACCCGGGCCGCCCGAGTCCTTGAGTTGGCGACGGAAGAGGTACAGCAGCGGATACGCGTCCTCGGTCTCCTCGATCGATGGGATGTTTGCGGTCGTGTTGATGATGATGCCACCGGTATCGACGCCATCCGCGTAGCTGCGCGCACCGCACCCAGCGGCAAAGTGGCTCGCCTCGGGAGCCACTGTGAGAATGCCGTCGCGGTTCACCCCGGTCATCGAGACGCCGAGCGACGTGCCGCACCAGCTCGCCATCGCCTGATCGTGATGCTTTGGGCTTGCGAGCAACATGCGGGACAGGGCGACGAGCACGAGGTTGAGCGTCACGATGATTGCTGAGATCGTCGACATCGAGACCGGGTACGGATACTCGGCCGTGACGATGGTGCGTCTCGGTGCCGTGATGGTGACGCACTCGGTCGCGCCGTCGTTCCACGCCATGTCGTAGCCTAACGCGATGCACACGCCGGACATGACCGCAGCGCGGAGCCCGCCTCGGGCGCAGTTTGCGAACCCCTCGGTTTGTGGATCGCTGCCGGTGAAGTCGAAGGTGATGTGCTCCCCGCGCTTCGTTAGGGTCACGACGATCTTGCGCACGTTGTGGCTGTGCCCGTCGTGGTCAAGGTACTGCACCTCGCGCCACACCCCATCAGGGATCGAGCGCAAGCGCTGCCTCATCGCCTGCGCGACGTGTGCAACGCCTGTGCGCATGACCTGGCCTACTGCGTCGGCACCCGACTGATCGCAGAGTTCGAGGATCCGCTCGCGCCCGGTTGTGTTTGCGACGATTTGTCCGCGTAGGTCAAGCTCGGCGAGCGGTTCGCGAATCTGGGCCATGATGAGGTCAACGAGATCCTCGCGAACCACGCCGCCCTCGACGATGCGGGTCGGGGGGAGCCTGAGGCCCTCGTCAAACACCGAGGTCGCGGTCATATTGAAGCCGCCAGGCTCGCTGCCGCCGATGTCGAGCCAGTGGCCAGAGGACCCGACCCAGGCGACGAGTTCGTCACCCGAGTGCACGGGAGCGACCGTCGCGACGTCGGGTTGATGGGTGGCGCCGAGGAATGGATCGTTGCAGATAAACATGTCGCCGTCGCCGATTCCCGGCATCTTGCTGCGCTGCTCGCGCACCGCGCCCACGATCAATCGGAGCACGTGTGCCTGTGTGGTGATGTACGGGCCCATCGCGACGAGTGTGCCATCTGGCAGCGTGATGCCAGTGCTGGCGTCGTAAGCGCCCACGAGCACGGGTGAGCCCGAGGTACGCATGTACTTGATGCCCATCTCTTCGGTGATGTCGAGCAGCTTGTGCCACATGACCTCGAACGTGATGGGATCCATTGGCTGGGTCATTTCTCTGCTTTCCTTTCGGAGGAGCCTTCGGTGAAGAGGGTGATGTGCACGTTTCGGTGGCGATCCACTCGCGCCGCTGCGTTGGGTGGTACGACGACGCTTGTCGCCGGCTGATTGATGATGGCGGGCCCTGGGATTTCGAGCTCGCTCACTTCGGCCTCGGTGAGGTCGTAGATGCTCGTTGAGATCCACTCGCCGAGCTCTGGCCAGAACACGTCGCGCTCCTCGATGGGTTCCGGATCCGCGCCAAGATCTCCCGCTGAAAGGAGCGGGAGGTCGTTTGGCGACACCGCCTCGACGCCCACGCGAATCACCTCGGAGCGTGCACCGAACGCGGCGGCCGAGGCCCCGTAGAGCAGCGCGTACTTCTCTTCGAACGTGCGGTGGAGCTCAGAGAGCGTCGGCCGTTCGGTGCTGAGCTCGACGCGCACGTCGTGCAACTGCCGCTCGTAGCGCATGTCTGCCCAGTACCTGGTGATGATCTCGCGCTCATCGATGCCCTGCGCGAGCATCTCGGCTCGGGCGACGGCATTCAATTCGTCATAGAGCGCAAGGATCTCTTCCTCATTCGATGTGTGGTCGCTCGGCACCGATCGCTGCGCGATCTTGATGGCGTCTGATACCACGATGCCGTGGGCCGAAAACACTGTCGCTGTGTACGGGATCACCAAGTGTGCGGATCCCGCCGCTCGAGTGTAGGAGGCCGCGTGCACGGGACCCGCACCGCCGTAAGCGATGACTGAGAATTCGCGCGGGTCGAAGCCACGTTCGAGCGTCGCTTTGCGAATGAGATCGCCCATGTGGGAGTCGACAACCTGCCGCACGCCACTCGCCGCCGCGGTGACGTCTCCGTGAAACAGTTCATCGGCGATCGGCTGCATCGCCGCCCTAGCGCGATCCACATCAAGAATCATGCGCCCGTTGAGAAAGCGCTGTGGATCGAGCACGCCGAGCAGCAGGTCCGCATCGGTGACGGTCGGCTCGGTACCGCCCCAGCCGTAGCAGGCTGGTCCTGGGTCGGCGCCTGCCGACCGCGGGCCGATGCGGAGGCGACCTCCGTCGACCCAGGCGATTGATCCACCGCCCGCACCGATCGAGACGACATCGATCATCGGACTCTGCAGTGCGTATTGATTGATGACGGTTTCCGGCGCCATCGACCAGCGGTTGTCGACAACCAGCCCCACTTTGAAGGTGGTGCCGCCGACATCGGTAGCGATCGCCCGGCTGATATCGAGGCGGTCTGTGAGGTCCCCGGAGGCGACCATGCCCCCGGCCGGGCCGGATTCAATCGTGCTGACGGGGAGCACCGTGTCAACCGTGCTCACGCCGCCGCCTGCTTGGAAGACGAGGATCGGGGCCTGTAGCCCCGCATCGCGCAGCACACTCTGGAGTCGTCCGAGGTAGCGCTCGAGCGTCGGTGCGACATACGCATTCACCACAGTGGTGGAGGCGCGTTCGTACTCGCCGGTGAGAGGGGCTATGTCGCTCGCGAGCGATACGTGCGAGCCGGGGGAGATCTCGGTGATGAGGTTTCGGAGCTGGTGCTCGTGCGTTGGATTCACGTGTGCCCAGAGCAGAGAGATCGCGAAGGAATCCACCCCGTCGGCGATCAGGGACTCGATAGCGCTGCGTGCTGCAACGAGGTCGATCGGTTCGAGAATCTTGCCAGCCCGGTCGACGCGCTCGTCGATCTCGATGATGCGTCTGCGCGGTACGATCTGTTTCGGCTTGTCGGTCGCGCGAAGATGGCGACGCTCGCTCAGACCGAGACCGGCGACGCGTCCGCGGGCGCGCATGATGAGAATCTCGTCTGCGAACCCGCGTGTGGTGAGGAGCCCGACATTCGCCCCAGCCTCCCAGGTGAACATGACGTTGGTTGTCTGGGTTGTCGCGTGTGAGAAACGCATGGTTTGCCCGAGCAGGCTCTCGAGATCGAGCCCGAATCGCTGAGCCGCGCGAGATACGCCGTCGAGCAACCCCTCTGCGAGATCGGTGGGCGTCGTGGGAACTTTTTCGATGATCTGGCGACCGTTGCTTGTATCGATGACACAAACATCCGTAAACGTGCCGCCGATATCGACTCCAACTGCGTATGTCACGTGCTTCTCCTTTGATGCACAATCGATTTCGCATAATCATTGCGCATTCGTTTGTGCGCGTCAAGCCCTCGAACGGTATTAAGCTGTCGTGACACGACTACTTGCGGTTGGAGGGCTATGGATACGCCGAAGAACGCCTCTCTGCGCACGATCGCAGATGTGCTAGGACTCCACCCCTCGACCGTCTCTCGTGCGCTCCGGGATCCTAAGTCCGGCCGCATCTCCGCAAAGACCGTCGAACGCATCCGGCAGGTTGCCGAAGATCACGGCTATGCTCCGAACGCCTGGGCAAAGAGCCTGCGTGAAAAGCGCTCCATGATGGTTGGGCTCACGATGCCACGCCTTACTGACACCGGCCTTGCCCAGATGTTTGAGTCCGCGCAGCACAGGGCGCTTCAACTCGGGTATCACACGGTACTCGTTGCGAACGAGCGCGAGACAGCACCCGATGAGATGCTGCGCAGTCTCCTGGACGGGCGAACTGACGGGCTCATCATCTCGACATCGACTCGCGACCCTGAGATGCTCGACCGTCTGGCGGCCACGGGAGTGCAGTTCGTGCTGCTCAACCGCTCAAGCGGCGACCACCCGGGAGTATTCTCTGACGACGTTCGGGGAGCGCGGATCGCGACCGAGCATCTCATCTCCCTTGGGCACTTAAGAATCGCTCACCTCGCGGGTCCCGAACACGTGAGCACGGGTTATCTGCGTATTGAAGGGTACCGTCAGGCGATGGATGCCGCGGGACTCGACATTCGCCACGGCTGGATCGGGGAAACCAATCTCGACATCGAAAGCGCCCGTTCTGCGGCGCGCACGATGTTGAGTGCCGAGGATCGACCGACTGCGATCTTCGCAGCGAACGACACGGTTGCATTGGCCGCGATGTCGGTCGCGCGAGAACTCGGGATCAGGGTGCCAGAGGACCTGTCGTTCGTCGGGTACAACGATTCCGAGTTCGCGGAGTTGCTTCCGATCCCGCTCACTTCGGTGCATGTGCCTATCGCCGAGATGGGAACGGCCGCGGTCGACATGCTCGTAAGAAAGCTATCTGGCGAGGAGGTCTTCTCCATCGTGCTCACCCCGAAGCTCGTGAAACGGCAGTCTTCTACGAGCCCCGGGGCATGAGCTCTCGTGGGCTACCCGCTCGAGGCGGCGAAGAGATCGACCAGCCACGTGTAAATCTCTGGCACGAATGTGATGAGTAGTGTGAACGCCAGCAGCGCAACCAAGAACGGGATGATGGATCTGGAGAGCTGAGACATTGACACTTTGCTGATCGACATCGCGACGAACAAGCTCGCCCCGACCGGTGGTGTCGCGAGCCCCAACGTGAGTGTGAGCACGACGATGACGCCGAAATGCACCGGGTCGACGCCAAACCCCAGCGCTGCAGGCAGCAGGATGGGGGTCACCACGATGATCGCGGGTACAGGATCGAGCGGCATTCCGATGAGGAGGAGCAGCACGACCACGATGAGCAAGAAGATCGCCGGGCTCGACGTGATCGTGAGCAGCGCTTCCGCAACGATCCGCGGCACGAGCGAGTAGGCGAGAGCCCAGTTCAGTACGCCAGATGCTGCGACGATCAACATGATCACGGAGCTCGTGATTACTGATTGACGAAGCACGCGGGCGAGTTTGCGGATATTGAGTGTGCGGAACACCGCGACACCCACGACCAGCGCGTAGAGAACTGCGATCCCGGCCGCCTCTGTCGGAGTGACGACACCGAGCAGGATGCCGCCGATGATGATCACCGGCATGAAGAGCGCAATGAGCGCATCCCTGATCGCCATTCCGAGACGTTTACCCGAGAGATGTTCGTCGCCGACGAGCGGGCGCTGCACGAATTTCTGTCGTTTGAGCAACACGTAGTTCACGAGCATGATGATGATGCCGATGCCGATGCCTGGGATGATGCCGGCTACGAAGAGCTTGCCGATCGAGGTTTCGGCCTGCACCCCGTAGATGATAAAAGGGATGCTCGGTGGCAACACCGCGCCCATGAGCGAAGACGAAGTGATCGTCGCTGTCGAGAACTCGCGGCGGTATCCGTCCTTCTCCATTTGAGGGATCATCGGGATGCCGACAGCGGCGAGGTCGGCTGCTGCCGCCCCGCTCACGCCGCCAAATGCCATCGATACCAGCACAGACACCTGCGCGAGTGCCCCGTAGACCTTGCGCAAGATAAATCGAATGAACACCACCAGTCGTTCGGTAAGTCCGACTTCGTTCATGAGGTATCCAGCGAGTACGAAGAGTGGGATCGCCATGAGCGTGAAGTCATCGAGCGTGGTGAAGAGGCGCTGCCCGATGATCGACATGGGTACGTCGGTTGCAACGAGAATGTAGATGAGACCAGCGCCGATGATCACAAGGGCCAGAGGCACGCCGACGGCCATGAGACCGATAAACCCGCCGAGCAAGTACATGGGCATCTACACCACCTCCTCTTCGTCTTGCGTCTCGTCTGGTGCGATGATGCGAATGACGCTCTGGATGCTCATGAGGAGGAATCCCAATGGGATCGCCAGGTAGATCCATGCGATCTCGATACCCATCGCAGGACTGGTCTGGCCGGTGCGGAAGTTCGCCGAGGCAGCCAGCCACGAAAACCAGGTGATAAGTACGCAGAGGATGAGCGTGGCCACTTCGGAAACCACCTTCACCACCCGCGGGTTCAGGCCCGGCACCCACGCGAGCGCGGAGTTCACCGCCACATGAGCGCCATACCGATGCGCGACGCCGAGTCCCAGGCAGATCATCCAGATCGAGACGTACCTGGCGAGTTCTTCACCCCATAAGAGCGACGAGTTCAGCACGTACCTGCAGAACACCGCCACGATGACGACTACGAACATTCCCACCATCAGTGCGCTGCACAGCCAGGTAAGTATCGTATTGATCGTGCTGAACGTCTTACTCAGCCCGGGTGGAAGTGTCCGTAGTCGTCCTGTGTTTTCGGGCCTGTCTACCCCATTAGCGGAGGTCGAGGATGCCATTGAGGATCTCCTCGGCCTCGAGATCAGTCGCCCACTTCTGCCAGACCGGATCAAGGATCTCTTGGAACGCGTCTTGATCGAGCGTGGTGAAGGTCAGGCCAGCGTCCTCGATCGCCTGGATCGCTTCGCCTTGCACCTCCAAGAACGTGTCACGCTCGAATTGGGCCGCTTCGGTCATCGCCTGCTGGAAAACTTCCTGCTCTGCCTCATTGAGCGAGCCCCAGAAGTCTTGCGACACGATCACGGGCCTCGGCTCAGCGAGGAATGCTGCGTCGGGTGAGGTGGTGTAGTTCACGATCTCGTAGAGATGCAGCGAGTTCACCGAGCCCCAGTCGAGGGTCGCCCCTTCAACGACGCCGGTCTGCACTCCCGTATAGACCTCGCCGTATGGCATCGGAGTCGGATTCGCGCCGAGCGCCGAGAGCGCGTCGGCGAGCGCCGGGTTCTCAATCGCACGAAGCTTCACGCCGTCGAGATCGGCGGGCACCTCGATTGCTTGATCCTTTGTTTGGATCGCACTATCACCGGTGCTGAACCAATCCAGAACTTTGTACCCGCCCTGCTCCTCGATTTTCGACTTCAGCTGGTCTGCGACAGGAGACGCAATGATCTTGTGCATGTGTTCCTGGCCACTGATCATGAACGGTAGCTCCAGCAGGTTCATGATGGGAGCCTGTGTGGCGAGCGCACCTGCGCCGACCCCAACGGTCACTGACCCCTCGAGGATGGACTCGTTGATTGCGCGCTCATCACCGAGTTGGCCACCGGGGAATACCTCGACGGTCATCTTCCCGTCGGTGAGATCTTCGAGTCGTTCTTTGAACTTTAGGGCCCCGGCCTGGTAGGGGAAGGTGTCTGCGGTGATGTGGGCGAACACGATCTTGTGTTCGCCGATCTCGCCGGAGCCGTTCGAGGCATCGCCCCCGCCCCCGCCTCCTCCGACACGGGAACAGCCAGTCATGGCGAGTGCGGCGATGGCTACGAGCGCGGATGCGCGTAGGATGTGTTTTCTGTTGATTCTCAATGTGATCACTCCTTTGTGTTCAATCGTGAGACCGGTTGGGCCGCACGGGTTACAGCAGACCCACCTGCTCTAAGGTGGCCCGGATAAGTCGTCGTTCGTCGTCGGTGACTGGGGGCTCTGGGCGGCGAGTCGTGCCGCTCTTGAAGTGGCCCATCTGCACGAGCGCCTCTTTGACGCGCGCGATGAAAGAGAAGGGGGTCTGACCCAGATTGGTGCTGAAGGTATTGATTATCGGCACGATCTTCTCGTTCGCAAATTTGACCACAGCACCCTGATCGCCCGAATCTACGAGCCGATTGAGTTCGACCCAATGCGGGAGCCCGACGTTGCCAACGCCGACCATCGACCCATCCGAACCATAGAGGAGCATGGCTATCAGGGTGTAGGTGTTGTTGTCTGCGTAGAGCTTCTTGCGCCCGGCAACGGCTTGGAAGTCTGCTTCGTAGGTCTCCATGCCGACGGCCTCTTTGAACCCGATGACGAGCGGATTCTCACTCAGCCGACTTACTGTGCTTGGGGGATAGGTGAGTCCACTTGCTGTCGGGTACTGGAACACGGTCATCGGCAGGCCGATACCTTCTGCGAGGTCATCGAAGAACTGCACAGCCACGTCTTCGTTCTGGAGGAAGCCGCGGCGCAGGATGCTGTAGAAGGGGGAATTGATCTGCAGGGCGTTTGCTCCCGCGTCCTTGAGTCGCTTGCCGAACTCGATGGTCTCTTTCGTGGAGGTCGGGCTGACGCCTACGATCACTGGCACTCGCCCTGCCGTGGCATCGATGATCGTCTTCGCAACAGACAGAGTCTCGTCGCGGCTCATTGCCGGACCTTCGCCGCTGTACCCGCTCGCCAAGAGCCCCTTGACTCGGTCGAAAGAAAGTATGTAATCGACGTAGCTGCCTAGGTTCTCGTGATCGATCGACTCATCCTCGCGGAAGGGCGTCGCTACGGCCGTAACGAGTCCACTGAGATCCATTGCATTCATTTCTGCTCCTTTGCGAAAACGATTGTGCTTTGTTGCAGAGTAGACGGAAACGTATGGGGCGTCAACCCTTCGACCTGCGTAATGCCCGGCGACCACGACACTGAACTGAATCTCACATCAAGCATTGGTCTTCGGAGAGCGGCCATTTACAATACGCGTATGTCTCGCCTCACGTTCAGCCTTAACATCACTCTTGATGGTTGTGTCGACCACCAAGTGGGAATTGCCGATGACGAGACCCACGCCTACTTCACCGGGCTGATGGATGAGTCTGGGGCGATGCTTTGGGGCAGAACCACCTACGAGATGATGGAAAGCTCCTGGCCGGCGGTTGCCCGGGGCGACGTCGAGGCGCCCCAGGCAATACGCGAGTGGGCAATCAAGCTGGAAGCGAAACCGAAGTACGTCGTGTCGAGCACTCGGGAAGAATTTCCCTGGAACAACAGCCATCACCTCATTGGCGATCTGCGCACTGCGGTGCAGGAACTGAAGGAAAGTACCCCGAACGGCGTGCTCCTCGGCAGTGGGAAGCTCGCGACCTACCTTGATCAATTGGATCTGATCGATGAGTACAAATTCCTTGTTCACCCAAGGATCGCGGGCCATGGGCCGACTCTGTATCAGGGCGGTTTGCCTGATACTCGACGTCTCGAACTGATTTCAGCGAAGCCGCTCAACAATGGCGTCATCGCCGTGCACTACCGTCGGGCTGCGTGACTCTTGGTCACCCTCTCTTGCGCCGTGCGCGATCCGCAAACCTATCTAGCGCGTCGAGTGTGTCCTGGCAATGCCAAATTCGATTCCGTTTCCAGCTGTTTGTCTGTTTAAGGATCCCTGCCTCGGTGAACTGGTCGATTGCCCGCTGGGCCGCGACTTCTGAGACGGTGAGTTCACGCGAGATGATTTGCGCAGATACGACAGGCTGTTTGAGTAGCAACTCTTTCATCCTGTCCGCAGTAGATCCGCGTCTCGCCTGGATGATTTCATCCCACTCTTGTCGGGACCTGCTCAATTCTGCAACCAGCGTACGACCGTTCTCGACGGCGGAGAACGATGCTTCCACAAGTCGCTCGATAATTGGATGAGGATCGCCCTCACGAAATTTGGTAAGCGCGTCGAAGTAACTGCTCGTGTCATTGAGGAGTCCAGCAGAAACTGGCACAGTGATGTTTCTGGTTATGCCCCCGTGACGAAGCATTGAATGAATGAGCGCTCTACCAGTGCGACCATTTCCATCTGAAAATGGGTGGATTGTTTCGAACTGCGCGTGAGTGAGAGCTACCTGTATAAGTACAGGTAGATCCGTTCGGTGAGTAAACGCAACCAAGTCGCGCATGTATGCGTCAACTCTGTCGTGATGCGGAGCAACAAAGTCAGCGCCATGAGGTGAAATCCGTCCGCCGCCGATCCAGACCTGCTCTTCCCTGAAATTACCCACAAAATGCGGCGCACTCTCTTCAAGCAGGGCACTATGCATCGCAATGATTGATGTCTCATTGATGTCATCGGCAAGTTCAAGTGCCGCCTGCATCGCGCGCACGTTTGCCACAATGAGCTTCGCGTTAGGGGATTTCGCTGCGCCGATTTCAGCCAGAGCAACCTGTTTTGCGCTTGAGGAAAGGTTCTCAACTTCAGAACTCGAAGCGGATTCGCTGCGTAAGAGTATCGCTGCGAAAGGAGTCGCAATACTTCCCGCTTCGGCATCGAACCGAGTGAGCTCGCGGCTCGCGTCATCGGCTAACGCGAGAATGGCTGCGTCTAGGTTCGGAGTCACTTCGGCGATTGGTGCAAGAACCGCTGTCCGGTAGTCCCCTCTTGCGCGCATGCGTTCCCGTCGTGACGCGATCTCCTCGCCTGAAGGCGTCCATGGTCGCTTCTCGTAGGAGGTGGGCGGCCACCCCGCATTGTTCTGCATGAGATGATTATACCTAATGTTATGAACGTAACCTTTGGTATGTGTTTTTCACTGAACTTTGCAAGCTCTGCTCGTCGCATGACGTACGGTTAAAACATCATGAAGATCACACTTCCCGATGACTGCGGTAACTCGCCCCGCAATCTGCTCGTGAGCCAGTTCTCGGTGGATTGGGCCTCGGGAAAGATTGATTTCTGCCATGTATTTCGCTTCTCTGGGGTCGCGAGAACTGGGAGAATCAGTCGCATTCGTACGTACCTCGTTCGGGGAGACCTCGCCCGGCACTGAAGTCAAGGAGGACCATCTTGGCAGAACAAGTCAAAGGACCGAAGTCATACTTTCCGTCGATCGAGCAGAAGTACGGCAAGTCGATAGATGAGTGGATCGCTGAGCTTGCGCCTCACGCGGGAGAAAAACACATGGAACAGGTCGCGTTTCTTAAGGCACAGGGCATGGGGCACGGGCACGCGAATGCGCTTGTGCACGTGTTCCGTGCCGAGCACGGGGGTGCGGGACCCCAAGGCGAGGCTTAACGAGACAGCACCTCTCGATCGGCGTGTACGCGGTCGAAGTGCTCGAGGAGAGCCTCCGCAAGTTCGAGCGGTTGTTCCTCGGGAACCCAGTGTCCGGCACCGCTCACGATCTTTTCATGCACTGGGACCTTAACTAGGGGAAGAAGAGACTCCCGTACCTCGCTACCACGTCCCCATTCGCCCGATCCACCGACCGCTAGGACAGGCATCTCGAGAGGGGCACTGCCAACTGCGGCCGTAATATCGAGACTGTCTTGCTCGGCAGCTCGATAGTATTCGAAAGCCGTAGGCAATGCGTGGGGCTGGGAGTAGGCCCGGATGTACTCTGCTCGTTGCTCAGCAGAAATTGCGGCAGGGGTGAGGCCGTAATTGTCGTAGAACCACGTAACATAGTCGGCTTCTCGTCCGAGAACCAGCGCCTCAGGTAGGCCCGGCGTTTTATGAAAGCCGTGGTGCCAGCGGCGACCGCCCTGAGCCATATCGGGCAGCAGGGAGCTAGGAACCGAGACGTCAATTACCGAGAGCGAAAGTGAATTCGCGCGGTAGTGCGCGGCGATTGAGAAAGCAACCACACCACCCCAGTCATGGCCCACCACATGGAATTCCTCGAAGCCGAGATGATTGATGACGAGATCGACCACCTCGGCCGCGAGAGTTCTTTTCTCAAACGTTGCTTCGTCGGGCAACGTTGTTGACCCGAGTCCTCGCAGGTCGGGCGCCACTACCGTGTAGTGATTCGCCAAGTGGGGAATAACAGGATTCCAGCATGTGCTGGTTTGAGGAAACCCATGCAGAAGAACGACGGGAGTTCCGCTTCCAGCAACCACATAGTGCATCGTGGTTCCAGTCGTGAGGGCAGCCTTCGCGGAAACGGCGTCTATCGATGACCTGACCTTCTGATTCATTCTCTAAGCTCCATCTGAGTTCGGCTGGACTAACGCAGCGAGCTCTGGTGTCCATTTCGCATCCCACGATTCGTAGATCGGCTGCACAAATTCTCGAAACTCCGCGAGCTCCTTTTCGCTCAGTCGGGTTACAGAGATGTTCTGTTCTATTTCCTTCAGCTGCTCAGCTTCGCGCTCACGGATGAATTCGATCTCATACTCATTCGCAAATTGCGCTGCATCGTTGATGATTTGCTGATCAGCTGCATTCAAGGAGTTGTACAACTCGAGATTCATGCTGAGGATCAGCGGATCGAAGACGTAGTTTGAGAGAGTGAGATACTCGGTCACCTCATCAAGGCCGCCTGATTGGATGAGATCGATGGAGTTCTCGTGCCCGTCTACCGTTCCAGTCTGTAGCGACGTAAACAATTCGTTGAAGCTCATCACGACAGGATCGGAGCCAAAGGCATTGAAAATATCTAGGGAGAGAGGTGAGCCTGGGACACGGAGTTTTTGTCCGGCAAGATCACTCGGCTCGCGAACCTCGGTTACATTGCTGCTGAAGTGGCGGAAGCCGTTCTCTGCAAAACCAAGGAACTTGATCCCCATTTCCTCTAGCAAATCGGAGTATGCCTGTTGCACCTCGGGGTCTGTGAGCACAGCGTCAACTTCTTCGTAGTTAGCGAAAAGGAAGGGGGCCGCTATCGCGCTGAACCTGTCATCAAATGAAGAGTACTGGATCGCCGACGTATAGCTTAAGGCTTTCGTTCCCTCCATGAGCTGTTCAATCCCTGCTGAAGTGTCACCGCTCGAAAGGGTCTCGTTCGCAAACACTGTCACCGCGAGACGCCCGTCTGACTTGTCGGCGAGAATCTCAGTGAATCGCTCTGCTCCTGCCCACCAAGCTGAAGTCTCACTCGTAGTTATTGACATGTCCCAGCTGTAGGCTTCGCTCGAATTATCGCCCCCACCTGCGTTGCCGGGTTGTGAGCTACAAGCTGCGAGTGCAGCAATGCTGAGTAAAGCAGCCGCGGTGGCGATTTTGCGTTTCATATGGGGCTCCGTCGAGTTGGTCGGTCACAGAAAATTGATGTTGAACTTCACAAAACCCATCGCAGTAATCTGCATTTTTACAGACCGAAGACGTGCGGAATTATTCCTCGATTAGTGCTCACGGACTTTGTGTTCACCTCATTAGACCGTTCTCTGGCTTTGATTTGCAATGATCTACTTTGCAACTGCATTGTGCTAAATTGCAGATATGGAATGGGGAGAGAGACACTTGCAGGATCTCAATGCCGATGACCTTCTCGTATTTCTAGAGGTGGCACGTACAGGTAGGTATTCCAGCGCTGCCGAACGTCTTCTCGTGAACCACACCACTATTTCCCGTCGCATCAGTCGGCTCGAACAAACACTAGGCGGGAGGGTGCTCACTCGAGGTGCGTATGGAGCATGGGAAGCCACACAGTTGGGTGAAAGTATTCTCGAACCGGCGCACCAGATCGATCGAGCACTGCGGAATGTTGCTGCCTCGAATGACGAAAGCGTTGTGCGCGGAGTGGTGAGGATCTCAGCTCCTGACGGATTTGCGTCTTACATACTGACCCCGGCCGCAGCCCGGGTACGTGAAGAGAACCCAAAGATCTCAATTGAGATAGTCACAACAACACGAAGAGCACTCCAGCAGCGGTCTGATATCGATCTTGAGATTGTAGTTGGGGAACCGCAGGTGAATCGTGCAGAAACCTCTCAGCTATGCGATTACACTTTTGGGCTCTACGCGTCGAAGAGCTACCTCGATCACAGTGCTGCGCCGACTGATCTTAAGTCACTCGGGCAGCACCCGCTGATCTACTTCGCAGACACCATGCTGCAGGTCGATGCCTTAGACATGTTGCAAGATTTTGAACTGGAACGACAAGAAACCATTTCCGGGAGTAGCACGTTTGTCCACGTGGAGGCCACTCGGGCAGGAGCCGGGATTGGATTACTCGCCAGCTATATGGCGAGCCGGCACAGCGAACTTGTACGAATCATGGAAGATACTGTGAGCATTCCACTGAGCTACTGGATGGTATCCCGACGAGACACGCTTCAGCGGCCGGAAGTGGCGATCCTCGTGAAGGCTCTTCGGGCCCAAGTGCGAGAAATGCGGTCTGACCTCATTGGCTGATCGACGAGTAATTGGGTCGACTTCAACTTTTGCGCTGGCCATTCCAGATCCTTGCTCGTCCCGTCGCATCACATGATGTTGGGAGGACATTAGTGGATGTTTGATGGGGCAGCATTGCGTCCGGGTAAGTTGGAGGGGTGACCGAAACCTCGAAGCCAACTGTTTATTCTACACTCGCGGGCAAGTCTGACGCCGACGCACAACACCGTGTGGCGTTTTTGCACGGCCTCTTTGGGCGGGGGCGCAACTTCGCAACGATCGCGGGTGCGCTCGCGCCTGAGATGCAGAGCCTGCTCGTCGATCTGCCGAACCACGGCAGATCAGCCTGGACTGCGGGATTTGACTACGCAGAACTGGCTGACCTGGTTGCCGAGCACCTGCGCGAGGGCTTTGCGGCAGACGGACCAATCGACGTTGTGGGCCATTCAATGGGCGGCAAGGTTGCGATGGTGCTCGCACTCAGGCACCCTGAGCTCGTTCGCAAGCTTGTCGTGGTCGACATTGCCCCGGTCACCTCTGATCCCGCGCAGGGTAACTTCGCTCATTTGCTCGACTCTCTCGCGAGTGTGGATCTGGCACAGGTAGCGCGTCGCTCTGACGCAGACCAATTGCTCAAAGACCCGATCCCACAGGCTGGCGTTCGCGGATTTCTGCTTCAGAACCTCAAACACGGCGACCAGGGGTTCGAGTGGGAACCGAATCTCGAGATGCTCCGCGCCGAGCTTCGCACGATCATGGCGTTTCCCGAGATATCAGTCCCGAGTTTTGACGGCCCGGTGCTCTGGATCCGCGGTGACAAGTCAGACTATGTGCGCGACGATGCGATGCCGATCATGCAGAAGCTCTTTCCGGCCGTCAAACTCGTCACGATTAAGAACTCGGGACACTGGGTGCACTCCGAGCAGCCACAGGCGTTTACCGAAGCGCTCCAAGGTTTTCTCCTGTAGTTCAGGTGCCAATGTCGGTGGTGGCGCGCATACTTAATGTAGTGAACTTCACCGATGAAGGAGCATCATGACCGCTTCACTTGCAACATATTTCGCGTTTCCGGGCAATGCCGACGAGGTGCTGACCCACTGGCAAGAGGTGCTGGGAGGTGAACTCGAGCTTGTGCGTTACGGTGATATGCAGTTGGAAGGCATGCCGTTTGAACCCGACCCACAAGCGGTTGCTCACGCGACCCTCACGCTGCCCGTTGGCGTCATTGCGGGAAGTGATGCGATGGACGAGGGTGACTACCCGCTTCGCGACACGGCATACTCGATGCTCTACACCACCGACACCGTTGACGAGGCCCGCGGCTTCTTCAATGCGTTCGTCAATGCTGGTGGATCGGTGGGCATGCCGTTCGAACGAGCGCCCTGGGGTGACTGGTATGGTCAGGTCTTCGACCGGTACGGGGTCATGTGGGCGTTCTCGTGCGAGGCGGAAGAGTAGACCTCCTGCCTCTCCGTGAAGGCGTTGCTTAGTCCGTGAGACAGAATGGGTGGCCGGCGGGGTCGAGAAACACCGTCCAACCGTCGTCTTCACCGGGTTGCACCGGATGCAGTGTCGCTCCGGCGGCAAGGGCAATAGGAGTTGCCTCGGAGAGTGAGGCCACCCTGAAATCGAGGTGTGCCTGCTGCGGGATCGGGCCGTCTGGCCAAACCGGGGCAGTGTAGTTCTCAACCTGTTGGAACGCGAGCCGAAAACTAGTGCTCACGCCTTCTGGAGGCACCACATTCACCCAGTCAAACTCGGCGCCCGAAAGGTCGACTTCCCAACCGAGGAGACCCGCGTAAAACTCTGCGAGCGCTCGTGCGTCGGGACAATCGAGGGCGTAGGTGTGCATCGTTACACGAATTGAAGCATTCATTTGCGCAGTCTACGTCCGCTCACAGTTCGCGTCTACGGGCTATCTCTACACATATTTGTGAGCACATGAGACACGCGCGTAAAGTCACAGGAGATTCAAAAGGCCCCGGGTTAGCCTCATGGAATGAACACGTCTGGGGCAGTGCCGCGAATGTCAGTTGCTGTTGGTGACGAGATCACTATTTCGCCCTCCGAGCTCCGGGCGCTCGGGGAACAGATGCAGCGGTTCCTGCTCGAGTATCAATTCGCCATGCAAGAGGTTGAAACGAAGCTCGCGATCCTTCGTGAAGAGTTCGTACACATGCACGAGTACAACCCGATCGAGCATGTGTCGAGCCGGGTAAAGACACCCGAGAGCCTGATTTCGAAAGTCGAGCGTCGTGGTGTCGAACCCGATGTGGAATCGATCCGCCGGGGGATTCACGACATCGCGGGAGTGCGTGTGACCTGCGCCTTTATTCGCGACGTGTATCTGCTCTTCGATCTGCTGACCCAGCAAGATGACGTAACGGTGCTCGAAGTCGAGGATTACATTGAGCATCCCAAGTCAAACGGTTACAAGAGTCTGCACACTATTGTCTCGGTGCCGGTGTATCTTTCGACCGGGCGTATTGACGTGCCAGTCGAGGTGCAGTTTCGTACAATCGCGATGGATTTTTGGGCGAGCCTCGAGCACAAAATTTTCTACAAGTATCAGCGCAAAGTGCCCGCACAGTTGCTCGACGACCTGAAGAGCGCAGCGGTAACCGCGTCTGAACTCGACAATCGTATGCAACAGTTGCACGTGCAAATGCACGGCGAGCAGCCAGCAACGTCACCCATCAACCTCCGTGAGATTCGCGAAGTACGGGAGCGCATCAGAAAGGTGTAGTTTGAGCCACAATCACGAAGCTCCGATGAACGAAACTGAGTTACTCCTTCACTATTTGCAGGTTGCTCGGGAGGCATTGTTGTGGAAGGTCGAAGGGCTCAGCGAGTACGACGTTCGAAGGCCAATGACCTCGACCGGCACGAACCTGCTTGGGATGATCAAGCATGTCGCAAGCGTTGAACATGGATACCTCACCGAGTGCTTCGGAAAACCGAGTGCATTCGAGACTCCTTGGTTGTCTGACGACGCTCCCGACAACGCGGATATGTGGGCGACAGCCAGTGAATCGCGTGAGTTCATCGTCGACCTCTATCGGGCTGCGTGGGCGAGTGATGACGCGACAGTGCGCGAACTCGGGTTGGAGGCTGTCGGCGTGGTGCCATGGTGGGGAAACGAAGAGGTCACTGTGCGGCGCCTCCTTGTGCATATGATCGCGGAGACACACCGGCACGTTGGCCACGCCGACATCGTGCGCGAGTTGATCGACGGTTCGACGGGTATGCGGCCGTCGGCATTGAACCTGCCGAAGCAAGAACGGGAATGGTGGATCGAGTACGTCGAAACACTTGAGAATGCGGCACGTGAAGCTGAAGACGCCCCTAAGCTCGAATCGTGAACGAGAGTGAGTATCTTCCTGGTGGATCAGGGGGCGTATGGCGCATTCGCGATGCTGTAGGCGTGACCCGTGTCCACCGCCCGACCGGCCCTTGGACACCGGCGGTGCACGAATTGCTTGAGCACCTTCGAGCGCGTGGCCTTGAGGGAGTTCCGCAGGTGCTCGGAATCGATGACGAGCATCGCGAAGTGCTGACTTACCTTCCGGGAGAAACGCTCGACCCAGAACTCGTAGAAGTGACTGATGCCGCACTTGTCGATGCAGCAGCGTGGCTCAGCAAGTTTCACCACGCGGTCAAAGATTTTGAGCCGATGAGCAGTCTCTGGCGCCAAGGCACCAGGCCCCTTGACCGAAACGCGGGTGAGATTATCTGCCACAACGATCCCGGGCTGTACAACTGGGTCATTATCGACGGCGATTTCGCGGGAATGATTGATTGGGACCGAGCAGGCCCCGGGCAACCTATCGACGATTTGGCGTTTCTCTGTTGGTCGGGAGTGCCGTTACTCCGAGAAATCCCGCTCGAAGATGTCGCGCGCAGGCTTCACCTTGCTGCGACCGCGTACGGGGGAGTGGATGCGACACAGCTGCTCGATGCGGTCTCCCACAGGATGAAGCTCATAGCGACCCGTTGGAGGGTCGGCCTCGAAAACGGTGATCCAGGTACCCTCGCGCTCAAAGAATCTGGCATCATGGCGAGGCATGAGGTGCGTGTTTCTGCGTTCACTCAGAGACGTGATGAGATTCGCGCATTGCTCGCTGAAGAAAGGGCAGAGGCATGACTACAGTGTTTGACACCCCAGTGCTTGGCGACGGAGGAATTGAGACAGCACTCGAAGAACGTCTCGGACAAGAACTGCCCGAGTTCGCTGCGTTTGTGCTGCTCGATACTCAAGAGGGGCGTGACGCCCTGCGCGAGTATTACCGCCCGTACCTCGAACTCGCAGAGCATGACAGGTTGCCGATGCTTCTTGACACGCCTACTTGGCGTGCAAACCCAGACTGGATCGCCCTCGTTGATGGGAAAACAGATGACACGCGGTTCAGGCGACTTAACGCATTGAACGTGGATGCGGTTACGCTCTTGCGTGAATACGCACTCCGAATTGCGCCGACTGCGCAGATCGAGATCAACGGCGTCGTGGGGCCGCGGTTTGATGAGTTTGAAGCGTCGCAGCGCATGAGCGCCGAGGAAGCCGAGGCCTATCACGGCCCGCAAGTGCGTGCACTCGCCGAGGCTGGCGCAGATCGCGTAACCTCTGTCACCACGCTCGACGCCGCTGAGGGGCTCGGGGTGGTGCGCGCTGCGCTCGCCGCAACGGTTCCAGTGGTGGTGTCATTCACAGTTGGAGCTGACGGTAAGCTCGCCGACGGAAGCAGTCTTGCTCAGGCCATTCGCGACGTCGACGAGCACAGCGACCACGGTGCGGTCGGGTTTGCGGTGAACTGTGCGCACCCCTCCGAGGTGTTGCGCGGTGTGGATCCCCATGCGGCCGAAACCGCGCGCATCATTGGCGTTCGGCTCAATGCAGCACGCGATGGGGAAGAAGGCGCGGGAGATGATCCTGCAGCATTTTCCGACGCGATGGTTGAACTCGCTCGACACATTCCGAGTCTGCAAATGCTCGGCGGATGCTGCGGCACCGATACCCCTCATATTTCGGCTGTCGCCGATGCGCTGCGAGCCTCAGGATAATTTCCTCTAGGCTGGTGTTGTGAGTAGAGACCCACTGGACGAGCTGTTTGGTCCGCGCGACGATGATGAGCCAGACAAGGCGTCGGCGCATGCCGAGACAGAGACCGCATCCGAGGCTGAGGTAGATGCCCCGACCGAGGCTGATACCAAGGCGGAGGCCGCTATGAGGCCTGAGTCTGCCGAGGGTGAGGATCTGCGTCCTGTTATCCTCCCCGAGCCCATTCCCGCACCCAAAGCGGCTCCGACGACGCCGATGACGGCTCCGATGACACCATCGGAGCCCGATGAGGTTGCAGAGCTCTTCGCTGGGCTACCCGAGCTTCCCGAGGTGCCCGAGACTGAAGTCATGGGTGCGCCACCGGCTGCCGCTCCTGTCGCGGCCGCTTCGCCCGTTGCCGCATCATCACGGTTTGCTGCCCCAACGCAGCAGAGAACAGCAGACGACCTGCAGACAAGTCCAATTCCCGCTCGTGGAAAGAGCTCGCGTCGCGTGCTTCCGTGGATCATTGTTGGAATCGTAGCCGTGCTCACGCTCGTCGGCGCATTTATTTTCGTGAATGCGATAACGGGGTCTGATTCGGAACCCGAACAGACAACAGACTCACCTACTACTGGGGAGACGCCGAGTGAGGAGCCAAGCGATACTCCGACGGAGACGGCAACTGAGACTCCGAGCGAGGAACCGCCCGCCAGCGAGGCGCCTGCAGTCGACGTGGGATCAACGTTCCCAATGGAAATCTCGTACGCGGGAATCACCGTCGATGTTTCTCACCACTTCACGAATGTTGAGTGGTTCTATCAGGCAGGGCCGCCAGAGCGGGTGCTTATTCAGTCGGGTCTCATGAACTCGTTCCCTGAAAGCTGCGCTGCAATGCGTAGCCCTGAGGGCTTGAGCCCGTGGGGCCTCGAGCGCGGCGAGGACAACACCTGGACAGTGGTTCGCCCGGCCGGCACCTGCGATGCTGCTCCTGAGCTCTATGACCAGGTGTGGGGGCTTATGCAGGCAATGGCAGATAGTGCGACACCGCTTTCTTAGGCGAAGAATGCGGGCCAGAGCGCGACCGCAAGCGGATACCCAATAAAGCTCACGATGTCGAGAACCCAGTGAGCGACGATGAGCGGGAGAGATCGGCCGTAGCGCTGATACGCCCACCCAAAGACGAGCCCCATGGCCACATTCCCAATGAAGCCTCCAAAGCCCTGATACAGGTGGTAGCTGCCTCGCAGAAGGGCACTCGTGATAATCGTCGCCAGGGGACCTACTCCAAGGCGTTTGAGACGGTCAAAGAGGTATGCGACGACGATGAGCTCTTCCCCGAGTGCCGCCCTGAGCGCCTGAAGTATGAGAATTGGTATGGTCCACCAGTAGGCATCGAGTGCCGTGGGCACGACGGTTGCGTTAATGCCGATCCACTTTGAGAACACATAGAACACAATGCCCGGAAGGCCAATCGCGGCCGCGAGGATGAAGCCGCCCCCCATTTCGCCGAGCCAGCCCCGGCGCTTCGCTTCCGGTGAATAAGCGCCGAGTCCGAGGTTCGTGAGTCGCGGTGCGCCATCGTTCCACAGCAAGAAAATGACGAGTGCCACTGGCGCGAGCCCGCCCACAATACCGACGAGTTGGTAGAGCAGGTCGAACCACTGATCGGTTGCGAGCGGCCGATTGATGGTTGCGGTCTGGCGGGAGAGCGGGGCCTCTTGGGCAAGGCGCTCAAAAATCGTAATGATTGCGCGCACCCCTGAGTACCCAAAAGAGAGAGCGAGCACGATCGCGAGCTCCCATTTCAGTTTGCTGCGGATCGGCTGTGGCGCGAACTCTCGGTGGTGTGCTGGCACGGCTTCAGCGTATCCGAGTGCAACGCTGTTGCCCCTGAAAACCGCGATCAAGTCTCAGTATTGATGGATCCAGAATTTGCGGTATCTCACAAAATTGCTCCGATGGCTTTAGCGATTCCTGGAGGGATGTACAGATCTCCGTCACGACTGTGTCACGAGCTGCCCGCGAAAGAATCTCGCGGGAAAAAGGTGGCTATGCTCAAGCCGTTAGCACCAATTGGTTCCTCGGCACCATTCATGCGCGCAGACCGTGTATGGGATATCGGGGAGTACAGAACGAAAAGGAGGAAGACCAGTGAAGCATTCACGCATTGGGCAAGGCATTGTTGCCCTCGCCGCAGCGGGCACTCTGGTACTGGCCGGCTGCTCGGCTGGAGGCAACGGTGGAGAGGGCGGTGGCTCCGCGAACGCGGTGATCACGGTCAACGGCTCCGAGCCTCAGAACCCACTCATCCCCACCAACACCAATGAGGTGGGCGGCGGCAAGATTCTTGACTCGATCTTCGCTGGACTTGTCTACTACGACGCAGATGGAGCAGCGCACAACGACGTTGCTGAATCGATCGAGCCAAACGAGGACTCAAGCGAGTTCACCATCACGCTCCGCGACGACGCAGTCTTCACCGACGGCACCTCTGTGAAGGCAGAGAACTTCGTGAAGGCATGGAACCAGGGTGCAAGCAACGAATTGCAGCACCTCAGCAACTACTTCTTTGAAGACATCGAGGGCTTCGAGATAAGCGACGGCGAAGACGGCGAAGCTGGCACCGACGACGACATCTACGGCGCCGTCGAAGACATGTCGGGTCTCACCGTGGTCGATGACTACACGTTCACCGTGAAGCTCAAGCAGCCCGCATCGGATTTCCCGCTGCGCCTCGGCTACTCGGCGTTCTATCCGCTGCCTGACGTGGCATTTGAAGACATCGATGCGTTCGGACAGAACCCGATCGGCAACGGACCGTATAAGATTGCAAGCGACGACGCGTGGCAGCACGATGTCGAGATTGAGCTCGCAACGAACGAGGATTACAACGGGCCTCGCGAGGTTATGAATGATGGCCTCAAGATCATCTTCTATGCTTCACAGGACGCGGCCTATGCCGACCTGCAGGGCGGCAACCTCGATGTGCTCGACGCGATCCCGGATTCGCAGCTCGCAAACTTTGAGAGCGATCTCGGAGACCGCGCTGTCAACCAGCCTGCAGCTGTCTTCCAGTCGTACACCATCCCCGAGCGACTCGCACACTTCGGGGGAGACGAGGGTAAGCTCCGCCGTGCCGCACTGTCGATGGCGATCGACCGCGGTGAGATCACTGATGTGATCTTCGACGGCACTCGCACCCCTGCAAGCGACTTCACCTCGCCGGTTATCGATGGCTGGAGTGACTCGCTCGCTGGCGCTGAGGTTCTCGAGTTCAACCCAGAGGAAGCCCAGAAGCTGTGGGCAGAAGCAGACGCCATTGCTCCATGGGAGGGCACCTTCGAAATCGCCTACAACGCCGACGGAGGTCACCAGGCGTGGGTTGATGCTGTAGCCAACAGCATCAAGAACACGCTTGGCATCGATGCAGCGGGGCACCCGTACCCGACGTTCGCCGAGGCTCGCACTGAGATCACGAACCGCACCATCCAGACCGCGTTCCGCACCGGTTGGCAGGCCGACTACCCGGGTCTGTTTAACTTCCTCGGACCGCTGTATGCAACGAATGCCGGTTCGAACGACGGTGACTACTCGAACCCCGAGTTCGATGCACTGCTCAGGGAGGGCTCGCAGGAGACCGACATCGAGGCAGCAAACGCGCTGTTCCAGGAGGCGCAGGAGATCTTGCTGCAAGACCTTCCGGCAACTCCGCTCTGGTACTCGAACGTCACCGGCGGATTCGGTGAGTCCGTTGAGAACGTACAGTTCGGCTGGAACTCGGTTCCCGTCTACCACGAGATCACCAAAAACTAACTCCGATCCAAAGCCCCGGGTGTATCGCCCGGGGCTTTGGCCCGCCTGGGCATCTCGAGTGTGAAGGGCGGGTTTTTGCGTCTCAGAAGTCGACGTCACGTCGCTGATGACTACGCATCGCACACAAACTGCGAGAGAATACCGAACATGTTGACAAACTCAGAACGGAGGGTGGGCGGCACATGCTGAGATACATCATCTTCCGTATCCTCCAGGTGATCCCGGTACTGCTGGGAACCACCTTCCTCATCTACTTCATGGTGTTCGCCATGCCGGGTGACCCCATTGTCGCCATGTTCGGCGACAAAACACCTAACCCGATCGTGTTGGAAAAGCTTCGGGCTCAGTACAACCTCGATCAACCATTTATCGTGCAGTACCTGCTCTACCTCAAGGGCATTCTCGTAGGAGATTTCGGGATCAGCTTCTCCGGTCAACCGGTGAGCGACATTCTTGCACGAACATTCCCGATCACCGCGACACTCGCGATCATGGCGATCATCATCGAGTTCATCCTCGCGATTGTCATCGGCCTGTTCTCGGGTATCCGCAAGGGCAAGATCTTCGACAACGTGAACCTCATCGTTGGCCTCCTTATGATGAGCGTGCCGATCTTCGTGATCGCGTTCATCGCTCAATACTTCTTGGCAATCAAGTGGGGCTGGTTCCGGGCAACCGTCGGCTCAGGCGCTCCGATCCAAGATCTTCTGCTCCCGGGCATTGTGCTCGGTGTGAGCCTGTATGCAACGTCGATGCGGCTTACGCGGTCATCGGTGATTGACACGCTCAACCAAGACTTCGTGAAAACCGCATACGCGAAGGGTCTTTCACGCGGGCGGGTGATCCCCGTCCACGTGCTCCGAAACTCGCTCATTCCGACGGTAACGAACAGTGCAGCAAACTTCGGCGTGCTGCTCGTTGGGGCCACGGTGACTGAGGGCATCTTCAACGTTCCCGGCGTTGGCAATACGCTGTATCAAGCCATTCTCCGCGGAGAAAACGCAACGGTCGTGTCGTTCGTGACGATCATGGTGCTGCTCTACTTGGGAGTGAACCTCATCGTCGACCTTCTCTACGCCGTGCTCGACCCAAGGATCCGCTATGCCTGAGTCAACTACGCCAGAACCCAAGAGGCCCGCCATCGAGCACTATGTTGCTCCGTTCGACGAAACCCCGGTTGCCGAGGTTGACGCAGTCAAGGTGCCGGCGAAGAAACAGAATCTATGGACTGATGCGTGGCACGACATGCGCCGACGCCCGATGTTCTGGATCTCTTCTGCCGTGATCCTTCTCGTGCTCGTCGTATCGCTCTTCCCGACGCTCTTCACCCAGGTGGATCCACGCCAGTGCGCCTTGTCATTCTCGAACCAGGGTCCGGCAGCTGGTCACCCACTCGGGTTTAACAAACAGGGCTGCGATATTTACTCAAGGGTCATCCACGGTACTTCGACCTCCGTATCTGTCGGCCTCGTCGTGATCCTCATGACCTTCGTCATCGGCACGATTATGGGAGCGCTCGCTGGATACTTCGGCGGGATCGTCGACACGATCCTTTCGCGCATCGGCGATATCTTCTTCTCGATCCCTTACATCCTCGCGGCAGTTGTCGTGATGAGCGTGCTCTCGGACCACCGCAACATCTTCGTTATCTCGATAGCGATCGGCGGCTTCGCTTGGCCGGTCACAGCACGTATTCTGCGAGCAGAGATCTTCAGGGTAAAAAACAGCGACTTTGTCATGGCCTCGGAGGCACTCGGTCTCTCGGGTATGAAAACCCTGTGGAAACACGTGATGCCGAACTCAATCGCCCCGGTCATCGTGGTAACCACACTCTCGCTCTCGGCTGCGATTGTTGCCGAAGCCGTGCTGTCATTCCTCGGCGTCGGTTTGCCGACCGCGCAGTTCATGAGTTGGGGCAACGACATCAGTGCCGCACAGAGCGATCTGCGCACGCGCCCTGAGAACCTCATTTATCCATCTATCGCGCTCAGCGTGACCGTGCTCGCATTCATCATGCTTGGCGAAGTGGTACGCGACGCACTTGACCCGAAGGCGAGGGCACAGCGATGAGCGATCCCATTCTGCGCGTGCGCGACCTCAAGGTCGCGTTTGGAACGAAGAAAGCACCAAACGAGGTGCTGCACGGCGTGAACTTCGACGTGTACCCGGGCGAAACCGTCGCGATCGTCGGTGAATCGGGGTCAGGCAAATCGACGACGATGCACGCGGTCATCAACCTGCTGCCCGGCACCGGCCACATTACAGAGGGGTCGGTGCAGTGGAACGGGACTGAGCTCGTGGGCATCGGACGACGCGAGATGGAGTCGATTCGCGGGCGTGAGATCGGCCTTGTGCCCCAGGACCCGATGTCGAACCTGAACCCCGTGTGGTCGATTGGATTCCAGGTCGAGGAGGCGATCCGTGCGAACGGACTCGCGAAGTCGAAGAAAGACGTGAAGGCGCGCGCGATCGAGGTGCTCCAACAAGCGGGCCTGCAAGACGCCGAGCGCCGCATGCGCCAGTACCCGCACCAGTTCTCGGGTGGCATGAAGCAGCGCGCACTCATCGGTATCGGACTGTCAGCAAAGCCGCAACTGCTCATCGCTGACGAACCGACGAGTGCGCTCGACGTCACCGTGCAGCGCGTCGTGCTGGATCATCTCGATCACCTGACGAACGAACTTGGCACCGCGGTGGTGTTCATTACGCACGACCTCGGCCTCGCGGCCGAGCGCGCGGAGAAGCTCATCGTGATGTAC
>JBEBUJ010000026.1:0-30268 GCA_040393365.1 Leucobacter denitrificans
CCAAGCGCAAGATGTCGCGTTCGAACACCCGTCACCGCCGTTCGGCGTGGAAGGCTGAGGCACCCAAGCTGGTCAAGACCGTTGAAAACGGTAAGACCGTGTACAGCCTCCCGCACCGCGCCCGCGTGGTCGAGGACTCGCAGGGCAATGCTCTGTTCCTCGAGTACAAGGGTCGTCGCGTAGCTGACGCGTAAGACTTACTCGTGACCGGGAACGTGAATTCGCTCCCGCAGCACGAGCACGAAGAGCCGTCGGGCGCACCTCAGGGCGCACCCGGCGGCTTTCTTCGCGCATTGAATGTTGCGGTTGATCCTGAGCTGCTCAAGCTGGCGCTCACGCATAGGTCATGGGCGTATGAGCACGGAGCGGCCCCGCACAATGAGCGTCTCGAGTTTCTTGGAGATTCGATCCTCGGTCAGGCAGTCACGGTCAAGCTGTATCGCGATCATCCAGACTTGACTGAGGGTGAACTTGCCAAGCGTCGCGCTTCGCTCGTGTCGACGCTCGCGCTTGCAGAGGTGGCGCGCGGTCTATCGCTCGGCGACGAGCTGAAGCTCGGCAGGGGCGAAGAGCAGACCGGGGGTCGAGACAAAGACTCGATTCTCGCTGACACGGTCGAGGCGATTATCGGTGCCGTGTTCCTCTCTACCGACCCGGTGACAGCGGCAGAATTCGTGCTCAAGCTCATCGATCCGCTATTTGAGGACCCAGAGCGTTTTTCTGAGACACTCGACCCCAAGACGACACTGCAGAAAGAAGCGGCGAATCGAGGCCTCGCTCAACCGGCGTAAGTCACCATTGGGGAAGGCCCCGATCATGCTCGCAGGTTCACCTCGTCCGTCGAGCTCGACGGGAGCATCGGGCACGGGGAAGGCACGAGCAAGAAGGTCGCAGAGCTTGAGGCCGCGCGGAGCCTCATCGTGAAGCTCCGCGTGCGCAGCGCGAAACGGCGCCCAAGAAAGCGTTAGCCGTTGCCTGAGCTGCCCGAAGTCGAGGTTGTGCGAGCCGGACTTGCCCCCGCGGTGACCGGCGCGCGCATTGTTGCTGTTTCGGTGGTGGATCCCCGCGCGCTCAAACGCCATGCGCCACTTGGCAGCGACGACGGCTTGGGCGGGCACGGCCGTACATTGACGACAGAGGCGGGGCTTCGTCGTTCCGCTGATTTTGAGCGGCGCTTGACGGGAGCAGTGCTCGCCGCGCCTGAGCGCCGCGGCAAATTTATGTGGATCCCGGTGGTCGCGCAGGACGACCACGTTGCTGGTTCCGGGGGAGCCGCACTGCTCGCGCACCTCGGTATGAGCGGGCAACTGCTGCTTCGTGCGACTGACGCTCCGGACGATCGCCATGTGCGGATCCGCATGTGGATCGAGCACCCCGAGCACGGTGAGCTTCGCGTCGACTTCGCCGACCAGCGACTCTTCGGGTCTCTTGCGCTTGACAGGTTGGTTCAGGCGCCTCCGAGCGGATTGATCCCCGCGCAGGCGCTGCACATCGCGAGAGATCCGCTTGATCCGTATTTCGACGATGCTGGGTTTGTGCGGCGTCTGCGCTCGCGAGCTACCGGCGTGAAGAAGCTGCTGCTCGATCAGTCGCTCGTGAGCGGGGTCGGAAACATTTACGCCGACGAGACGCTGTGGCGGTCGAGGATCCACCCGGAAACGCCGGGGACCTCGGTCTCGCAGCGAGGAGCGACCGCGTTACTCGGTCACATGCGTGATGTGTTCGCGCAAGCGCTGGCCGAGGGCGGCACGAGTTTCGACGCGCAATACGTGAACGTGAATGGTCAGGCTGGATATTTTGCGCACAGTTTGAATGCGTATGGGCGCGCGGGTGTGCCGTGCCCGCGGTGCGGCACGCCGATTCGGCGTATCGCCATCGGCAGTCGCTCGTCGCACTTCTGTCCGCGTTGCCAGCGTCGGCGGCACTGAGCAACTGTCTTGCCTGGTCCGCAGGGTATTCGCGATGTCGGCACGGTGGATCTTCTCGATTTCGTCACCGGATTTCGCGCCGAGCGGGTCGTCGTCGACTGTGACCGGTCTGCGCGCGTCTCAGGCGAGGAGCTCTGCCAGGAGCGCCTCGACGCGGCCTCTGATCTCGTCTCGGATCGGGCGCACCGACTCGATGTCTTGTCCTGCCGGATCCTCGAGCTTCCAGTCCTCGTACCGCTTGCCCGGGAAGAATGGGCACGCGTCCCCGCAGCCCATCGTGATCACTGCGTCGGATGCCTGCACGGCCTCGGTCGTCAGGACCTTCGGCTGTTCAGCGGTGATGTCGATCCCTACCTCGCGCATTGCCTCGACCGCCACCGGGTTGATCTGCTCAGCTGGCATCGAGCCGGCTGAGCGTGCCTCAACGCGGTCGCCGGCGAGTTCGCGAAGCCAGCCGGCAGCCATCTGGGAACGGCCGGCGTTGTGGACGCAGACGAAAAGGACGGAGGGCTTCTTAGCTTCGGTCATGAAGGCTCCTTCAAACCTGGTGGGTAGTGAGCGACTCGAGAAGTTCACGGACACGACTCTCGATATCGTCGCGGATCGCTGCGACACCGTCAGGTGAGGCGAGGGCCGGGTCTCCGACAACCCAGTCCTCGTATCGAACGCCCCGAATGATCGGGCAGACGTCGCCGCAACCCATTGTCACGACCACGTCGGCGGCGCGAACGGCGTCATCGGTCAGCGGCTTCGGGAAGGCGCTGCTTCCTTCCCGTTCTCCCTCAATCTCGATGAGCAGCGATCTGACACGTGGATGCACGCCTAGCGCCGGTGTCGACCCCGCGGAACGGGCGATCGCTTTGCCGCCTGCGAGCTGGTTGAGGATCGACGCAGCCAGCTGGGAGCGCCCAGCATTTGCGACGCACACGAAGAGCACCTGCGGCACAGCCGTCTCTCGGTTGCGGCTCAGATCGGCGAGGCGCTGGCGGGCGAACCGTTCTGTCAGTGGGATCATGTGTTGCGTCAACTTCGCTGACCGGATCAGGCCCGCGTAGGACTCGCGAACGATCGCCACGACCAGATCCCGGTTCAGGTCGGTCAGCTCATCCGCGAGCTCATGAGCGAGGCGGGTCACCCGGGTGTCCATGGTTCGCAACGCCTCCGCGCGATCGGTTGTGTTCTCGACAGCGTCGAGCGTCATCGCGGGGGCGAAAGCCTCAAGGAGCGCAGTGACCGCCTCGCGTCTGGATGGTGCGATGCGGTAGTAGACCCAGGTGCCACGTCGCTCCGACGTCAGCATCCCGGCGTCTTTGAGTACCTTCAGATGGTGGGAGAGCGTTGGCTGGGACACGTCGGCGAGCTCGGCAAGGTCGCATACGCACGCTTCGCCGCGCGGATCTGTCGCGATCGCTGAGAGCATGCGTAGTCGCAGCGGGTCTGCGATCGACTTCAACGCTCCGGCTACGGTCGTGGCCGCATCGAGTCGGATCGCGTGGCTTGCCGAGGGGGCGCAGGATTCTGGGTCGAGCGTGATGGTCATGATGTGGTCCCTTCGTGGGGGTCTGTGTGAAACCACGCGCGAGCTGCCCAGAGGGAAACGTAGACAAGCCCCACGAGCACTGGGACCTCGATCAGTGGCCCGACGACGCCGGCCAGGGCCTGACCCGAAGTCGCGCCGAAGGTGCCGATCGCGACGGCAATGGCCAACTCAAAGTTGTTGCCCGCGGCAGTAAACGCTAACGTCGTCGATCGTGCATAGTTCAGGCCTATACCTTTGCCGAGCAGCAGACCCGTAAACCACATTAATCCGAAGTACACGAGAAGCGGCAGTGCGATTCGTGCGACGTCGAGCGGCTTCGCCAGGACAGCGTCGCCCTGCAGTGCGAACAGCAGCACGATCGTGAACAGGAGCCCGTACAGCGCCCAGGGGCCGATCGCCGGGAGGAACGTCTCTTCGTACCAGATGCGTCCACGGCGCTTCTCGCCGATCCACCGCGAAGCGAAGCCAGCGACGAGCGGTACGCCGAGGAACACCAGCACGTTCAGTGCAATCTGCCAGACCGAGGCCTCAAGCCCCTGCGTGTCCAGGCCCAGCCATCCGGGCAGGATGGTGAGATAGAACCAGCCGAGCACCGAGAACATCACGACCTGGAAGACGGAGTTGATTGCGACGAGCACCGCAGTGGCTTCGCGGTCACCGCATGCCAAGTCGTTCCAGATCACCACCATCGCGATGCAGCGGGCCAGCCCCACGACGATCAGCCCAGTCCGATACTCAGGCAGGTCAGGGAGAAAGATCCACGCGAGAGCGAACATGACTGCGGGACCGGCGATCCAGTTCAGAACCAGCGACGAGACGAGCAGCTTCTTGTCTCCGGTGATGGCGGCGACCTTGTCGTAGCGGACCTTCGCGAGCACTGGATAGATCATCACCAGCAGCCCGAGCCCGATCGGCACCGAGATGCCGCCGACCTCGAGTGTGCTGAGTAGGCCGGACAACGCCGGGACGAAACGACCGAGTAGCAGTCCTGCGATCATGGCAAGGCCGATCCACAGCGGCAGCCATTTGTCGAGCGTAGAGAGCGGTTTTGGGCGAGCGCGGATGGCCGGAGCGGTGGTCATGCGAGCAGCGCCTCGACGTTCTGAGCGACGGCTGAGGCGAATAGATCTTGCTTTGACATGCTTCTATATTGAAGTTTTTCGATTCAGGATGCAAGCCGACGCATTGGGTGTCACCAAGTGTTCATCTTGGGCGCGCCATCGGACAGGCCGGGCAAAGCGCTTGCCAACCTGGAGGCGCTGCTGGAGACTGGCGAGGTGCACGATTACAAGAGCAGCGTCCCTTCGTTCGTTCTTCGAGCGCTTCTGCCGATCGTGATTCTGGGTGCCGCCTTGCTTGGGTTGACGAGGATCGCAGGTGATGGTGATCCAACCGGCCGTGCCACGCTTCTCGCACGTATCGTGGTGGGCGCGATCCTCTCTGGCGCCGCGATCGTGATGGTCATCGTCCTTGGCCGGTGGGCTGCTGTTCAGACTGTTCTCGATAACGGCGTGGGGCGGTGGCGGGATGCGTGGCGCCCTTTTGCGATTGGGGTGATCCTCTGGCTTGTCCCCGCGACCGTCGCCGTCGTGGGGCTCCTCGCTTTCGGAGCGCCACTCACTGTCAACGCGACGGCTGCTGAGACACTCGCGGTTGTGATGCTCGTGCTGGGTGCAGTACTCCTCAGCGAAGCAATACCTGAGGAGCTCATTTTCCGCGGCCATCTCATGAGCGTCCTCGGCGAACGTCTGCAAGGGTGGTGGAACATCCTGGTGCAAGCGGTCCTATTCACAGGATTTGCCCTGATGCTCCGCGGCTGGACCGGTGTCGCCGACTTCTCGCTGTTCCTCGGAATGGGTATCGGGCTGGGATATCTGCGGCTCGTATCGGGGTCGGTGTGGATCGCCGTTGGATTTCACGCCGCCTTCCAGACGGGATCCCAACTCATCCTGACCCATGACGTTGTCGCGTTGAGCGGGTCGCAGGCGATTGCAATGATTGCTTTCGGTGCGTTTCCGTTCGCCGTCGGAGCTATTCTTGTCGCGCTGCTCGCACCAAAGTACTCCTATCTGCTCGCCAGGCAACGGTAGGCCGCGATACCTCTGCGTATGCCTTACGGGCCTTGGTGGGTCCCTCCCGCGAGGTCGCCCCGAAGATAGCGTTTGTTCCGGCCCAAGGCGTCTAGATACCGAGAACCGTTCGGGCGATCAAGAAGTACACGATCAGGCCCGCTGCGTCGACGAACGTGCTGATGAAGGGGTTTGAGAACACTGCCGGATCAACGCGTAGTGCGCGCGCAATCATGGGCATAATGCCGCCGATCGCGGCCGCCATGGTGCAGACCGCGAGGAGCGTCAGGCCAATGACGAGACCGATCGCCTGATCGTAGATCAGCGCGGTAATTGTGCCACCAAGAATTCCCAGCAGTGATCCAAGGGTAACCCCGACGCCCAATTCCCGCGCGAGAATCTTCCAGGTGTCGCGGGGGCGCACGTCACCGAGTGCCAGCGCTCGAGTGATAGTCGTCGCCGCCTGATTGCCAGTGTTGCCGCCCGTGCCGATGAGCAACGGCACAAAGAGCGCGAGCGCTGTCACCTGCTCGAGCGTGGCTTCGAAGACAGAGAGGACCTGTACGGTCAGGGTTGCTCCTATGGCAAGGACGAGCAGCCAAATGATCCGAGAACTCGCAAGTGTGCGTATCGATGTCGCAAGGTACGGTCGACGGAGTGGTTCGACACCGCCCTGCCTCGCAGCGTCCTCAGTCTCCTCGTATTCGAGGATCTTTGCAGCGTCATCGATCGTAAGCACGCCGACAAGTCGAGATTCGTTGTCGACGATGGGCAGAGCGATATGTCCGAGGCTGGCACATTTGCGTGCGGCGGCCTCCGCGGTCTGGTACGCGGTTGCGGCATCGGGGCGCCGCATGATGTCAGATATGCGATCGTGAGGGTCTGCGCGCAGTAGATCTCGGAGGCTCGCAATACCTACAAGGCGACGAGAATCGTCAAGCACGGGCAGGGTATAGACCGTTTCAGCGTCATCAAGACGAGCATGAACCCTGGCCAATGCGTCAGCGGCGGTCGAGTCGACCCGGGTCGACACATACTCTGGGGTCATGCGCCGGCCCACTGAGCCCTTCGGGTAGCCGAGAACCTCTGCGGTGAGCTGCCGTTCCTTCTCGGAGAGCCCGTGGAGGAGCCTGGGCGCGAGCGCAGCAGGGAGCTCATCGAGCAGCCAGACGCGGTCGTCTGGCTCGAGGTCAGTGAAGATTGCCCCAACCTCGGCATCCTGCAACCCACGAATGAGATCACTTTGCATGCCAGGCGAAAGCAACTCGAATACTTGGGCGGCTCGGTCTTTCGGAAGCAGACGATAGACGATGGCACGCGTTTTCATCGGCAGTCGCTTCAATAGAGACAACAACTGTTCGGTGGAGGCGGGGGTGACTGATTCTACGATGCCCGCGAAGTCATTGTCTTCGATGAGCGGCTGGATGCTATCGATAAGTTCGATCACTTCGGTGACCTGCTGTGCGTTCATGGGGGAGTCCTTTGCGCATTGGCCATGCAAGCTCAGACCTCATGAACGAGCCGCGGCATCTGCTGTTTTGTGAATGGGGCCGCGCCCACCCACGCGACGGACCACTATTACGTTGGGTCGTGCTGGAGAGAGGGCGCGTTAAAAGATCGGTGAGAACAACTACCATCGTCCATTCGCCCTCACCGCCTTCCTGAAACTCGTACTGCCACCGAACGTTGACCCTAGTAACACTACCCGCTGCCGTTGTGCCCAAGCGCCGCGTTACTGCTTCGATGTCAGAGAGTTCACCGTTTGGCCGGGCACGAAGCAGGTGTCTCAGCGTTCGCGACACGCCGATAATACGCTCCTGACCAGGATGTTTAGAGAAACTTCGAGTTGTATTTGCGTTCTGGTAATACCAGATCTACACTCTTGGTAGTACCAAGCTGGTAATACCAGATTGAGCACTTCCAGAAACAACTGGCGCATTACCGAAAACAATGGAGTTATCTCATGCAACTCACCGAACAGGCACCCCAACTGGTCGATCAGGCGGAACAGGCAGCCGCCAATGCAGCAGTCGTCGACTGCGATGTACACCCCATCCTGGAGTCATCTGAGCAGCTCATGCCGTACCTTGACGAGTACTGGCAGGATCAGCTCATAGGACAAAACTTTCCCTCGATGGAGCCGAACTTTCACCCCCTGGCATCGCCAGTTGCTGAACGTCCCGGTCTCGCACAGGGACCAACCGGTCGCGCGGCAACCCGCGTCGAAGATCTCGTGGCAGACGTCTTCGCCGACGGGAAGACCGACTACGCGATCTTGAACCCTCTCTACAGCATCCAGCAGATGCATCAGCCCCGTCGCGAGCAAGCACACGCTCGTGCGCTGAACACGTGGATCCAACGCGAGTGGCTCGACAAAGACGATCGTCTTCGCGCCTCGATCGTGATTCCACTTGGCAGTGGCGAAGCTGCGGCTGAAGAGATCGAGTACTGGGCGAACACCGACAAGCGTTTCGTTCAGGTGCTGGTACTTGGCCAGACCGAGCTCCTCCTCGGTCGGCGCCACTATTGGGCAATTTGGGAGGCTGCGGCGAAGCACGACCTTCCGGTTGCGATCCACATCGGCGGCGTATTCCGCCAGGCACCAACGTCGGTGGGCTGGCCGGTTTCGCACCTCGAGTGGTACGTCGGTCAGCAGGCGAACTTCGAGGCTCAGGTGCTTTCAATCGTTTCCGAAGGCATTCTCCAGAAGTACCCGAACACCAAGGTCGTGCTCACCGAGACGGGTTTCAAGTGGATGGCACCCTTCCTCTGGAAGTTCGACAAGCTGTGGAAGACCTACCGTCCGGACGTTCCGTGGCTCGACAGCCGCCCGTCAGATATGGTGCGCAAGCACTTCAAGATCACGACAGCGCCGTCTGATGGGTCAGAGATCCGCGGCAAGCTCGATCAGACAGTCGACCGGATGGGGACAGCAGACATGCTGGTCTACTCGAGCGATTACCCGCATCAGCACCACTCTCAACCGCGCGATATCGAAGCGGGCACTGAATCTGCAGAGCTCGTAGAAAAGATCAATCGATTTAACGCATTCGAACTGTACGGCCTGACCAAGTAGCCGAGTTCAGAGACTTACGAGGATTCATCATGACTATCACCACGACCTACGATCCGATCACCGATACACAGTCGAGCGGCGTTGACCCAGTGAAGGTGACGACCGGCATCATCGACGTCGACATCCACCCGCTCCCAGCACCCGGAAAGCTCGACCCGTATCTCTCAGAAAAGTGGAAGAGCTACATGGAGCGCTTCGGCGTTCGCACTACACACGGGCTTTCGCACGTCTCGGAATACCCGCAGATGTTTGGCAACGCGATGCGCGGCGACAGTTGGCCCGAGGAGGGAATGCCTGGGAGCGATCTCAAGCTGCTGCAGGAGCAGCACCTCGATAAGTACAACGTCGAGCTCGGCACACTGCAGTGCCTGTCGCCCGGTGGAAAGACGCTGTCGCCCGCGAACCAGGCGCTGAACCAGGACCTTGGCGCCGCGCTCTGCACGGCGGTGAACGACTGGCAGCTGCACGACATGGTGGCGGCCGATCCACGATTGCGACTCGCGATGGCCTCAATGTGGGAGGCGCCCGATCTTGCGGCGCAAGAAATCTACCGTATTGGTGAGGACAATGGCGTCGTCTCGGTGCTCGGTCTCGCGAAGACACTTGAGCCGCTTGGCTCGAGAAAGTACTGGCCGATCTTCCAGGCTGCGGTCGATGTGGATCTGCCACTCCAGATCCATCTCTCACAGGGCGGCGGTCACCCGAACACCGGAACCGGGTGGACGTCGTACCACACCGAGTACCACACGGGAATGGTGCAGAGCTTCCAGAACCAGATCGTGAGCTTGATTCTCTCGGGCACGTTCGACCGCTACCCAGACCTTCGCGTGCTCTTCGTCGAGGGAAACGTGGCGCACTTCGCACCTCTCATCGAACGTCTCGACTACCACTGGGAGATCATGCGCGACGAGGTTCCAGATCTCAAGCGCAAGCCGAGCGAGTACATCAGGGATCACATCTGGCTCTCAACTCAGCCGCTCGACGAGCCTGACAACCCGCAGCACCTGTTCGAAATGATCGAGGAGTACTGCGCGGAGAACATTCTCTACGCGAGCGACTACCCGCACTTCGACTTCGACTCACCCGATTCGTCGTTCCCAGCGAGCATGCCGCAGCAGATGAAAGAAGACATTCTGCTGAACAACGGTAAGCGTTTCTTCAAGCTCGACTGAGCCACGGACAGACAAGGAGTATCAGTCATGGCGAAATATACAGTTGCGAACGTCGGCGATCTTCAGCCGGGTGAGCGCATCGTTGTTGAACTCGAAGGTCGCTCGGTAGGTGTCTTTAACGTTGACGGCGAGTTCTACGCACTGCTCGACCAGTGCCCGCACGCGGGCGCCGCGCTCTGCAGCTTTGGCACAGTGTTCGGTAAGTCTGAAGCGGTGGCACCCGATGCAGAGATCACCTATGAGCGCTCGCGCTCGATCCGCTGCCCGTGGCATCAGTGGGAGTTTGACATTCGCACCGGCGAATCGTTCTACGATCCCGCGAATGCCCGCGTACGCAAGTACAACGTCGAGGTGGTCGAGGGCTGCCCCGAAGACGTTATTGACCTTGAGGCGCAGGGAATTCAGAAGGGTCCGCACATTCTCGAGGGCTATCACGTGAGTGTCGAGGAAGACATGGTCGTGGTAGACACCAGCCGCGTACGTCGCGGCACCCAATCACGGCGCGCCACGCGTGTCACACAACTTCCATCGACGGGAGCAAGACCATGAGCACTGCAACCAAAGAGGCGATCTTCTTCCCAGAGGCGAGCGCAACGCAGGGAACCTTCCCAGTGACCGTCGTAACGGCAGTCGAAGCTGCCGACGGCATTCGCGCGCTCACGCTCACGAGGCCCGGTGGAGAACCGCTCCCAGAATGGGCTCCCGGTGCACACATTGACGTGCATATCACTCCCGAGATCATTCGCCAGTACTCCCTGAGCGGCAGCCCGAGCGACCGCGAGGCATGGCGCATTGGCATTCTGCGCGAACCTGAGAGCCGCGGTGGATCGGAGGCGATCCACGACCGCCTTGAGACCGGCGACACCATCTGGGTGAGCGAGCCAAAGAACAACTTCAATTTCGGCCCGGCAAAGCAGTACCTGTTCATTGCAGGTGGGATCGGGATCACCCCGCTCATTCCGATGATCAAGGCCTGCCACGAAACAGGCGCAGATTGGCGTCTCGTGTATGGCGGCCGGTCGCTCAGCTCGATGGCCTTCACTGACGAGTTGCTTGAGCTCGGAGACCGTGTCACGCTGTGGCCGCAGGACACCAACGGGCACATCGACCTGGCTGGACTGCTCGATTCGCCTGACGCCGAGACCGAGGTGTACTGCTGCGGCCCGGGCCCTCTGCTCCAGGCAGTCGAGGGGAAGTTCGACGCACTCGATACGGGACTTAAGTGTGCGCTCCACATAGAGCACTTCAAGCCCAAGGAGCTCCCGAAGGGCACCATCAACCTTCCCTTTACCGTTATCTGTGACTATTCGGATGTTGAGGTCGAAGTCGGCGCAAACGAGAGCATTCTCGATGCGGTGCAGCGCGCTGGCATTCAGGTTCCTTCTTCGTGTCGCGAGGGCACCTGCGGCACGTGCGAAACCGTCGTGCTCGAAGGGATTCCGGAGCACAGGGACTCATTCCTTACGAAGGATGAGCAGGCCTCGAACGAGGTCATGACCCCCTGCTGCTCACGGTCAAAGACTCCAGTACTCGTACTGGATTTGTGATCCGCAAGGGTCACCACTACCCCTCCGCATAGGGCGGAGGGATACTTCATTGGGGAAATTCTCGAGGAGGAGAATTGAAGAAACTCACTATTGTGCCCATCGCTGTCGCATTCCTACTCGGAGTGTCGGCGTGCAGCGGTACAGCGCAGGCAGACACACAAGCTGGCGACGATGCGACATACCAACTCGATATGTCGGTCACCACAAGCGAAACTTCGACCTGGTTCAAGGGAGCCGAGAAGTTTGCTGAGATCGTTGCCGAAGAAAGTGACGGCCGGATCACCATCAGTGTGTTCGCGAACGACTCGCTCTCAGCGGGCGATGCGGTTGCGGGCATCGAGCAAGTGATGAACGGTGACAAGGCGCTGAGCTACAACTCAGCGATCCAGCTCTCGGGTATCGACGATCGGTTTAGCGCGATTGCGGCCCCGTTCACCTTTAGCAACTACGACGAGGTTGATTCGGTGATCGAGTCGCCCGAAGCCCAGGAGGCCTACGCAGGTCTCACGGAGGAGCACGGCGTCAAGATGCTCGGATTTGGCGAGAACGGCATGCGTCAGATCAGTAACAACACGCATGAAATTGATGGTCCGGAAGATCTCAAAGGGCTCAAAATCCGTGTAGCGGGTTCGAAGCTGTTTATGGACATGTATCAGACGCTCGGCGCCGATCCACTCGTTATGAGCTTCTCCGAACTGTTTACTTCGCTGCAGACCGGAACGGTCGACGGGCAAGAGAATGCAGTCGATCTGTTCTATGCGAATGGACTCGTCGAGGTGCAGGACTACCTCACGATCATGAACTATGTCTACGATCCACTGCTGCTCATGATGAACCAAGAGATGTTCGACGGCATGAGCGACGCTGACCAACAGATCATGCTCGATGCGGCCGCAGAAGCAAACGCATACCAGATCGCCATGATTCGTGAACTCGAGCAGGAACAGCTTACAGATATCAAGGAGCAGATGCAGGTGAAGGAACTCTCGGCAGCAGAAATCGCCGAGTTCCGTGAGGCTCTGCAGCCGGTCTATGAGGAATGGATTCCTACTTGGACTCCGGAGCTCTACGAAGTCATTCAGCCGAAGTAATCTGCATTCAGTACAAGACAAGGAACGAAATGTTCACCCTGGAGAATCAGGTAGCCCTCGTGTTTGGCGGAGGCTCGGTCGGCGGCGAGACGAACAATGGACTCGCTGCGTGCCTCGCGTTTGCGCAGGCCGGAGCGAAGGTGGCTCTGGTCGATGCGAATCCGGATGCAGTTGCGGGTGCACTCGATCGCTTCGAACAAGAACTTGGCGATCAGGCAACCGGCAACGTGATCGGCCTCCAGGCCAACGTCACGAACCCCGACGAAGTGAAGGCCGCAGTCGACGCTACGATCGAGGCGTTCGGGAAGATCGATATTCTGCACAACAATGTGGGCATCGCTCGTATGGGCGGCCCAATTGAGATGGATCTCGACGAGTGGAACCTTGTCGTGAATGTGAATCTCACGAGTGCGTTTCTCACGAGCAAGTACGTGCTGCCGCACATGCTTGCTCAGGGGAAGGGATCGATCACGAATGTCGCCTCGGTCGGAGGTATGCGGTATATCGGGTACAACTACCCGAGTTACACCGCAACGAAGGCTGCGCTTATCGGATTCACCCAGAACCTTGCGGTCGAATATGCTTCCCAGGGCATTCGGGCGAACTCGATTTCTCCCGGGTACATTGAGACTCCGATGATCTACCGCCAAATCAGCGGTGCCTATGACTCCGTTGAAGAGATGGTGGCGGCGAGGAATGCGCTGAGTCCCACCGGAAAAATGGGGGAGTCGAACGACGTTGCCGCTGCAGCTGTTTATCTTGCCAGTGATGCCGCGAAGTATGTCAATGGGATATGCCTTCCCGTTGATGGCGGTCTGATTCAGCGCGCCACGGTTCCAGTGGCGGAGCATTAGATCAGACGCGGTCTACGCCGCGGTCGATTCGACAGAAAGGGTTCTGGGCGCCAGCTTGGCGTTCAGAACCCTTTTCGTTGGAGGAGTTCGATAAGCCAGGTGAAGTGTGCATCTGCCTTCTCGATGGCCCGTGGGAGGTCGCGGTCTCGAAGCGCCTGGTAGTAGTCGTCGTGTTTGCGGATGAACTTCTCAATGTCGTGTTCGTAATCGAGACTGTCGTGCGTCACCTTAAACACCTGGTCGAGTGCTTGCCAGAAGAACATGAGGCCCTGGAGACCTGCGGCCTCAAGGATGCCGAGGTGGAACTCGGAGTCACCGCGCACAATGTCGTCACCAGACTCTGCCTTGGAGAGCAGGTCAAGCCCGGCTTTGGAGCGTGACAGATCTACATCAACGAGCTGCGTTGTGAGTATAACTACGGCCTGCATCTCGAGCGACTTTCGAAGTGACACCAACGAGTAGATGTCAAAATTGACGCTGAGCAGACCAAGCAACAGTACGTCGCTCAGCGCCTCGGGGTGCACCCCTGAGAATACAGATTTCTCCCGTTCTCGCTTCGTGATGATTCCGAGCGAGGAGAGTCTCGCGATGCGGTCGCGAAGGGCTGTGCGACTGATGCCGAGCTGCTCGGCCAAATCGCGCTCACCCGGCAGTGCAGTTCCGACGTCGAGCGTGAGGAGCTGAGCCATGACACGACCAAGCGTTGGATCCTTAAAAAACGAGGTGAGGAATTCTTCGTTCTGAAATCGATCAAGGCCCGCTTCCTGGAGCGTGGAAGTGTTCGTTTCGTTCGGTGTCATATGAGTATTCGCGTACCTTTGTTGGCTATTCCTCCATCCTATGGTGGAACGATCAGAAACCGTGCGTTTACTCCGCAGCTCTGGTAAGTACGACCGAGGTGCACGGAGCAAATAAGCCCGATCCCTGGGCCGCTCGCTCCACGGTTGCAACGACTTCATCGCACAAGGCCAGGTCTCGCTCATTCCTGTCGCTCTGTCTACTCCAGAGAGCAAAAAGGCAGGGCTTGTCGGTCTCTCGGATCGGCACGATCGTCACGTCGTTCATTGCACACTGAACTTCACACACGGGTATGAGGAGCGGGGTAGTGATCGAGTCTTCGCCGGCGCGGAGTGAGTGCCAGGTGCGAGCGGGTACCCATGCGGCCTCACCTTCGAGCAGGGTGACTGACTTCTCGTTGTGTACGAGGTCTGCTTGTCCCCGGGTTTGCCAGAGGAGGATGTGCTCGAGCGTATGTACTCGCTCAGTCAGTTCCGCACCAGAGATCCATGGAATAGCCTCGGGAATCACTGTGGCATCACCGCCGTCGTCATTCCTCATGTACATCCCATCCACCCAAAATCATCAGATGAAGGTAAGTATACGCGAACTACACAGCGAAGCGCGAGGGTAACTTTGGCAAATCTTTGCGAATAAAAACGGGGGAAGGTGAGAGACTGCGCCACGCGGGTCTAACGTGGGAATCATGAACACTGAGTCGTCTCCAGAACTCGCCCACTCAGTTGTGCAGAGTGAGTTTTCCCGGGCGATTGAGAACCTTGCGCCTGGGTACTTCGCGCTCGTCATGGGTACCGGAATCATCTCGGTCGGACTGGGTATGGTCGGATTCCAAGTCGTCTCAGCGGTACTCGTTGGCATTGCTGCGCTGTGCTACGTCGTGTTGTGGGTGCTGTATATCTGGCGCGCGATCCGGTTCCGGCAAGCAATGCTGCGTGATCTCAGGGACCCGGAGAAGGCGTTCGCCTATTTCACGATTGTTGCGGGCTCAGGCGTGCTTGCTGTCGCTTTGATTCGTCACGGCGTGGTCGGCCCAGCGGTGGTACTCATTGCGTTCGCCGCGGTGCTGTGGTTTATTTTCGGGTATCTTCTGCCTTGGCAGGTGCTCATGACCCGCGACGGCAAGCCAATCCTTGCCAGAACGAACGGTACCTGGTTTATCTGGGCGGTCGCGAGCCAGTCTGTGGTCGTGTGCATGGCTCAGATCGAACCGTATGTCACCGCGGGGAGATACTGGGTCGGAATTCTTGCCGTGCTTTCGTGGTCGGTCGGGGTGGCCCTCTACGCCGGTGTCGCAATTCTCGTGCTGTTGCGCATCATTCACTACGGCATCACGGCCGCACAGTTCGAACCGCCGTACTGGGTGGCTATGGGGGCTCTCGCGATCGCGGTCGTCGCGGGTACCAACATTATCGACATGCAATCGACGCCCATGGTCGATGCGACGCGCACAATCATCGCGGGAACCGTCGTGATCTTCTGGAGTTTTTGCGTGTGGCTGATCCCGATGCTCGTTGGCGCGGGCTTCTGGCGTCATGTTCGGCAGCGCGTGCCCCTCGTGTACCTTCCGACGCTCTGGTCGATGGTGTTTCCCATAGGTATGTTCGCGGTCGCTTCGGTCAACATGGGGCGTGTGGATCGGCTTCCCGTTGTTGAGGCCATTGGTCACGTGATGGTGGGCGTCGCCGTGCTCGTGTGGCTTACGGTGTTCGTTGCGATGCTCGTGCGCATCGCTCGCGTCGTTGCGCTCACAATCGGAGGTCGCGCGTAGACGCGGCAGCTGTTGAGTGCTCTAGACGATACTGTCGTACCTATGGTCGATTTGCACCAGGGAGCGCCCGCGCTCCCTGAAACGCACCCCTGGATGAGCTACTCCCGCTGGGGAACGGCATGGCGGGCATGGCTCGGTGTTGTCGTCACCGCCATGATCGGGAGTGTTGCGGGCTCACTCGTGATTTCGGGAGGGCCTAACCCTATGCTGATGTACGCCGTCACACTGGTGGGGATTCTCCCGGTGATCTGCGGCGCGCTCGCCGCAGTTTTCGGTCCGTGGCTCAGACGCTTCTATCCGTTCTCTCAATCACTCATCTTTGCTGGCATCACAACTGGAGCCGTATGGATCTTGCTCGCAACTGTCTCTGTTGCGGAGTCGATCTTGAGGGGCCCGTGTCCGCCCGACGTGCTCTGTTCTGACCCTCTGGGCGGACTGTACTGGGGAGTAATCCTGTTCGGTCTCCCCGCCTTCCTCTTTCCGTGCGTCGGGTTTGGCCTAGCCATCTGGGCGCCGACGCGCAGGGGCCAGAAGTGGTTCTGGCCGGTTGCGGCGGGCGCGATCGTCGTATTCGGAACCTTCCTCGCCTTTGCCCTTCTGCACAACGGGTTGTAACGCAACGCGGAATCGCTGAGCTTGAGCCGCCGATCCACCCGGTACAGTGAGAGAAAATTACGAAGGGACAACGGGTGCACCTGAAGAGTCTGACGCTGCGCGGCTTCAAGTCGTTCGCGCAACCGACGACCTTTCAGTTCGAACCGGGCGTCACCGCGATTGTCGGCCCGAACGGTTCAGGCAAATCGAATGTGGTTGACGCGCTCGCGTGGGTGATGGGGGAGCAGGGGGCGAAGACGCTCCGCGGCGGAAAGATGGAAGATGTCATCTTCGCCGGCACGTCGACCCGCGGGCCGCTCGGGCGAGCAGAGGTGAAGCTCACCATCGATAACTCCGATGGCGCGCTGCCTATCGAGTACTCAGAAGTTACGATAAGCCGAATCCTGTTTCGCAACGGCTCGAGCGAATACGCCATCAACGGCGAGGGGTGCCGTCTCCTCGACGTTCAAGAGCTGTTGAGCGACTCCGGCCTGGGGCGCGAGATGCATGTCATCGTCGGCCAGGGTCAACTCGATGCAGTGCTGCGCGCCACCCCTGAAGACCGACGAGGCTTCATCGAAGAGGCGGCCGGCATACTCAAACACCGCCGTCGTAAAGAGCGAACCGTGCGCAAGCTTGAGGCGATGGAAACGAACCTCACGAGGCTGAGTGACCTCGCAGGAGAGATCCGCCGACAACTCAAACCTCTCGGCAAACAAGCAGAGGTCGCGAAGCGTGCTCAAGGCATTGCGGCTGAAGTGCGTGATGCGCGCGCGAGGTTGCTCGCCGACGATGTCGCGCGACTTCGCGTTGAACTTGAGGGGTTGTCCCGGGTCGAATCGGAGCGGCACTCAGAGCGAATCGTGCTCCAGGAGAAACTTGAGCAGAAACAGCTCCGTGTCGCGCGCTTAGAACACGAGCAGCAGGGTGACGAACTCGACTCTGCTCGCAGGGTGACGTTCGCACTCGAATCAGCGCAGTCGAAGCTTCGCGGGCTATTCGCTCAGACGCAGCAGCGGCTCACATTTCTTGCGACACAGGCGGAGGCACCCGAACAGCTGAGCCGGATAACGCGCGCGTCAGTTGAAGAAGCGCGCGAAGAAGCGCTGGCGCTTGCTGACGCCGTTCCCGAGCGCGAGGAGGCGTGGCAACAGGCCGCTCAAGCGACACAACACGCACGGCAAGCTCTCGATGCGATCGACGAGCACATTCAAGCTCAAAGTGAACTGGTGTCTCGCCACGATCTCGAGCTTTCGGCTTTGCGCGGGCGAGTGGAGGCGGCCGAGCAGAAGCAACTGGCGGTGGCGGAGGAAGTCGGCCGCCGCGCCCAGGCCCTCGAACAAGCCGAGGAACGCGCAAGCACGGCGAGGAACGAACTCGAGGCATTCGAAACGCAATACGAAGCAGCCGAATTGCCCGAGGGTGGGCTTGACGCCGCGTACCGCGAAGCGCAAGAGGAGGAGGCTGTCGCCGAGTCGCTCACTGATGAGTATCGGGATCGTCTGCACACGCTCGAGCAGGAGCTCGCTGGCATCGAGGCTCGAGTGAGTGCTCTGGCGAGGTCTTTGGAGCAGCGGGATGCTACGGCCGCCGTGCTCGAGGAGCAGCGCAGTGGCATTCGTGGTCGCGTCGCAGACCACGTTCGGGTCGCCGAAGGATACGAAGCCGCAGTGGGCGCGGCGCTCGGCGTGTTCGGTGACGCACTGCTCGCTGAGGACACGCATGTTGCTGGAGATGCAATTGAGCGGGCGCGTGCCGAAGATCTTGGGCGATTGCGGGCAGTCATCGCGAGCGCGGCGGGCGCTCACACTCAGCCATCGATCGACATTCCGGGCCTCACGAGTATCGGCAGCGTGCTCCTTGACGCACCAGATGGAGTGCGCGGGTTGCTCGCGCGTAGTTACGTAGCTAACCATGTGACAGAGGCAATACGTGGGGCCGCGGTGCTTCGCGAGCGTCTTGCAAGCGAACATTTCACGGTCGTCACTGCGTCAGGTGACGTGTTGACGGGGCACACGCTCTCAGGTGGATCGGCGAGCGCTCCGAGCCGCATCGAGATCACCGCAGAGCTCAGCGACGCACGCGAGCGACGCACGGCTCTTGCGACAGAGATCTCTGATGCCGAAGCTCAGCTTCATGATCAACGGGAACGCGCGTCGCGATTGAAGGCGCGCACCCGTGAGGTGTATGCCGAATTGCGTGAAGCAGATGCGAAGCTTGCTGAACACGCTCGCAAGCGTCAGCAGTTGGTGGTGCGCGCGGAGGCGACGCAGGCAGAGGCGCAGCGCGCAGTTACCGCGCTTGCAGGGGTCGAAATGTCTTCAGCGGAGTCAGAAGCGGCGTTGCTGCAGGCTTCGCGAGCGTTTGCTGAGGCAGAAGCTCGTCCGCGCCCCATTCTCGACGCAAGTCAGCGCGAGGGCGTACTTCGTGATCTTGAGCAGGCACGGCAACTCGAGGTTGAAGCACGGCTCGCGTTTGAGACGGCGAAGGAGCGCGTGCGAGCCTCGGATGAGCGCAGCCGAGCGATCGCGGAGCAGTTCGAGGCAGAGCGGCTCGCGGCGGAAGATGCTGCTCGCCGGTCGGTGCTCCGTGCGCGGCAGGTGGAACGGGCGGATCGAGTAGCTGCCGCCCTCCCGAACATTCTTGATGCGTGCGATCGCTCGCTCTCAGCGGCAAGAACCGCACAGCAGGCGGCCGAGCAGGAACGCGCGAAGAATAGTCAGGAACTCACGCTGTTGCGTTCAGAGGAAGTGGAGTTGCGGAGCCGACTGCAACAGCTCACCGAGAGCGTACACGGCGCTGAGCTCAAGAGCTATGAGCGCAAGCTGCAGCTGTCATCACTTCTCGAACGGGCCGGGAGCGAGCTCGGGCTCGTGGAAGATGTGCTGATCGCTGAGTACGGGCCCGAAGTGGGGATTCCCGTCGCAGAGCCAGAGCCGGGTGATGACACTGGTGTTGAGCGCGAGGCTGAGTTCATGCCTTTCAACCGGGGTGAGCAGGAGCGGCGGCTTGCTCGCGCTGAGAGGCAGCTCGCAGAACTTGGGCGCATCAACCCGCTTGCGCTCGAGGAGTTCGCGGCTCTTGAACAGCGGCACCAGTTCCTCGTCGAGCAGCTTGGTGACCTCACGAAAACCAGGGCGGATCTCACGCAGATTATCGAAGAGCTCGATGAGAAGATGCAGGGTATCTTTGCCGCGGCATTCGAAGACACGAGAGTCGCGTTCTCGGAAGTGTTTCCAATTCTGTTTCCCGGTGGATCGGGCGAGATCGCGCTCTCGAACCCTGATGACTTGCTTACGACCGGTATCGATATTGCGGTCAGGCCAGCGGGTAAGAAGGTCGAGCGTCTATCGCTGCTCTCGGGCGGCGAGCGGTCCCTCGCCGCGGTCGCGTGGCTGATCGCGATATTTCAGGCCCGTCCGAGTCCGTTCTATATTGTGGACGAGGTTGAGGCAGCGCTCGACGACGCGAACCTCGGTCGGCTCTTGCAAGTGTTCGAGCGATTGCGCGAGAACTCGCAGCTCATCATCATTACGCACCAGAAGCGAACGATGGAGATTGCTGACGCGCTCTATGGGGTGTCGATGCGGAAGGACGGAATCTCGGCGGTGGTCGGTCAGCGACTCGCTGAAACCGCCTGAGAGCCGCCCGTAGATTCTAACGAATCTATCTCAGCCGTAAGTTCCGTGCGATGCAATACTCACGGCACCACTACGCTACTGAGAGTAGCTTCCCAACGGTGGGGAGCCTCTTGTCGATAGAGGAAGGCGTAGCCAATGAAGGTTTACTCCAGAAAAACAGCGGGTGCAATCGCGCTCCTTGCCGGTGCGGCACTCGCACTGTCGGGTTGCTCGAGCACCGGAAACGATAACTCGGCCGATACCGGTGAAACAGAGGCGGGTCCACTTCGAATCGGAACTCTCCTGCCACAGACCGGCACACTCGAGCACCTCATCTACGGCCCTCGTGCCGCAGTGACTCTTGCGCTTGCAGACATCAACGAAGCAGGCGGCGTGCTTGGCCAAGATGTCGAACTCGTCGTCGAGGCAAACGAGCATGATGCATCCGATCCGACGATCATGAGCAAGAGCGTCGATGACATCATTAAGGCAGAGCCTGCCTTTATTCTCGGCGCAATGGGTACCGGTAACACCAACGCTGCCATGCCGAGGATCACCGAGGCTGGAATCCTCATGGGATCCCCGTCGAACACCGGTATCGCGCTCGCGGGCATCAACGACCTCTACTTCCGAACCATTGCATCCGACATTATTCAGGGTCGCGCGCTCGGCAACCTTATTCTGCAGAACGCGCCGTCGACCGTTGCCGTGCTTGCGCAGAACAACGACTACGGCAATGGCCTGCGTGACAACCTGCAGGAGACGCTCGAGGCTGCCGGTGCCGAGGTGACCTATGGTGCCAACGGTGCTGGCGAAGAGTTCCCCGAGGGGCAGACGACCTTCACCTCTGAGGTGACGGCGGCTCTCGCTACGAACCCAGACGCGATTGCGATCATCAGCTACGAAGAGGCGAAGCAGATCATTCCTGAGCTTCAGGCACAGGGCTTCGACCTGTCGAAGCTCTACCTCGTTGATGGCAACACGGTGCCATACCCTGAGTTCGACGCGGGGATCCTCGAGGGTGCTCAGGGAACAACCCCTGGCCGCGCCACGGTCGGTGAGTTCAGGGACGCGCTGATCGCTGCCGACGAGTCTGCGAGTAAGAGCCTCGCGTTCGCTCCGGAGTCGTATGACGCCGTGATTCTTGTCGCGCTCGCGGCTGAGCGCGGTGGAGCGACGGATACGCAGACGATCGTCGACAATCTGCATGCGGTATCCGGTGCGGATGGCGGCGAGGAATGCGATACCTACGCTGACTGCCTCGCCCTCATCCAGGATGGCCAGGATATTCACTACAAGGGTCAGGCTGGCGGTGGGCCGCTGAACGACGATAATGAGCCGTCGTCGGCGCTCATCGGTATTTACCAGTACGATGCCGAGAACACCCCGAATGCGGTGGGTGAGATCGAGGGTTAACTTCGAGAAGTTCCACAGAGATGGCGCCCGAGTCTGAGAGGATTCGGGCGCCATTCCTATTCGTGTGGGTGCGCGCTCGGCGCTACGACTTGTTCTTTGCCTCCACGTCGGCGGCTAAAGTGCCGAGATACAACTCGATCACCTTGGGATCGTTCGCGAGTTCGCGACCGGTACCCTCGTGCGCGTTTCTGCCCTGGTCGAGCACGTAGGCCCGGTCACAAATCTGCAGGCAGCGCCTCGCGTTCTGTTCGACCATGATGATTGTGACACCGGTCTGGTTGATCTGCCGGGTGCGAATGAATGTTTCATCCTGGCGCACGGGGGAGAGGCCCGCGCTCGGTTCGTCGAGTAGTAAGACGCTCGGCTCCATCATGAGAGCTCTTGCCATTGCCACGGATTGTCGTTCACCGCCCGAAAGCGATCCAGCAAGCTGCTTCCGGCGATCCGCGAGCATCGGAAACAGCTCCCAGATCTCCTGAGCACGACTCGCGAACTCTTTGGGCTTCAAGAACATGCCCATCTGCAGGTTCTCTTCGATCGAGAGCGCCTGAAACACGTTGTTCGTCTGGGGCACGTAGCCAACGCCCTTGCGCACGAGCTGATTCGTCTTCATGCCGGTGACGTCTTCACCGTTTAGCATTACTGACCCGTCCCGAATATCGACGAGTCCGAACAGTGACTTGAGCAGTGTGGACTTTCCCGATCCGTTCGGGCCGATGATGCCGACGAGCTCTCCCTTGCGCGCCTCGATTGTGCACCCGTTAAGAATGTTGATGCCGGGGAGGTAGCCCGCATGAAGCGCATTTGCACGCATCACGACTTCGGTGGGTGTGGATGCAGCTGACGTGTTCATTCGGCCTCCTCCTTCGCTTCTTGTTCGACAGCGGCTTCAATAGTGCGAATCATCGCTGTGTTCATGACGTCGTCGTCGCCAAGGTCGCGATCGTGGTGAGCGCCGAGGTACGCATCGACGACAGCAGGGCTCGTCATGACGTCTTCCGGGAGTCCCTCGGCGATGATCCGCCCCTGCGCCATAACAACAACCCAGTCAGAAATATGGCGAACCATGTGCATATCGTGTTCAACGAACAACACGGTCGTGCCCTCGCCACGCAGTTGCTCGATGTGCGCGAGCAGGCTCTGGGTGAGCGCGGGATTCACGCCAGCCATTGGTTCGTCGAGCATGATCATCGAGGGGTTAGACATGAGTGCTCGCGCCATCTCGAGCAGCTTCTTCTGGCCGCCAGAAAGACCACCGGCCATGTCGTCGCGTTTTGCATCGAGTTTGAATCGCTTGAGGAGCTCCTCGGCTCGCTCGATATTCTCTCGTTCCCGCTTTGCCCACAGCGGTTTGACCAGCCCGACGAAAAGATTCTCACCGGGCTGATTTGCCGCCCCGATGAGCATGTTCTCGAGCACGGTCATTTTCGTGAGCGCCTTCGTGAGTTGAAAGGTGCGGATCATGCCGGAACGAGCGACCTTGGTCGCACTCGGGCGGTTGAACGTCTGCCCGTTGAACGACCAGCTCGCCGCGGGAGAACCCGATCCACCATTCGGGCGATCGAACCCAGTCACCAGGTTGAAGAACGTTGTTTTCCCGGCGCCGTTCGGGCCGATGAGTGCGGTAATTGCTCCGCGCTGCACCTCGAGATGATCGACGTCGACCGCGGTCATTCCGCCGAAGCGGCGCACAACGTTGTCAGCGGTGAGAATCGGGTCGGGTTTCGAGACGCCCGGAACCTGGTCGAGGGTCTTGAGGTTCTGCCTCAAGAGTTCGCGGTCGTAGGGGTAGCCAGGTGCGCTAGACATTGAACGCCAACTCCTTCTTGTTGCCCAAGATACCTTGAGGCCGGAATATCACGAGCAGCATGAGCATGAGACCGATCAGGATCCACGCGAGGATTTCTGCCTGCTGCGCACTGAGAACATGTCCCGGAATGTACTCGGAGGCAACACTTGTAATTACGAGCCGCAGCACGAAGAACAGGATCGACCCGAGCAGCGGACCAAGAATTGTTGCTGCGCCTCCGAGCAGCATGATCATCCAGAGGTTGAACGTGGTCGCGCGGCCCATTCCATCCGGGTTGATTGCCGCGGGGAGTGACATGAGGATGCCGCCGAAGCCTCCCATGACGCCGCCGATAATGAGGGCCTGGAGCTTGTATGAGAATGGGCTCTTGCCAAGGCTCCGTACCGCCTCCTCGTCTTCACGAATGCCTTTGAGCACGCGGCCCCACGGACTGCGGATGAGCAACCAGGTGAATACGAGGAAGATCGCGACGAGGCCCCACGCCAGAATGCGGGTCCACCAGTCATCAACGCCGGTATTCACGTACTCGAGCCCGAGGAAACTCGTGCGTCCTTCCGGCAGCGGCGACAGTGCATTCAACTGCTCCCGAAACCTTGGGCTCTGAATTCCGCTCGGGCCGCCAGTGAACGGTGTGAGATTCGCGAGCCGCGCGGTCATTCGAAGAATCTCCGCGGCGCCGATCGTGACGATCGCGAGGTAGTCTCCCCGAAGCTTCACTGTTGGAATCCCGAGGAGGAGAGCGAATGCTGCCGAAGCAAGCACCGAGATGAGCAGTGCGAGGAACAGTGGAACACCGTACATAACTGAGATGACGAAGCCGTAGCCGCCGACCAGCATGAAGCCGGCCTGGCCAATGTTCATGAGTCCGGTGAACCCGAAGTGAATGTTCAGTCCGATGGCTGCGATCACAAAGGCAGCGGTGATCGGTGAGAGCGCAGTCTGCAGGATCGCCTGCAGCAAGTCTGTCCAGAAATCCATGTGCTTAACCGATCCGTTCCTTGCGCCCGAAGAGTCCCTGCGGTCTCACGAGCAGCACAACGATGAGTATGAACAGCGCCGCGGCGTGCTTGAGATCACCCGGGAGCCAGATATTCGCCATTTCAACAACGATTCCGATGATCATCGAGCCCACGATCGCACCGAGCGTGGTGCCAATACCGCCGAGAATCACCGCTGCGAAGAGGAGGAGGAGATAGTGCCAGCCGGTATTCCAGGCGATGCCGTTGAGCACGAGGCCGAGGAGCATGCCCGACAGGCCGGCAAACGCGACGCCAACGGTCCACACGAGCCTGATCACCCGATCCACATCGATGCCGGAGGCCTCAGCGAGTGCCCGGTTGTCGGCAACTGCTCGGGTGGCGCGGCCGAACCTCGTGTACTTCATCGCGAGCGCCACCGCGATGATTGCGACGAGCGAAATGCCCATCGCAATGTAGGACTGCACCGTGAGCGTGACCCCAAGGAGCGTGACCGTTTTGGGTGACGAAGGGTCGATGCGAAGAATGCTTGCCCCGAAGAAGAACTGGAAGATGTTCTGCAGCACGATCGACAGGCCGATCGACACGATCATCATCTGCATGAGGCTGAGCTGCCGCCTACGCAACGGTCTCCAGAGCACCGCGTCTTGGAACCAGCCGGCCGCCGCCATCAAGATGATGACGATCAGGCCAGTGAGCCAGATATTGCCGCTGAGCTGCATGAAGAGAAACGCCAGGATGCCGCCCATCGAGAGCATCTCAGCGTGAGCAAAGTTGGAAAGCCCGGTGGTGCCAAAGACGAGCGAGAGGCCGACGGCGCCTAAGGCGAGCAGGAGGCCGATGCGAATACCAGAGGCACCCTGCTGCCAGAATCTGGGCCAGAAATTACTCTCGGCGCTTGTCTGGGGTGCGGTGACCGTCTCGGAGTCCTCCTCGTCAGCAGGTGCCGTCTCTTGCGTTTCCTCGGCCAGTTCCGGTTCACTCACTGCTGTTGGGTCATCGGTGAGTGGGAAGAGCGCGCTTACCGACTCAAACAGGGCAACCTGAACCGTGCGGCTGTCAGCAGACTTCACGTACTGACCTGCGGGAAGCGTGGATTGGTCGATGGTGACCGTGTATTCGCCAGCCCGTGTCACGCTGAACACCCATCGACCGTTCGCATCGGTTGAGGCGGTGCCATTTGCCCCTGACCCCGTGAGTGCAAGCTCGATGTCGGGAGCAGGCTCGCCGTCACTCGTCTTGATAAGACCCTGGATGCAGCCTGTTTGTGCATCGGGCACGCAATCAGCGGCGTGTGCAGGGAGCGATTGAAATGTGAGCGCAAACAAGCTCGCAAGAAGCGCAAAGAGCGCAAGTAGAGTCACTTGTCTCTTTGCGGGTCTCCGCATTTGAACGTGGTTCACTTGACCTCCATTGGTCCGCGCGGCGTCGCGCGTCTACGTTCGGGTGATGACTGCCCATAACAATATCGTCGGTCGTGCAGCGATTCGACCAACTCGCCCATGCGCGTCGTCATTGTTGCCGATACGAAACATCGAGGTGCCGATTTTGTCGCCGCGTGATGTCGGTAGTCTTGATCCATGGCAGAAAAGGCATGGTCGTTTGGTCGCGCATTTCGTAACGTGTTCGGTGGTGGATCGGAGACGATCACTGAAGACACGTGGGACGACATTGAGACCGCGCTCATTTCTGCGGATTTCGGCCCGGAGATCACTGATGCGGTGCTCGACGTTGTTCGGGCAGAGGTGGATCGCCACCGCGTGACAGACGTTGCCGACCTCAAACGAATCCTTCGCGAGACGCTCGAGGCGAGGCTCGATGCATTCGATCCGACGCTCCGTCTCTCCGACCGACCCGCGGTCATTCTCGTCGTTGGCGTGAACGGTGTCGGCAAGACCACCACGATTGGAAAGCTCGCGAACTATCTCACGCGCTTCGAGAAGAGAATCATCGTGGGGGCTGCCGACACATTTCGTGCTGCTGCGGTTGACCAGCTTGCGACCTGGGCCGACCGTGCTGGGGTCGCGATCGTGAAGCCGCAGCAGCAGGGTCAAGATCCCGCCTCGGTCGCGTTTCAAACGGTGCAGCGGGCAATCGACGAGCAGTTTGACATCGCAATCATTGATACCGCGGGCCGCCTGCAAACAAAGGGCGGGCTCATGGATGAGCTTGGCAAGATCCGTCGGGTGATTGAGAAACTCGCTCCGGTGTCTGAGGTGTTGTTGGTGCTCGATGCCACAACCGGCCAGAACGGACTTGCGCAAGCTCAGGCTTTTATCGAGCACGCAGGTGTGACCGGTCTTGTGCTCACGAAACTCGATGGCTCAGCCAAGGGTGGGTTTGTGCTTGCGGTGCAGGAGTCAACCGATCTGCCAATCAAGCTCGTTGGCCAGGGCGAGGCAATCGGGGATCTCACGGGGTTCACCCCGCACGTCTTTGCGGCACAGCTTATCGGCTGACGCGACTTGGGCACACATTCTCGCCAGTTTGAGCGCTGAGATGGCGGTTCGGGGCCGGTAGACTAGGCAGCACTATGGCTACTTTCGGAAATCTCTCGACTCGGCTGACAGACACCTTCAAAAACCTTCGTTCGAAGGGCAAGCTCTCAGCGTCTGACATCGACGGAACGGTACGCGAGATTCGGCGTGCATTGCTCGAAGCCGACGTGTCGCTCGATGTTGTCAAAGACTTCACCGCCAAGATTCGTGAGCGCGCTCTCGGAGACGAGGTGAATCGCGCGCTGAACCCTGCTCAGCAGGTCGTGCAGATTGTGAATGAGGAACTCGTTGAGGTGTTGGGCGGAGACCAGCGCCGACTGCAGTTCGCGAAGAACCCTCCGACGGTCATCATGCTCGCGGGTCTCCAGGGCGCCGGTAAGACGACGCTTGCTGGCAAGCTCGCCAAGTGGCTGAAAGATCAGGGCCACACCCCGATGCTCGTTGCGTGTGACCTGCAGCGCCCGAACGCTGTGACGCAGTTGGGTGTTGTAGCGGAGCAGGCCGGTGTCGCAATTTTTGCCCCAGAGCCGGGTAACGGGGTCGGTGATCCCGTGAAGGTTGCAAAGAACGGTGTCGCTGAAGCGAAGCGAACTCAGCATGACTTCGTCATCGTCGATACCGCTGGTCGACTCGGCGTTGATGCTGAGCTCATGAAGCAGGCGAGTGACATTCGCAAGGCTATCGATCCAGACGAAGTGCTGTTTGTGATCGACGCGATGATTGGTCAAGATGCCGTCGCGACCGCACAGGCCTTCCAAGAAGGCGTCGACTTCACGGGTGTCGTGCTAACAAAGCTCGACGGTGATGCGCGCGGTGGCGCTGCGCTCTCGATTCGTGGCGTCACGGGCCGCCCGATTCTCTTCGCCTCGACGGGTGAGGGCCTCGGAGATTTTGAACCCTTTTATCCGGACCGCATGGCGAGCCGCATCCTTGACCTCGGCGATATTCTCACGCTCATCGAACAGGCCCAGCAGGCATTCGACGAGGAAGAAGCGCAGAAAGTTGCCGAGAAGTTCGCGAAGGATCAGTTCACGCTCGATGACTTCCTGCAGCAGATGCAACAACTGCGCGGTGCGGGGTCTATCAAGAAGATGATGGGCATGCTTCCCGGCATGGGGAAGATGAAGGATCAGCTTGAGAACTTCGACGAGCGCGAAATAGTTCGCACCGAGGCCATCATCCAGTCGATGACGAGCGATGAGCGTACGAATCCAAAGATTCTCAACGGTTCCCGTCGCCTGCGCATCGCGAAGGGCTCGGGGATGACCGTTACCGATGTGAATTCCCTCGTGCAACGGTTCGAGCAGGCTTCAAAAATGATGAAGACCGTCGCCCGTGGTGGTGTTCCTCAGATCCCAGGTATGGGTCAGATGCCGGGAATGGGCGGTCACGGCGGCAAGAAGAAGCAGCAGCAAAAAGGTAAGGGTGCAAAGCGGTCGGGTAACCCGGCGAAGCGCGCTCAACAAGAAGCTGGTCTCTCGTCGCAGCCAGCGCAGGGGAGCGGCTTTGGGCTTGGAGCTGCCGGCGGGGCTTCCGCGCCGAGCGCCGACGAGCTTGCACAGTTGCAGAAGATGCTCGGTGGGGGCAAGCGCTAGCCAGTCTTCGCACAGGGGTCACGGATTGGAGGCGGCATGGCTCGTGTGAGTTCGGTGTACCCGATTGGGGCCGACATCGTGGCGAGAGACGTGTGGACGACGGTTCCTCTTGATTGGGCGAGCCCCGACGGCGAGACGATTGATGTCTACGCTCGTGAACTCGTTGCGGCCGAGAAGCGTGCCGAGCAGTTGCCTCTGCTCGTGTACCTGCAGGGCGGGCCTGGCGGGAAATCACCGAGGCCGCTCGGTCGCGACAACTGGCTTGAGGGTGCACTGAAGAAGTTTCGAGTTGTACTCCCAGATCAGCGGGGAACCGGCCGATCCACACCCCTCTCGGGGACAGATGTGGGAGAGCTCTCGCCCGCTGAGGCAGCGAAGCTGCTGTCTCACTTTCGCGCGGACTCTATTGTGCGTGACTTTGAGGCGATTCGCGCACGACACTACGACGGCAGGAAATGGTGGACACTCGGGCAAAGCTACGGCGGGTTTCTGACACTGCACTACCTCTCGACCGTTCCTGAGGCGATCGTGGCATCGGCCGTCACCGGTGGCCTGCCGTCCATCGATCCAGACCCTGCCGAGGTATACCGGCGCACCGTTCCACGCGTGCGAGAAAAGAACCGGCTCTTCCGAGAGCGTTTCCCACATCTGACCGATCGAGTGTCGCGAGTCGCCGACCTGCTCGAAGCTGGCGATGTTCGCCTGCCTGACGGTGACCGGCTCACGGTGAGGCGGCTGCAGACGCTTGGGTTCGACCTTGGGATGTCAGTGGGGGCGGATCGGGTGCATTGGATCTTCGACGAGGCGTTTTCGGATGCGGGAGAGACGCGTCTCAGCGACACATTTCTTCACGCCGTTTCCGATGCCACGTCGTTTGCGACGAACCCTCTGTATATCGCGTTGCAGGAGAGCATTTACGGGGCGGGGCCGAGTAACTGGGCGGCCCACCGCGAGGTCATCAAGCACCCAGAGTTCGCGGAGACCGCGAGGCCACTGCAGTTCACCGGTGAGATGGCTTTTCCGTGGATGTTTGAGGAGATAGGTGCGCTTCGTGGATTCCGGGCCGGAGCCCAGATCCTTGCGTCGCAGCCGTGGGGGATCGATCTGTACGACACCGAGCGTCTCGCTGCGAACGACGTGCCGATAGAAGCTGCGGTGTACTACGACGATATGTACGTCGATGCGGGGCAATCGCTCGATACCACCGCTCGTGTCGGTGCTCTCAATTCGTGGGTAACGAACGAGTTCGAGCACGATGGACTGCGGATGGGAAATGTGGTGGATCGCCTCGTCGCGAAGCTAGAGGTGCGTGTTGGGGGATCTAAAAACCCCTGATCCCAGCAAAAATTGCGCAGACGCTCAACATGTGACACAATTGTCAAGTTCGCTTTTCGCGTGCCATGCTTCCGCGCCCTCGGGTTCGATCCTCTTCGTCCCGAAGTATTCCGCGGTGTCATTTCTTCACAATTATTTAAGGAGCCATTCCATGGCAGTAAAGATTCGTCTCAAGCGCCTCGGCAAGATCCGCGCACCGTACTACCGCATCGTCGTGGCCGACTCACGCACGAAGCGTGACGGCCGCGTCATCGAGGAGATCGGCAAGTACGATCCCACCCAGAACCCTTCGTTCATCGAGGTGTCCTCTGAGCGCGCGCAGTACTGGCTGAGCGTGGGCGCGCAGCCCACTGAGCAAGTTGAGGCGCTCTTGAAGCTCACCGGTGACTGGGGCAAGCACACTGGTGAGGGCTCGACCGAGTCGCAGGTACGTGCCCCTGAGGCCAAGGAAGTATTCGAGGCCGACACCAAGAAGAAGTCTGTGCTTCGCCCGAAGGCGGAGAAGCCAGCAGAGGCTCCAGCCGAAGAGGCAACGGAGGCTCCGGCCGATGCAGAGGCGCCAGCTGAAGAGGCTGCCGCC
>JBEBUJ010000027.1:0-29758 GCA_040393365.1 Leucobacter denitrificans
ACTTGAGGTGTCGAGCTTCAGCGCATTCGCCGCCGGTATCGCCGTCTCGATCTTCGTGTACTGGGGCTGGGACACCGTGCTCACCATGGGTGAGGAGACGAAGAAGTCAAAGGGACGCATGTCAACCGAGAGCAAGGCCGCGATGATCCTCGTGGTGATCTTGCTCGTCATGTATGTCGGTACCGCCGCGGCAACCGTCGCGTATGCGGGCATTGGCGACGGCCCAACAGGTCTCGGCAACTCAGATATCGCGGAGAACGTCTTCGCCGCACTCGCGCACCCGGTGATGGGTCCCGCCGCGATCCTGCTCTCGCTCGCGATCCTCGTCTCTGCAATGGCGTCGATCAACTCGACGGCGATTTCCCCCGCGCGTACACTCCTCGCGATGTCGCACTACGGAGCGCTACCGAAGTCGATCAAGAAGATCCACCCGACGCACAAGTCGCCCTATGTTGCGCTGCTGTGGTCGTCGGTTGTGGCCTCGGTGTTCTACGCGATCATGCGCTTCATCAGCGAAGACGTGCTCTGGGACACGATCACCGCGCTCGGCATGATGGTGTGTTTCTACTACGGCATCACCGCGCTCGCGAGCACGTGGTACTTCCGTAAGATCGGGCTGAAGGAAGGCGCGGGATCGCTCATCTCGAAGGTCATACTCCCAGGTATCGGTGGCGTGCTGCTCCTCATCGTGTTCGTGCAGACGACGTACGACAGCATGGATCCGGCATTCGGTTCGGGGAGCTCCATTGCGGGCCTTGGCCTCGTCGGCGTCATCGGCGTCGTCGTGCTCGGCATCGGTGTGCTGCTCATGTTCATTCAGTCGCGCTTCTCGCCCGACTTCTTCACGGGCAAGATCCTGGGCAAGACCGATGCCACGAACGACACCCAGGTGCTCGAGGTTTTCGACGACGGTCTCGAGGGTTAGCGGGTAGGCTTGAGCGCATGAGTGCTCAGGCGATCCACACACCGTACGAGGACCTGCTGCGAGAGATTCTCGAGCATGGCACACCGAAGTCAGATCGCACCGGGACAGGCACGAGGAGCCTGTTTGGCAAGCAGATTCGCTTTGACCTTGCCGAGTCGTTTCCGCTGATCACGACGAAGCGCGTGCACTTCAAGTCGGTGGCAATCGAGCTGCTCTGGTTCTTGCGCGGCGAGAGCAATATCCAGTTCTTGCGCGATAACGGCGTCACGATCTGGGACGAGTGGGCTGACGAAGAGGGCGACCTCGGGCCCGTGTACGGGGTGCAGTGGCGTTCCTGGCCAACGCCGTCGGGCGAGCACATCGACCAGATCGCGCAGGTGGTGGATCAGATTCGGAGTGATCCGGATTCACGGCGGCTCATCGTGTCAGCATGGAACGTGGCCGACATTCCGAGCATGGCACTTGCGCCGTGCCACGCGTTCTTCCAGTTCTATGTGGCCGACGGCAAGCTTTCGTGCCAGCTCTACCAGCGATCCGCCGACATGTTCTTAGGGGTGCCGTTCAACATCGCATCGTACGCGCTGCTCACCCTGATGGTTGCGCAGCAAACCGGGCTCGAACCAGGTGAGTTTGTGTGGACCGGGGGAGACTGCCACATCTACGACAATCACGTCGAGCAGGTGCAGACACAGCTTGCCCGCGAGGCATTTCCGTACCCCCGCATTGAGATCGCCAAGGCGGCGTCGATACTCGATTACACATATGACGACTTCGAGATCGTCGGGTACGAGCATCACCCTGGCATCAAAGCGCCCGTGGCGGTGTAGCGATGCGCATCGGGATGGTGTGGGCCGAGGCGCGTGGTGGCGCCATCGGTCGCGGCGGCGAGATGCCGTGGCACCTGCCAGAAGACCTCGCGCATTTTCGCGAGGTGACGAGCGGATCGCCGGTGATCATGGGGCGCCGCACTTGGGAGTCGTTGCCTGAGCGGTTTCGCCCACTCCCGGGTCGCGAGAACGTTGTGGTTTCGCGTGACAGTGAGTTTGTTGCTGTGGGAGCACAATCAGTGACCTCACTGGAGGCCGCCCTGGAGAGCATCGACAGCGATGCCTCAATTGTGTGGGTCATGGGAGGCGGCCAGCTCTACCGGGCCGCGATGCCGCTTGCAGACGAGCTCGTGGTGACTCGCATCGAAATTGATGTGGCGGATGCGGATACGTTCGCTCCGACGATCGGCCCCGAGTGGAAACTCGTCGATCCTGGCCTGCCGCTCGTTGCGGCGAATGGTCTGAAATACAGCTTCGAGCGCTGGGCGCGCGCATGATCCACCCCACCCCAACCTGCGCCCCCACCTCACTAACCCAACCAGCCTGGTGATCGAGTGAGCGCGTTTCCCCGGAATTCGGTGGAATAACCCGAGATTGCGCTCACTCGACTGCGAAGTACTGGGCGAGGTGCGGATCTACGGGCTGGGGTCGCACGCCGAGGACTGAACAGAGCCGTGCGCGAGTGCGAGGCAGGTTGCACGCCTGGAAGTCCTCGCTGTGCAATCGAAGTACCCGATACCCCGCTGCGCGAACGGCTTCGAGCCGTTGCTCGTCTCGAAGATACTGCGCTCGATTCGTGCGATGCTGTTCGCCGTCATACTCGACAACGAGTTTGCGCGCACGATCTGCGAGGTCGAATCGGCCGATCCATTTCCCCTGAGCATCGAAGAGCTCCACCTGCAGTTCGAGCGTGTCGATGCCCATCCGCGCAAGCTCGAAATGCATGAGGCTCTCCATACGCGATTCCGCACCCTCCCGCGCGACGCATAAAGCTGCTCGAAGCACTGCGGCCCCGCGACCCGAATAGCGCTCTATGTTCGATGTCAGTTCGGTCCGCGAAACGAACGGCTTGCGGCTCCCTATGCAGATGAGCGAGTCGATCGCGATGACGAGCTCCCGGAAGGACAGCGTCGGTGCAGACTGCAGGAGCGCCATTAGGGGTGGAACGCAGAGGAGCCCGTGAGCACTGAGCTCCGGGGTGAAAGGTGCCTGGGTGCGATGTCCCCGCACGTTGCGGCCGCGAGCCTGGGCGAGTGGCAATGGCGCGGTGACGTGCAATCCGACTGAGCAGTGGATCGGGACGCCAAGGAGGAGGAGTGCTGTGGCGTGGCTGAAGGCCTCGCCCTGCCGTAACAGTGGAGCGTAGTCGCGCGCGAGGCGGTGTGCGACGTCAGCCTCGCGCCCCGCGGTCGGAGCATGAGGATCCGAAAGTCTTCGCAAGCCCCGATGCGGTGCGACAAATCTTTCGTGCTCAAGCATGTGCCGGGTGAGCCCGTGCGCATATGCAGCACGCACGGGGAATGCTCCGCTCGAGAGGTGGCGTGGGAGTGGGGTGAGTGTGCGAGCCATGTGCCCATGATTCGGTGCATCGCTCTGGAGCGGCGCGTTATCCCCACCGCCCATGCTGACCGCCGGTACATTGCCTGAAAATGCGGCATGTGCAGGAGCACCCGAGTGAGCGCGTTTCCCCCGAATTTCACTGAATAACCGGTGCTGGCGCTCACTCTGTGCGGTGGCGCAGCATCCCCATGGCGCAGCATCCGGTAACCTAGTGAAGTGGCAAACGTAGAGAATCCTTTCGGACAGGTGCTCGTTGCACTCGTGACCCCTTTCGATTCCGAGGGTGAGGTCGACTGGGCTGCAACAGAACAACTCATCGAGCAGTGCATCACGAGCGGTGCAGATGGCATAGTGGTGACCGGCACGACCGGTGAGACCTCGACGCTCACTGACCCAGAGAAGATCAAGCTCGTCGAGGTGACGAAGGCGGTGTCGTCGGGGCGCGCGAAAGTCATCACCGGTGGCGGATCGAACGAGACCGCGCACGCGATCGAGCTCTACAAGGCCAGCGAGCAGGCCGGCGCTGACGGTGTGATGATCGTCACGCCGTACTACAACAAGCCCACGCAGGCGGGGCTCCTTACGCACTTCCGCATGGTCGCTGATGCGACCGATCTTCCGGTGATCCTGTATGACATTCCCGGCCGTACCGGTGTGCCGATCAAGTATGAGACTTTGCTGCGTCTCGCGAAGCACCCGAACATTCTCGCGGTGAAAGACGCAAAGGGTGACTTCAGCGAGGTGAGCCGCGTGCTCAATCAGACTGATCTCATGTACTTCTCCGGCGACGACGCGAATGTGCTGCCGCACCTTGCGATTGGTGCGACGGGCATGATCAGCGTGACGGCAAACATCACCGCGGCGCCGTACCGGGTCATCGCTGATGCGGTGAACGCGGGCGATCTGCACACGGCGCGTGACGCGCATCAGAAGCTTGAGCCGCTGGTTCGCGCGACGATGACGCATGTTCCCGGCACCGTGGCCGCAAAGTACATTCTTCACGGACTCGGTCGTATTTCGAGTCCGCGTGTTCGACTTCCCTTGGTGGGTCCCGAAGAGTGGGAGGCCGCTCTCATTGAGGACGAGCTCGCGCTCGTGAGAGACGTGCCGGGTGTCGACTTCTCAGACTTTAGGCCGGACCGCAATGCGGCTGCCGGCGGTGCGCTGCCAAAGATTGCAGGCACAACCCGCTAATAACAGGAGGCCACGTGCCCAACCACCCATACGCTCCGCCCAAACTGAAGCAGGGCACTCTTCGCATTACGCCACTCGGCGGCCTCGGTGAGGTCGGCCGCAACATGACCGTCTATGAGATTGACGGCAAGTTGCTTGTGGTTGATTGTGGTGTGCTGTTTCCAGAGGAGCATCAACCAGGGGTCGACCTGATCCTCCCCGATATTTCACAGATTGAAGACCGGCTGCAAGATATCGTCGCGGTCGTGCTCACGCACGGTCACGAGGATCACATCGGCGGTGTGCCGTATCTGCTCAAGCGTCGCGAGGATATCCCGCTCATCGGGTCGAAGCTCACGCTCGCATTCGTCGAGGCGAAGCTCAAAGAACACCGGATTCGCCCGAAGACTCATGTCGTCACCGAGGGCGACCGGCACACATTTGGGCCTTTTGATCTTGAGTACATCGCGGTGAACCACTCGATCCCAGACGCGCTCGCCGTTGCGATCCGCACTGACGCAGGTCTTGTCATCGGCACCGGTGATTTCAAGATGGATCAGCTGCCGCTCGACGGGCGAATCACTGACCTTCGTGCGTTCGCTCGCCTCGGCGAAGAGGGTGTGGATCTCTTCATGACCGACTCGACAAATGCCGAGGTGCCGGGTTTCACCGCGCTCGAGAAGAATATCGGGCCGGTACTTGAACGGGTCATTGAGAAGTCGCGCGGAAAGGTCGTCGTCGCGAGCTTCTCGAGTCACGTGCACCGGGTGCAACAGGTGCTCGACGCTGCCCAGAAGAACGGTCGCCGCGTAGTGTTGCTCGGCCGCTCGATGGTTCGCAACATGAAGATCGCTGCCGACCTCGGATACCTCGATGTCCCAGAGGGCGTGCTCGTCGACTTGAAGAAGAGTGGCGAGATTCCGGATCACCGCATCGTCTACATGTCCACGGGCTCTCAGGGCGAACCGATGGCGGTGCTCAGCCGCATGGCGAACCAGGAGCACCAAGTAGAGGTTGGAGAGGGCGACACCGTCATTCTGGCCTCGAGCCTCATCCCCGGAAACGAGAACTCCGTGTACCGGGTCATCAACGGGCTCATGAAACTCGGTGCGAACGTCGTACACAAAGGCAATGCAAACGTTCACGTTTCGGGCCATGCCTCGGCCGGTGAGCTCATGTACTGCTACAACATTGTTCGGCCGAAGAATGTGATGCCAATTCACGGCGAATACCGACACCTGATCGCGAATGCTGGCGTTGCCATTGAGACTGGTGTGCCGCAGAATCGCACCGTCATCGCGGAAAACGGCACGGTCGTTGACCTTGTCGACGGGGTCGCGCGCGAGGTCGGTCAGCTCGAGATCGACTTCATCTATGTTGACGGCAAGACCGTAGGCAAGGTGACCGACGACGACCTTCGCGATCGCCGCACGCTTGCCGAGGAAGGGTTCATTTCGGTCATCACGGTCGTAGAGACGAGCCTCGGACAGATCGTATCCGGGCCCGAGATTCACGCGAAGGGCGTGGCTGAGTCCGACCACGTCTTCGACAAGATCAAGCCGCAGATCGCTGAGGCGCTTGAGCGCGCGATGCGCGAGGGAGTTACCGACCAGCACGCGCTCCAGCAAGTCGTGCGCCGCACGATTGGACGCTGGGTCGGCACGAAGCTTCGTCGCAAGTCGATGATCGTTCCCGTCGTCGTGGTGGTGTAAATGGTGGATCGCCCCATCTCCGTCCGTTTCGCGACGGCCGAGGAAACCGCGCGCTGGGACGAACTCGAAGTCGCGAACCCCAATGGGGGAGAGGTGTGGGCCTCGACCGCACATCTCGAAACGAAGCGCTTTAGCAAGTACCGGGTGCGCAGGCTCGTTGTTGAGCGTGCGGGGAGGCAGACGATCGTCGCCGGAGTGCTCGCAAAGCGCGTGCCGGTGCTCGGTGAGTGGTGGATCGTGATGGCGGGACCTGAGGCCGAGGATCTCGAGGCCACGCTCGCAGTGAGCACAGCGATCGCAGACTTCGCACGTACCCAGGGCGTGTTCCTGGTGAAGATCGAGCCGCGACTTGGTACTGAGAGCCGGCAGGCGTTTCTTGATGCGGGATATCTGCCGACGATCCGCCGTATCCCGAACGAGTCGACCGTGCTCGTCGATGTCAGTGGCACTGAAGAAGAAGTGTTTGCTCGGTTCGGGAAAAAGGCCCGAAACGCTATCAACCGTGGCAAGCGCGAGGGCATCGAAGTGGCTCGAGTCGAAGCGACCGATGAGAACTGTGAACGATTCTTCGATCTGTTGCAGGAGACCGCGGGCGGAGGCCGTTTTGTCCTGCGGCCCTATGGGTACTTCCGCACATTCTGGAAGGAATTCACGAAGCGCGGCAACGGGCAAATGTTCTTCGCTGAGCGCGATGGGCGGCTCCTCGCAGCGGCGTTCGCGATCCACCTCGGAACGAAGAGCGGGTACAAAGAGGGTGCCTCGGTGCGCGACAAGCAGGCATATGGTGTTTCGCATCTGCTTCAGTGGGAAGTGATGCGCTGGGCGAACGAGGTTGGTGCAACCGTGCACGACCTGTGCGGGACACCCCCGAGCGATCGCCTTGATGATCCGACACATGAGCTTCACGGAGTTGGGAAGTTTAAGCGATCGTTTCACTCTGAGGTGACGGATTACGTCGGTGCGTTCGATATTCCGCTCAAGGCATGGGCGTATCGTGTGTGGGTGAAGCTTGGCGATCCGCTCGCTAGACGGCTTTCGCTCGCGCTTCGCAAAGACCCGTACTACTAGGGACCACGCGCCCTTACCGATCCACACTTCAGAAGGAGCCATTGTGGCCTCAGCACTGCACCGCGCCAGCGCGATTATGGCGTCTGGCACGATGGTGTCGCGCGTGCTCGGGTTTGCGAAAAACATTCTGCTTGCCTTCGCGATCGGTGGGGTGATCTCGAAATCTGGAGACGCGTTCGCGAACGGCAATCAACTGCCGAATACCGTGTATATGCTGCTCGCTGGCGGCATGCTCAACGCGGTGCTGGTGCCGCAGATCGTGAAGGCTGCACAGAACACAGACGGCGGGCGCGCCTACATCAATAAGGTGCTCACCCTCGTCTCGACGGTGCTCGTCGTGCTCACCGCGCTCATCATGCTTGCGGCGCCGGCGGTGGTATGGATCTTCACGACCACCTGGCCGTCTGATCAGCGCGCGCTCGCGGTCGGGTTCGCCTACTGGTGTATCCCACAAATCGTGTTCTACGGGCTGTACACGGTGCTCGGCGAGGTGCTCAATGCGAAGAAGATCTTCGGACCGTTCACGTGGGCGCCCGCGCTCGCGAATGTCGTGGCGATCGTTGGCCTCGTCGTGTTTATCGTCCTCTTCGGGTCCGACCCGAACGGGCTCCGCGCAGTGTCTGATTGGACGCCGACATCGATCGGGGTGCTTGCAGGCAGCGCAACGCTCGGGGTGGTCGCGCAGGCGCTCATTCTCATCGTGCCGTGGCGCAAGGCCGGTCTGACATTCAGGCCCGACTTCAAGTGGCGTGGGGTCGGGCTTGGCCAGACGGGCCGCATCGCAGGCTGGGGTCTTGCGACCGTTGTCGTGATGAACCTCGCGGGTATCGTGACGAGTAACGTCATCAACTCGGCCTCTGGCGATGGTGTATCGCTGCTCGCGATGCAAAATGCGTGGCTCGTGTTCATGCTGCCGCACTCGGTGATTGCGGTGTCACTCATCACCGCATACTTCACTCAGCTTGCGGAGCACGGGCAGAGCGGGCAACGCGATGCGTTTCGAGCGAGTTTCTCGAGCGCGTCGAGGCAGATAATGGTGCTCATGGTGTTCGCTGCAGCGGTGTTCTTCATGTCAGCCCGGTACGTGGCCCGCGTCATGAACATCGGTGCGGATGGTGAGTTGGTCGATGCGTTTGCGAACGTACTCATGGTCTATTCGATCGGTCTCGTGGCGTACAGCCTGATGTTCGTCGCGCAGCGCGCGTTCTACGCGGTTTCCGATGCGAAGACGCCGTTCTATTTCATGTCGGCTCAGTTGGTCGCGCTCGTGGTACTCACCGTTCTCGCTATGGTCACCGTCGACAAATCGCTGCTCGGTGTCGTATACGCGGGCATCTGGTCTCTCACGACGATCGCCCAGATGTTTCTTGCGTTCTGGCTTCTCAAACGGAAGATCGGGCACCTCGGTGTCACCGAGCTCATCGCAACAGGGGTGCGCTGTATTGTCGCGATCGTGCCGGCGTTTCTTGTCGGGTTTATAGCGATGTATCTGCTGAACAGCTTCGGGCCAGAAGCCTCGGGCGCGCTCGAGGTCGTACTTTCGATTGTCTACGCGCTGGTTGTCACAGGGGTCATGGGGCTTGCGTATCTCGGGGGGTTGCTCGTCATGAAATCCCCAGAGGCACTCGCGATCACTTCGCGCCTGCGTCGCCAATAATCTCCGGTTCATCATGAGATATTGGGGGATTGCCTCGGCGATTCGTCACAAGTTTCACCTTCAAGTGCTACGTTAGGTAAGTCGTGAAGCCGTCGGCACGATCCGCGGAATACTTCAAGAAACTGGGAGTGAGAGTTCGATGAGGGATGGACGGAAGGCGCCGGTACGTCGTCTTGGAATGCTCGTGCTGAGTGTCGCCGCAGTTGCGGGACTCCTCCTCAGTTCACCGAACGCGATTTCCCCGTCGCAAGCCATCACCTCCGATCTCCCTACCTGGGCAGACGTCGAGAAGGCGAAGCAGAACGAAGCTACCGCGGCGGCGAAGGTGAAAGAGATCGAGGCCCTGCTCGTTCAGGTGCAGGCCGAGGTCGAGCGAACTCGCGCCGAGTCTGAGGTGGCTACCCAGGCACTCTTCGAAGCGGAGCAGGCCTTGCTCAAGGCGCAAGAACGTACAGATGCTCTCACTGAGCAGGCGAAGCAGAGTCAGGCCGAGGCCGACGCGGCCTCAGAGCAGGCGGCCGCTCTCGTTGCGCAGCTGTATCGCTCCGGCGGTGTGGATCGGAACGTCGAGATCTTCCTCGAGTCTGATGAAACCGCGGCGGATCAATTGCTTGAGCGCCTTGCGCAGGTAGAGAAGGCGACCGAGCGCAACACATCGATCGCTGACGAGGCGACGCGCGCGAAGAACACTGCGGAAACGCTCGGAAAGTCTGCCAAGGCAGCGCAGGAAGAGCGTGACCGTCTGCGTGCTGAGGCTGACGCCCGGAAAGAGAAGGCGGTGGCCGCTGCTGCCGCAGCCAGCGAGGAGCTCGCACAGCAGGAGCAGCAGCAGGTCGAACTCGAGACCCGACTCGCAGCACTCAAGGACAAAACGACGACCACCACGCAGGGGTACCAGGAGCGCTTGCGCCTTGAAGAAGAGGAACGCCGCAGGCAGGCCGAGGCTGCGGCACAGGCTGCGGCTGAAGCCGCTGCCAATGCAGGTGGCGGCGGTGGCGGTGGCGGTGGCGGCGGCGGTGGCGGCGGCGGTCAGGTTGCCGGAGGATGGCAAGTACCGCTCTATAACTACTACGTGAGCGACTGGTGGGGTGCGAGCCGTGGGCACACCGGAGTCGACCTCGCAGCGCCGCAGGGAACTCCGATCTATGCGGCCGCTTCTGGCACTGTCACAATGGCCGGGTGGTACGCGCCCTGCTACGCGAACATGGTGGAAATCTCCCACGGTGGCGGTGTGGCTACGCGGTATGCGCACCAGATGAGTCAACCTATCGTGGGCTACGGCCAGTGGGTGAATCGGGGCCAGATTATTGGATATGTTGGGACAACGGGATGCTCGACGGGGCCGCACCTCCACTTTGAGGTGTACACCAACGGGTACCCGATCGACCCCGCCGGGTTCTATGCTGCTCGAGGCCTGTACTTCTAAGCCGATACGCCGCGTGTTCGGCCACGCCGAGTAGACACGCCGAGGTTGTCGGCGGTGGCTTGTACCGTATTCCTATGGCCAAAAACGCTTCATCGCGCGGAGGCTCTGCACGATCCACAAAATCGCAGGGCACCCGATCGAAGAGTGCTGCGCAGTCGCGCAACTCTTCTCGTACGTCTGCAACGACGAAGGTACTTGCGGCCCCGCAAGAGCACAGTGGCGTGGCGCGAGCCTGGTTGGGTCTTGCGCACGCAGTAGGCGCAGGCGCGCGCGCCTTCAGATCTGAGCAGCTGGGGCCAGAAGCTCGACGAGACGGCCTTCCTATGTTTCTCGTGCTGCTCGCGGTCGCCGGAGTCGTGGTTGAATGGTTCCTCATCGGCAATGCCGTGGCAGCGCAGATTGATGCGTTCACGTTCGGTGGCCTATTCGGGCGCATCGCGTTCGGTCTGCCGATCATCATGGCGGTGTTTGCGCTCTGGCTATTCAACAACCCTTCAACGGTGAATGACAACCGTCGAATCGCAATCGGCCTGTTCCTCGCACTCGCCAGTTCATCTGGGCTTGCTCATGTGCTCGGCGGCGCACCGAAGCCCCGCGATGGAATGCCAGGTCTTGCTGAAGCTGGCGGGTTGCTCGGCTGGCTCTTTGGAGCTCCCCTCATGCTTGCAACGGTGTGGGTCGCGGTTCCGCTGCTCTGCATCATTCTGCTGTTCTCATTGCTCATTATTACGAAGACTCCTCCGGGGCGAATCGGTCGCCGAATTCGCGAGGCGTACGCATACCTTTTCGGGGCCCAGCTCCCAGAAGAGCAGCCACAGCAGACCGCCCATTCGACGAGCTCCGAAGCAAATGAATTGTTCGACCACTCTGATGAGAAGACCGGGGCATTGCCGTGGTGGCGGCGCAACACGACGGGGCGCGAAGAAGATCCAGACTATGTGGCAGACCCGTCAGCGATTGATGCTGCGTTGCCATCAGGAGACTCGCAAGCCAAGGGTGCGTTCGAATCAGCTCTGGCCGAAGAGCGGGAGACCGATGTTTTCCCGTCTGACCTGTTTGACGGACTTGACGGCGTAGCGCAGGCTGCTGCCGGAACACGTCGTGGTTCGGGACTCGGTGACGACTCATATGACAGCTTCGTGACGCCAGAGGGCGACGACACGCCAGCTGCCGAAGGGCGCGAATTCTCGGTTGCCCCTCCGCACGATCCCGCCGCTGCCGCGGCATATGCGTTGCCATCAGACACGATGCTCTCCGAGGGCGCCGCGCCGAAGACACACAGCGAAGCAAACGAGCAGATTATGGCCGCCGTGGCTCGCGTGTTTGAGGAGTTCAAGGTAGACGCTGTAGTCACCGGATTCTCACGCGGACCGACGGTGACGCAGTATGAGGTCGAGCTCGGACCCGGCGTGAAGGTCGAAAAGGTGACCGCCCTCTCGAGAAACCTGTCGTATGCCGTCGCCTCGAACGAAGTGCGCATCCTGTCACCGATCCCGGGCAAGAGCGCGATTGGTATTGAGATTCCAAACAAAGACCGTGAGAATGTCTCCCTTGGTGATGTGCTTCGGTCGACCAAGGCTCGTCGCAACACTCACCCGATGACGATCGGAGTGGGCAAAGACGTCAAAGGTGAGTTCGTACTTGCGAACCTCGCCAAGATGCCTCACCTGCTCGTAGCGGGTGCGACGGGATCTGGTAAGTCAAGCTTCATCAACTCGATGATCACAAGCATCCTTATGCGCGCCACGCCAACTGAAGTGCGCATGGTGCTTGTTGATCCGAAGCGAGTAGAGCTCACCGTATATCAGGGTGTTCCGCACCTCATCACACCGATCATTACCGCACCGAAGAAGGCGGCGGAGGCTCTGCAGTGGGTCGTGAAAGAGATGGATATGCGCTACGACGATCTTGCGTCGTTCGGGTTCCGGCATATCGATGACTTTAATGAGGCAGTGCGCGAGGGATCGATTCAACTGCCTACGGGCAGTGAGCGAGTGTTGAAGCCATACCCCTACCTGCTCGTCGTCGTCGACGAGCTCGCAGACCTCATGCTCGTCGCGCCTCGAGATGTTGAGGATTCGATTCAGCGAATCACTCAGCTCGCCCGTGCCGCCGGCATTCATCTCGTGCTTGCCACGCAGCGCCCCTCGGTGAATGTCGTTACCGGTGTGATCAAGTCGAATGTGCCAAGCCGCTACGCATTCGCGGTGGCCTCCGGCACCGACTCACGTGTGATTCTTGACGAGGTGGGTGCAGAGCGTCTCATTGGTCAGGGTGACGGATTGCTGCTCTTGAACGGTGAGTCCAGCCCGATGCGAGTACAGGGCGCCTGGGTCGACGAGAGCGAGATCGCTCGTGTCGTGAAACACGTGAAGGCCCAGGCGCAGCCGGAGTACCGTGCAGATGTTGCGCAAGTCATCGAGAAGAAGGAGATCGACGCCGACATCGGCGACGATCTCGAGGTGCTCGTCGCCGCGATTGAACTTGTGGTCGGCTCACAGTTCGGATCGACCTCAATGCTGCAGCGCAAGCTGCGCGTCGGGTTCGCTAAGGCAGGTCGGCTTATGGACCTTATGGAATCCCGAGATATCGTTGGCCCGTCAGAAGGCTCGAAAGCGCGTGATGTGCTGGTGTCTCCCGAGCAACTGCCAGAGGTTCTCGCACGCATTCAAGGTCTCCCGTCGGCGCCTGGACGGGCCACGCCTGCACAGTCCACGCCTGCACAGTCCACGCCGGCACAGGTCACGCCTGCACAGACACCCCCCATCCAGGCACCGCCCGCGGCTCCCGTTTCGTCTGCAGACGCGCCGACAGACGTCATCTTGCCTGCCGGTGAACGCTTCGAGCAAGCGCACGGCGATTCGCGGTATGACGATCCACTTGCGAGGCGAGAAAATTCAGCGCCCGTAGCCTATGACTATGGCGATGACGACGAGGGCGGCGATGAAGACGCGTGGCAACTCACCGGTCGCGATTAGATCCCACCGATAGAGTGGGCGCATGAACGCAGAGGCTTCGGGGGTATCTCAGCCCAGCAACTGGAATGCGCCGAACATCATCACAGGGGTGCGCATTCTCGCAATGCCATTCTTCCTCTGGATGCTGCTCGCGTGGCCAGACCACGTGGGAATGCGCTGGGGGGCAACAGCGTTTTTTGTTGTGGCGATCGCGACGGATGCGCTCGATGGCTATCTGGCGCGGTCACGTGGGTTGATCACCGACCTGGGAAAACTGCTTGATCCGATTGCCGACAAAGCGCTCACGGGCGCAGCACTCGTTGGTCTTGCAATCATTCTCGAGCTTCCCTGGTGGGTTGTGATCGTTGTACTCGTGCGCGAGATCGGCGTCACCATTCACCGGCTCATGATTGTGAGCGATGTTGTCGTCGCCGCTGCCTGGATGGGCAAGCTCAAGACTGTTGCACAGTCTATTGCCATCACACTTGCGCTCATGCCTCTCGCCCAGTTCCCTGGAGCGGTCGGCGCAGTGTTTACCTGGATCAACATCATTACGATGTCGGCTGCCGTGGTGCTCACGCTTCTGAGTGGTATCGACTACGTCGTGTCGTTCATGAAGTCGCGGAAGGCTGCGGGACGTGGATGAGCACCCAGGTCTCGAGCGTGAGGTGTCTCAGCTCGCGGAGGAGGCAATTGCGCGTGCCACGAGGCTTGGGGTGCGGATCGCCGTTGCTGAGTCTCTGACCGGAGGACTTGTCGCTGCAACTCTCGTAGCCGTGCCCGGAGCGTCGAGCGCACTGAGTGGTGGGATTGTCGCCTATGACACCTCGCTGAAAGCCTCGCTGCTTGGCGTTGATCGAGATCTGTTGCGGCGCACGGGCCCGGTGGACAGTAACGTAGCCACGCAGATGGCCGCGGGGGCCCGCGAAGCGTGTGCAGTGGAGACGGACGACAGAAGACGACCCGCCGACATCGGGATCGCAACGACAGGTGTCGCGGGTCCCGACCCAGATCCACAGACAGGGCAAAGCGCTGGAACCGTCTGGATCGGTGTCAGCTCGATGCTGGGAGAGCGTTCGAAGCTGCTGCAACAGGCCCAAGGATCTCGTCAGGCAGTGCGCGAGGCGGCCGTGTCAGCCGCGATTCTGCTGCTGATCGAAGAACTGACTGCGATGACAACCCATCGGGCGTAGCTTCGTGTGTGCTGAGAATTTAGAACAAATCTGAGTCGATCGCACTCAAGTTCAGGAAATATTGGGAATACGCACGATAGTCTCTTGGTTATCTCTAGTGTCACGATATGTGACGGCGGGTGCCGAATGGATTTCCGCCAGGTAAAGTAAGTGCACAGCCGAATGGTTTTGCAGAACACGAGGGGGTTGCACATGGTGCTCATGCGTCAGGAGATTGGTGACGTGCTCCGAGACTTCCGTCTGCAGAAAGGGCGTACACTTCGCCAGGTCGCAGGCGATGCGAGTGTTGCACTCGGGTACCTCAGCGAGGTTGAACGTGGTCAGAAAGAAGCTTCGAGTGAGATACTCGCAGCTGTGGCTGACGCGCTCGACACGCCACTGTCGGTAGTTCTTGGCGAGGTGAGTGAGCGTCTCGCGATCGTCGAGGGGCTTTCGATGCCCATGCCAAGTCGCGTACCCGACACAGTTCCTGCCGAACTGGTGTCAGGGTATGGTGAACTCGTTTCGCGCTAGGGTCAATGCGACATCGCGCGTTTCGTAAAGCAGTAGCTGAGGAGTTTGGGGAAGCGCACTCGGGTGTACTGCTGCGCGACTACTGGATCGCCTCGCTCGGGAGCACTCCCGACGAGGCGCTTTCTCATGGTGTGACTCCACGCACCGTCTGGGAGGCCTTGTGCGTCGAGTTCGAGGTGCCTGAATCGCGCCGTCACGGCCGAAGCCTCGATGATCCACGCGAATAGTGTCTCTCCCGCGCTTCGCGACACGCGGCTGCGCGCTATTCGAATATGTGTTCGAAGAGTGTTATCGTCTTCCACAGGTAGGTAACTGGTGGAAATTCTCCACAGTTTGATCATTTTGACTCAGAATGTCAGAGGTCAAGCGTAGGGTCTGAAACCAGAAGCCCCGTGCCTTGTCAGCAGCACCTTGGTGATGCCAGGACAGTCGGTAGGCAGCAGCCCAGCGGTACGCCGCGTGAACACGAAGGAAGACATCATGGCAGCACCAAAGGATCGCGAGAAAGCTCTCGAATCGGCTCTCGCCCAGATCGATCGCCAGTTTGGTAAAGGCGCGATCATGCGCATGGGAAGCCAGGAACGCCAGCCCGTTGAGATCATCCCCACGGGTTCGGTGGCGCTCGACGTAGCGCTCGGTATCGGCGGGCTTCCACGCGGCCGAATCATTGAGATTTACGGGCCGGAGTCATCGGGTAAGACGACGCTTACGCTTCATGCGATTGCGAATGCACAGCGTGGCGGAGGCATTGCCGCGTTTATTGATGCTGAGCACGCACTTGACCCTGAGTACGCCCAGAAGCTCGGTGTTGATATCGATGCACTGCTCGTTGCGCAGCCAGATACCGGTGAGCAGGCGCTCGAGATTGCCGACATGCTCATTCGCTCGGGCTCCGTAGACCTCGTCGTCATTGACTCAGTTGCAGCGCTTGTGCCGAAGGCGGAGATCGACGGTGAAATGGGTGACAGTCACGTGGGCCTTCAGGCACGACTCATGTCGCAGGCGCTTCGCAAGATTACCGGCAGCCTCAACTCAACGAGGACTACCGCGATCTTTATCAACCAATTGCGCGAGAAGGTCGGTGTCTTCTTCGGCAGTCCCGAGACGACCTCCGGCGGTAAGGCTCTGAAGTTCTATGCTTCGGTGCGGCTCGACATTCGTCGAATTCAAACGCTGAAAGATGGCCAAGAGGCGGTGGGCAACCGCACGCGCGTGAAGGTTGTAAAGAACAAGATGGCACCGCCGTTCAAGCAGGCTGAGTTCGACATCCTGTATGGCAAGGGAATCTCTCGCGAGGGTTCACTGATCGACTACGGGGTCGAACACGGCTTCATCAAGAAGAGTGGGGCCTGGTACACCTACGAAGGTGATCAGCTTGGTCAAGGCATGGAGAATTCACGCAGGTTCCTCATTGAACACGCAGATATCGCAGCCGAGATCGAAGAGAAGATACTCACGAAGCTCGGTGTCAACGGGCGCAGTGCTGAAGAACCGGCCCCTGAGACCGCGGTAGAAGCCACTGCCGAGACTCCGAAGCTCGCAGCGAGCGCATAGTCATGGCTGTGCGGTTTCTGCCGAACCCAGAGGACCGACCTCGGCCGCCACGTGAGGAACGTGGAGATCTGGCTGAGGTCATTGAGTTCCGTACGAAACTTCAGCAGTTCAGGCCAAGTGGGGAGCAAGACACTCACCGTGAACCACCTCCAGTAGCTGTCAATCAGCCCACGGCCGGAAGTAAGGAGAAAGATAGGCGCGTCGATGCTGCTCCGATCGTTTCCGAACAGCCCACGGCCGCGGCGACTGCAATCAAGCTTCTCGCGCGACGCGCAATGTCGAGTGGAGAACTGCGACGAGCGTTGCATGACGCAGAGTTTCCGCAGATCGACGTGGAAGAAGCTGTGTCAGAGTGTGAGGCGTCACTCTACCTCGACGATACGGACCTCGCTCGCTCTGTGACTCATAAGTTGCGCGAGAGCAAGGGCGAAAGCCGTGCCCGCATACGTCGAAAGTTGCGCGAACGTTTGCTTCCCGATGCCGCTATCGAGGCGGCGCTCATTGAGCTCGATGATGAGGAGGAAGACGAACTCCTTCGACAGACTGCTTCAGATCGTGCACGACGAATGGGAGATCTCGACAGGCAAGTGGCGGAGCGACGGCTGCTTGGGTTTCTTGCGCGACGAGGGTGGTCTGGGGAACGTGCGAGCCGTGCGGTGCGAGCGGCTCTCGATGAATCGGGCATGGGTCGCCCCGGAACTTCGGTCCGCTTTCAGTGACGGACTGACCTCCAGCCGCTCCCGGGTAGAATTGAGGCCATGCTTACTGCCGAGGCCACTATTATCGAACCATCGCCCGCGGCGTTCCGCCCCAACGGCACGCCGCGCAGTTATGCCGTTCGCACGCTTGGTTGCCAGATGAATGTGCACGACTCTGAGCGCATGTCGGGGTCGCTCGAGGCCGCGGGGTACATCGCGGCGGAGAACCCTGAAGATGCCGATGTGTATGTGATTAATACGTGCGCGGTGCGCGAGAACGCTGCCAACAAGCTGTACGGAAGTCTCGGGAACTTGGCGAGGACGAAGCGCGCGCGTGAGGGCATGCAGATCGCGGTTGGCGGCTGCCTCGCGCAAAAGGATCAGGGCGAGATCGTAGAGAAGGCGCCCTGGGTGGACGTGGTGTTCGGCACGCATAACATGGGTTCACTTCCCGCACTGCTCGAGCGAGCCCGTCACAATGCCGAGGCGCAGGTAGAGATTCTTGAGTCACTCGAGACTTTCCCATCAACGCTTCCAACGAAGCGAGAGTCGGCATCAAGTGGCTGGGTCTCAATTTCCGTGGGGTGTAACAATACCTGCACGTTCTGCATCGTTCCTTCCCTGCGCGGCAAGGAGAAGGACCGTCGTCCTGGCGCAATTCTTGCTGAGGTGCAGGCGCTCGTCGACGATGGCGCAGTTGAGGTGACGCTGCTCGGTCAGAACGTCAATACCTACGGTGTTGAGTTTGGTGACCGCCAGGCGTTCGGAAAGCTGTTGCGCGCAATGGGCGAGGTCGAGGGACTTGAACGGGTTCGGTTTACGAGCCCCCACCCGGCCGCCTTCACAGATGATGTCATCGCCGCGATGGCCGAAACTCCAAATGTTATGCCGTCGCTTCATATGCCACTGCAGTCAGGTTCAGACACCATTCTCAAGGCGATGCGCCGCTCGTACCGGTCGAAGAAGTTCCTCGGAATTCTCGATGAGGTCAGGCGTCAGATCCCCAATGCGGCGATCACCACCGACATCATTGTGGGCTTCCCGGGTGAGACCGAAGAGAACTTCCAAGAGACGCTCAGGGTCGTCGAGGCGTCACGCTTTGCAAGCGCGTTCACCTTCCAGTACTCGATCCGCCCGGGAACACCGGCCGCGACGATGGAGAACCAGGTTCCGAAGGAGGTCGTGCAAGAACGATTCGAGCGCCTTACCGCACTGCAGGATCGCATCTCCTTCGAGGAAAACCACGCTCAAATCGGCCGCACGGTAGAGGTGTTGGTCTCGGCCGGTGAGGGGCGGAAGGATGGCGCAACACACAGGCTTTCGGGCCGCGCAGAAGACAATCGTCTCGTGCACTTCGCGATTCCTCAGGGTGCCGAGGTGCCGAGACCGGGCGACACCGTCACAGCGATCGTGACCTCGGCTGCCCCGTTCTTCATCATCGCTGACGACACCTCGCGGTACTCGGTGAGGAGAACCCGTGCGGGCGACGCTTGGGATCGGAGGCAGGCCGAGAGCTGCGGCGTGCCCGCGGCTGCCGGTGGCTCCTCCGGCGCCGTGAACCTCGGGCTGCCGACCCTGCGTGTCGGCGGCTAACGTGCCGACACTGTGGGCGGTGGTCGGCGCGACTGGCACAGGCAAATCGGACTACTCGCTCGATCTCGCTGAAGAGCGCACTCGCGCGACGGGGGTTCCCGCCGTGATCGTGAATGCCGATGCGATGCAGTTGTATCGGGGCATGGACATTGGCACGGCGAAGCTGCCAGTGGAAGAGCGTCGAGGTGTCGAACACCGGCTCTTCGACGTGCTCGAACCCACCGAAGAGGCGACGGTGGCGAGGTATCAGACAGAGGCACGAGCAGCACTCACCGAGGCATGTTCTCGCGGAGCAGACGCGATTCTTGTCGGTGGATCGGGTCTCTATGTCTCAAGCGTGATCTTTGACTTTCAGTTTCCACCGCGCGACGAAGAACTGCGTGCCGATCTCGAAGCCGAGTACGAGGCCGCGGGAGTTGCTCCGTTACTTGAGCGGCTGAGAACGCTTGATCCGGCGGTCGCAGGCGCGGTTGATGCCCAGAACCCGAGACGGGTGATTCGAGCGCTTGAGGTCGCACTCCTCGGCGGGGACGCGCAAGTCACTCTGCCGACGGAGCCGACCCTGTGGCATGAGGACACGCAGATCGTCGGCATCGCCTGTGAACGAGAGGTGCTCGTGCGGCGCCTCGACGAACGCGTCACGCACATGTGGATGAACGGAATGGTTGATGAGGTGCGTTCGCTCATTCCACGCGGCATTCGGGAGGGGAAGACCGCCAGTCAGGCCATCGGCTACGCACAGGCGCTCGCTCAGATTGATGGACGCATGCACGAGCCCGAGGCCATCGAAGAGACCCAGCGGCTCACTCGGAGGTATGCGCGCCGCCAGGTGAGCTGGTTCAAGCGATACCCGGGCATCGAATGGGTTACGCCTGAGCGTTAGCCTCTCGCTCCCGAATGGTGGCGACATCGTCAGCGGTCCCAGCCCACGCTTCAGCGTAGTCGAGAGCTCCCGTCGCAAGTCGCACCGGTACCTCGGCCGGAAGCAATGACTTCAAGACCGAGAACGCATCGTGGAGTTCCTCAGTGCCGAACTGGCTGCCGAACGCAAACTCGATGCGCCCCGGGGTGTTCCCAGACGCGAGTGTGCGGAAATGCTTGACGCGTGATGCGGGATCGCTGATCGCAGCGCAGTCGGCGATGCCTATGGTGATGTTTGCGGTGTTCACGCCCGCACTGAGCATCGCACGCCCGGGCGCGCCGAACAGTGTGTGCTGTGCGCGCGCCCTGAGCGCCGGAGCAGAATCAAGCGCCCACACACCGCTCACCGCATCGAGCGGAATCACCGTGTCACCCGCGACCGTAAGGCTCGAACCTGTGATCTCGAGCACCACGCCGTCAGGTCCGACGACTCGTTCGGCTTTGCGCACGATCCGCCAGAGCCGAACGAGGAGCAGGAGCGCCAACACCGTGAGCACGATGGCGGCGTACCCGAGTGAGGGTCGTGCGAGCCCAGTCGGCCCCCACAGCAGCCAGGGGATGAGCGACAGCGCGAGCAGCACGAGTGCGACGATCGCGACGGTTCGACGGGCGCGCTTAGCCTCCGCCCGACGCGCTGGTGTCACGCGAAAGGTGCGCCCAGGACCCGTCATCTTGCGCCCGATCGATCGCCAAATACCGTCTCGTACGTATCAAAGTCTGTACCCTGAAAGGTGACGAGCTCCCACTGCGGATCCTCGCGAAGGTCGAACGCGAAGGTGCCCACGTACGCCACCCGGTCAGCGTGCGATGACCAGCCCTCAACAATGAGGTTTCCTTTCTCGGCCCCCTCGTTCATCGATCCGATCACTGCGGCGTCACGCGTGCGCACGAGGTTCTGAAACTCTGCGCCCTGCTGTGAAGTGCCGGGGAAGAACGCTCGGTACCCGCGCTTCAGCCGCGACCCGGTCTGCCGCCTGAAGAACCGCGGCGAGAACTGCCAACCGAGGAACATGGGAAGCACGGCAATTACCGGAAGCGCGAACAGGCCGATGAGCACTCCGAAGCGAGACCCTACTCGCTGATTGAGCGTCGCGGCCGTATCTTGGTGCTCGGCAAACTCGGCACTCAGTTCGCGCGAGTTGATGAAGAGCAGCAGCCACGCGAGGAGTATGAGTGCGCCAATCCCAAACCCTATTGCGAGCACGGCAGGCGACCTGCGCACCTCAATGTCGGGGTGACGTCGCAGCCGAGTCGCGATGTCGGGGTTCTTCGAGCTCACTGCATTGCCTCCTCGGCAGCCTGGTGGGTGATGTGTACGTCTACTGGAACACTGCCGAGCCAAATGCGGTCGCCGTGCCTCAGCGAGATCTGTCTGCCGCTTCGAAGTGTGAGCACCGAACCGTCGCGTTCAACGGACGATCCGTTGGCAGAGCCCGCATCTGAAACTGATGCGGCGTGCCCGTGGACCTCGATGACGGCGTGCGCGCGGGAGACCGACTTCGACTCGTCAGGCACCTCGATCGCCTGCGCGCCAGAATTGCGCGCAGTTGCTTCGGGGCGGCGGCCAAGCACGGCGGTGCCGTCGACCTTGACGCGGGAACCATCGTGCAACTGAAGCTCGATGACCCGCGTGTCGGCGCTCGCGAGCTTGGGTCTTGGCGGCGGGGCCACGAGCGGTGCGGCGACACTGGGGCCTGGGCCCGAGATGCTCTGTGACGCGGGAGGCGTCGGCAGATCAGGAAGCGCCGGGACCTCGGGTAAGAGGAACTGCTCGATGCCTCCGCGCGGCGGAGTCTGGGCGTTCGGAGCGGCAGGTGCCGCGGGGTGTGCTGCAGCCTGGGAGCCCGCCTGCAGCGTTGATTGCAGCGTTGGCCTCGAGGTCGTGAGTCGCGGAGCAACAACGATCTGACCACAATTCATGCAGTACATCGAATTCGGGCGCGCCTGCGTCCCGCAATAGGCGCACTCGGCTCGAGTCGAAACAAACTGCGGAGTCATCTTCGCGTCGGTCATTACTGCCTCACATCCGGCGTTCGGATCGGAACCCACTGCCCGTCAAGGTGCGAAACCCCGGCACCGGAGGACCGAGTACCAATCATAAACTTCGGAATCTGTGTACCGAACAGCGTCATCCCGATCATGGCGTGCATGGGCGTGAGGACGATGCCCCTGCGGTACCGCTTCGCCTGAGCAAGCGCCCCTCCAAAGAGCGAGGAAGACGCCTCGGATTCGACGGCTACGATCACCGAGACGCGGCTCGCGACCCCCGAGATGCCGAACTCAATCGGCTGCTGCTTCATCATCTCGGCGTCATCGACAACGAGGGTGAGCGGGCCACTTCCTGCCGCCCCCTCGAGTTCCTCGACAATCGACGTGAATGACGCAGCATCGAGCGAGAGGTCGCTGAGCACCCTGATGCCCTCAGCCTCGGCAAGCTCGGTGAGCACGGATGCCCTCGGGGCGACGACGAGTGCCGTGCGACCCGCGGCGTGCAACTGGTGCAAGAGCGTTGCGAGCACGGTGGATCGGCCGCTGCCACGATTGCCCGCTGCAACAAATCCGGTGAGCTCGTTCCAGCCGACTGTGAGGCGAGAGAGTTCGTCACCGCCCACTCCGTAGACGAGTCCATCCGCGGGAAGCCCGCGGTACGTGGGGAGCGTGAATGCCTGTTGCAGGCCGATGTATGCGGGCAGCGGATCCACACGGAACGCGGTCGGCAGCCGGTCGAGCTGCGGGAACTGCTCGTAGTAGTCGCGTGATGTATCGATGTATTGGCGAAGCATCGCGGTTTGGGCCTCGCCACCGGTATCGCGCGAAAGCATCGCGAGTTGCGTCTCTTTGCCATCTGGGCCCGAAAGCATGCGCCCGGGAACGAGGTTCGCGGGAAGCTCTCGAATCATGATGCCCGCGGCACGGTAGTCGTTGGGATCGCGCAGGGGGAGGAGGTACTGTGTGTCGATCGCGCTCGCAATCTTGTCTCCGGTGAACGTTCGATCCGCAGTCAAGACGAGTCTGATGCCGACCGCAGGCCCCTCACGGAGCACCCGCATGACCTGTTCGCGGAATACGACGAGCTGATCGGCTCCGAACGTTCCGGTGAGTCGTTCCCAGCCGTCGATTGCGACGATCGCGTAGGCAAGCGCATCTTCCGGCGATGAGCGCTTCCGCTGTTCTGAGATCGATCCAACGCCCGCTGCTGAGAGTGCGGCCTGTCGTCGCTCGAGGTCGGTGAGTAGACGCTCCATGAGGCGCGGGAGGCGCTCGTGATCGGCCTGGGAGATCACTGCACCACAGTGCGGCGCGCCAGCGAGTGGGAGCAGTGCGCCGTTGCCGTAGTCGGCAACGTAGATGTGGAGGTTCGACGGGGAGTACCGCATAACCGCCTGCGCGAGGATGGTGCGCAGCGCCGAGGTTCGCCCCGAACGCGCCCCGCCGATGAAGAGCAGGTGCCCCTCTTCGGCTGGATTCCACAGCAGCGGGCGCTGGGTCTGGCGGGCCGGGAGATCTTGCAGGCCGAGGATGATCTCGCCCTCGCCGATGGGATCTGCGAGGAAACGGTCGATCGGAAGCACCTCGGGGAGCGGCTGCAGCCAGGGCGACGGGTTGCGTTCGATGCCGCCCAAACGCGCCGCATTGATTGCGAGCCCGACGAGTGCGCGAAGGTCTGTGTCATCGTGATCGACTGGGCCGTGATTTTCGTGCTTCGGCGGGAACTGGGGTGCGGATCCAATGCGGTCCCAACTCAGCTCTGCGACCGGGAGGGTCGTAGCTACGGACTGCTGGGCGCCGCGCTTCAGGCCCGCGACGCGAGCGGTCTGGAACGCCACCGGATGTCCGCCAACCGCAGACCGCACAAAGCCTCGTCCCGGCAGCGACGGCGGGATGAGTGCAGCGTCGGGCGTTCCCAAAATATCGGTCGAGTCAGACCGGTCGGTGACGCGAAGCGACACGCGGAGGTTGATGTTCGACTGCATTTCGGGGGTGACGACGCCAGAAGGCCGCTGCGTGGCAAGCACGAGATGGACACCGAGCGACCGACCCACTCGAGCGATACGCACGATACCGTTGATGAACTCTGGGAGCTCGGCCTTCAGCTCGGCAAACTCGTCAATGACCATGACGAGCCTCGCGAGCCCGTTGCGAGACGCAGCCTCGGGATCCCGCTCCCAGGCCGCATCGAGGTCTTTTGCACCGAGTTCGCCGAGCACGCGCTCGCGTCGTTTGAGCTCGGCATCGAGGCTCGCGAGTGCGCGTTCAGTTTCGCGCGCATCGAGGTTCGTCACCATGCCAACGGTGTGGGGGAGCCGCTCGCAGTCTGCGAACGCCGACCCACCCTTGTAGTCGACAAGCACGAAGTTCATGGCATCGGGACGGTTCGCGAGTGCAAGCGAAACGACGAGTGTTTGCAGAAACTCCGATTTGCCGGAGCCCGTTGTGCCCGCCACGAGGGCGTGGGGCCCGTCTTTCGCGAGGTCGATTGCGAACTCGCTCTCAGCAGTCGCGCCGACGGTGATGAACGAACGCCGGGGCGACGTGTTCCATCGCTGGAGCAAGGATTCACTCGAGTCGAGGTCAATACCTGTGACGTCGACGTAGCGCACCGAGGTGGGGAGCGCTCCTTCATCGCCGGCCCCCGATACGTGGTCAATGGAGCAGAGCGAGCGCGAAATCGCATCGGCGTCAGCGAGTGAGAGTCCGTCGATGAGCACCCGGGGAATGAACGCATCATCAGACTCGAGTCTCGCGAGCGAGTGATCGGCGTCGTCGATGATCACGACCGATCGACACTCCTCAGGAAGACGAGCCCGATCGGAGTCGAGTGCAATGACGTGGACGCCCACCGATGTTCCGTGCGCGAGCACGTCGATCATTCCAGGCAGCCGCCGGAGGTCACGCGCACCGTCGATGAGCACGACAATATGCTCGGCAGTCGACGCTGCCTGACCCACTCGCATCCGGTTCTCGACAACCGATGCAAGCTCCCTGAGTCGGTCGCGACGAGTGTCGTCGGTGTTCCCAATCATCGCCACAGGGCCCGAATCGGGTGTGACGTGAGGCAGCCACGAGGTCCAGCCCCATTCCTGCTCGCTCTCCTCGCCGCACAGCACGACGACGCGCAGATCTCGCGGTGACCGAAGTGTGGCGAGCGATGCGATCATCGACCTTGCCACCGAGCGCACAGACTCGGCGCTTCCGCCGATGCCGACGGGTCCGTTAGCGAGGTTCACGCTCACCGGCACGGGAGACACGCCGACTGCAACCGCATCGTCGCTCCGCGCGCCGCCTTGAAACACGGCGTCGAGTGGCAGCTCGCCGACGCCTACTCGGCTCACGAGCGCGTCACTGTCGCTCTGACGCCGCTCCCAGAGCCTCGAGAGTGGCCTCAGGGCGATGTCTTTGATTCGCAGTGGATCAGGATGTGCGTACCAGGCATCCACGCGTTGCGTGCGCACGAGCTCGGCGATACGAGACTTCGCCTGTGACACTTCCTCGATCCATTGTGCCTCGGTGCGCTCGCCCTTCTTGCGCGCAAGCTTCTTGTTCACGAGATATGAGCCGATCACCATGATGGGGGACGCGGCGGCCATGAGCAGCATCACTGGGCGGTTGAACACGGTGGCCATAGTGACGCCGAGGATGACAGGAATCACGGCAGACAGCCACGGGAGGGGAGACTTGTCTGAGTCCTCTGGCTTGTCACCCGGCATGGTGACGGTCGGGGCCGACTCGCTCGGTCGAATGCGCGACGGCCGGTTGAACGCTCGCATGCCCTGCGGATCGGGAGCAATGTCAGCGTCGGGGATCGGCTCCATGCCGATACGAATGAGCGATGAGCCGACCTGAATCACGTCGACGGGAGCGATGCGAGTCGCCTCGTGGATCTCAGCTCCGTTCACCCAGAGTTTCGACCCAGGTGATGGCTCGATCGCCGCAAGCAGGGGGAGCGGGCGGCCCTCCTCGGGCGTCACTCCGAGTGCGGTCGCACCCACGACTACGCTCGCGTGCGCCTCGGCGAGATGCGGATCGGCGATGCGCAGATGGGCGCCTGCTCCCGACCCGATGATGAAGCGGTCCTCACCCGTCAGGATGATTGATTGACCAGCGAACGGGCCGCCTACGACCTCAAGCCTCGGTGTGCCCTCTGCAGGAATTGCTTGACGTTTCGGTGGGATGACCGATCCACTGAGCAGCGCGGTCTCAGCAATCGCCACCTGGGAGGCCTGCTCCCCAGGCACTCCGCCGACGATGACAGGGTCGACACCGAGTGCCGACGAGAGTTGCGCCACAGTGGTGGCATCGTCAACGGGAACCAAGACGGTTCGTTCGCGGTCTGAGTGCGCAACGGTCAAACGCATTGGCGGTCCGCCTTTCGTTCGTGATGCATAGTCATCGGGCTCCGAGTGAGTCCATGAGTTCGGTGAACCCAGTCGTCGCACCGCCCGCGGTTTCTTCGGCCTCGGGCGGTGGTGTCGGCAGCGTCAGTTCAAGCTTGGCACGTTTTGCGCCCACACCTGGTGCAAGCGGCGGTGCCTCGTCGGCGAACGTGACTGACGCAATCGTCTGTCGACCATTCTCTGCGACGATCTGCACAGCGAACTGGTCGGTAAGCGGGGCGCCCGGATTCGGTACGTAGTGGATCTCGCCGCCCGGGGTGCAGCTCACGTTTCCATAGAGTGCAGGTCCACATTCGGAGATGATGAGGTTCGAGCTCGCGGCTGGAGTCGCGATGAGGCGTGCGACGTCGAGGCTGAGTTCGCCCGGATCGGAGGCAATGTGCACACCGTGGAGGGGCGCTGCCTCGCTCCGCGAAACATTGAGCATCACCTTGAACGTTTTCGATACGCTCTCGATGTCGTCGCGCACCCGAAGATCCACTTCGACAGGCCCCTGCACATCTGCGGCCGCCGTGTACACCAGGTGGGTTCCGGTCACACGCGCGGTTCCGAGATCCCCGGGTGAGACGCTTCCGACCTCAATTGATGCCTCGCCTGCGCTACACAGGCCGCACGTGAGACCCAATGACGACAGCGGAATGAGCGAGACCGCGCCGGCTTGGAGCGGGAACCCGAGTGTCGTGTCGGGGGCCTCCGGAATCGCGGGCTCTGCGAGCCGAATGACGTAGTCGAGCGTGACCTCTCGGCCACCGTTCAGAAGTCGCACCGGAAAACGGACTGGCTGGGTCTCTGCGTCGTAGGCACCGCCTGTGACGGTGAAGCTCTCGGAAGAGCACGCGGTCACAAACTCGCTCGCACTTGAAATCTGGGAACAGTCTGCATAGTGCCACCCAGCAGCGGGACGCACCTCAAGCGTGGCGTTCAGTGGCACCTCAACCACACTGGGCCCTGAAGCAAATTCTGCCGACGTCGACACCATTCCGGTGGTGGTTGCTACAGCAAGGCCTGCGGCCAGGAGTGCGGTGCTGAGCGGTGAGGGCATGCAGAGAACTTCCGGTAGATCAGCGTGGGTACCCCATAATGGTAGAGCGGATTTGGTTCGCATACGTATTGACGTGCGCGAACGAATGGAAGGAGCGCGGTGCGCGAGCAGATTGAAATGGGTCGTGAGCCCGGTCAGCCGACTCTGCTCGCAGGCGGACCAGCACCAGCGCTCGGCACTGGCCGAGACGTTCTTCCTTCACTCGAGGAGGCCGCGGAAAAGCCACGGCCGATGTGGCGACATCCGGCGTTCATCGTGTCAGCGATACTCACCATCCTTGCCCTACTCGCTGCTGCCGCATTCGCCGCATATGCGCTCTTCGGGCCAGGAAATGGTGAGGTGAAGAACGCCGCAATCGAAATGGTTGATGGCAATGCGCACGTGACCTGGGAGTCGTCTGACGCTGTCGAGCTCTTTGTCGTCACAAATGGCCAGCCAGTCGACCTCACGCAGCTTGTTGCTGGCGAGAACGAAGCCTGGATCCCTGCAGCCCTCAACCTATTCACAAAGTCCAGTTGCTTTGTGGTGCGTCCCGAGTCAGCGAGCGACGAAGACGTGTCGCTCGCAGGCAGCGCCCTGCAGAGCCAGCGGGCCTCAAGCGTGTGTGTGGGCTGATACTTGCACAGCGCTATGAGTGAGCGATTGCGTCGGGGTATAGCGCTCGCCGCAGTCGTCGTCGCTGGCGCACTGCTGGTTTCGTGTTCGAAGCAAGAGCCCGAGCCGATCCCCACACCAGAGGGCGTCGATCTCGAAGCAGCTGCCGAGATCGGTGCGAGTGGGAACGGGCTCTGGATTCTCGATGGCGTCTCGGCCGCAGGGCGCGTCATCGACGCCATGCGTTCGGCAGGCGGCGGCACGATGACTGCAAGCGTTCACGAGATGATTCCGGTCGAGCAGGGGGATCCGCTTCCCGGACGAACCATGAGCGTGGTGAGTTCGAGCGACGGTACGCACCTGCAGGCGTCATTCGTAGTCGGCGACCAGACCGGCGAACTCATCATCATTGGCAACGAGGTGTGGGTGAGGGGCAACGAGGCATTCACTGAGCGGATCGGCGTCAGCGACGGCGCCGAAGACTTCGTGTGTCTCGCTCGCGGATCTACCTCGATCACCGAGCTCGAGACCCTCGCAACGCCCGCTGATTTCTTGCGGTCCACGCTCTCCGGGCTCGAAATCGGCACACTTTCTCCGACTGAGGCCGAACCCGAGCTGCAATCCCTCGTGCTCGGTGTCAGCGCTGCTCCGATCGGGTACGTCACGGTTGCGGCGCAGGGTCCGCCGCTTCCGCACCAGCTCTCGGCGTTCGACGTGACCGGAAGTGTTGAGGCGCAGTTCACCTGGGGAGACGTATCCGAGATTCAAGCACCAGACAGCGATGCTGAGGGTTGTGGGTAGGCAGATAGACTCGTCTCCATGACCGATGCGGTGAGACAGGAGCGGTGTGCCGAGGTAGCCGCAGCAGTGATGGTGTTGATCCCCTCGATTCTCGAGGGGCGCGGCGATCCTGACAAGCTGGCGAACGCACTCCCTGCGGTTCGGCGAATCCAGAGCGTCGTCGACGCGGGATCAGCGGGCATTAACGATGAGCGCTACCTTGCCTGGCTTCGGGTAGCCCCCGCAAACATTCGCGCGCTCGGTGATGCTGTCGAGGCAGGAGACGCCGATGCGGCCTTCGCTGCCTTTCGAGATCCGAGCAGCGGTTTGCACTTGCTCTCTGCGGGCTGCGAAGGCTGCGTCGGCTGGTAACCGTTACCGCGTTCTCCGCGACTTACGCGAACTTTCGATTGCGTTCAGCGCGCCTGCGATTGCTCCGAAGAGTACCGCGCCGATCGGCCAGACGAGCCACGAGCGGTCCCACGCGTTGCCGATGAAGCTCCAGGCGAGGAAGACCACGGTGAGCAGCGGCCAATAGATCGTGGCGACCGTGCCAACGAGGCTTCGTTCCTCTTCATCGGGTGCGCCAGTTGCGGGATCGGGGCGACCAGACTGCGTGAGTGCTTCTGCGGTGTCTGCCGCCCAGTTGCTCGGCAGGAAGACGAGGAGGCCGGCCGCCACCATGATGAGTGTGCAAGCGGCGCCGACACCACTCCAAGAATCCGATGCCGCGTCGGTGAACGTCGGAAGCAATGCGATGGTGAGGACAGGCGCGGCCGAGAGGATCCACAACACAATCGCGACCTGCAATCGCACCGTGCGCCTGCCGGAGTGCTCGGCCTCGAGGGACTTCGCCCAGCGCTCGACGCTGAGCGAGCGCGTGAACTTGCTGTTTGTAATGCGATCGAACTGTGCGAGTTGCTGGCTGCGGCGCACAAATATCAATACGCCCGAGGTGACGAGGATGAGGAGCACGAGGAGCCCGATCAACGCTCCTGCGCGCTCGTCGAATCCGAACATGCCCGAGGCACCGAGCGGTGCGAGCGAGACGAGCAGTGCGGGCGAGATGACGCAGAGTGCGACGCCGAGCGCGAGTTTTGGCTCGGTTTTGCGCCTCGCGTTTGCGAAGCCCTCGGCCTCTTCCATGGTGATCGGCGCATAGGTGAGTGG
>JBEBUJ010000028.1:0-27768 GCA_040393365.1 Leucobacter denitrificans
GGTGGCCGGCCGCGTCTTCCGCGTCTACGCCTCAATGGACGAATTCACCGGCCGCGGGTAGGCGCGAGTTATTTCAGCGTCTCCGGATCCACCGGAATCTCTTCAGGCTTGTATTTTGGCAGACGAGACGCGGGAATTGCTGCAAGCGCACTGAGCCCCGCGAGCAGCAAGAACCCGAGCTTGAGCGTGCGTAGCCGCTCCTCCTCGTTGATGGTGATCGCGGCCTCAATCTGCGACTCGTCTGCTGTGGTTCCCTCGAGGAGGTCCCGCAGTTCATCGTTGCTGATGAAGTTCGCGTTGTCGAGATCCACCTGAGCCACGAGCTCCTCGGGAAGCTCTGGGTGATCGTTCGCGGCGTTTGTGATCCCGAAACTCAGGATCGTGACGAGTACAGCACCCATGACGGCCGTGCCGACCGCGGAAGCAAGGTTCTTCAACCATTGCTCGCGAGGGAAGTCTGCCCGTCGACGATTCCTGCGTAACGTCTAAGACATTCGCTTCGAACACTTCGATCCCTTCTGCAGGAGGACGCGCAAGCTATTAGCTTCCTATCAGTCAAAATATAGGTTCTGTCTACCCCCATGACAAGCAATCTGTGCAGATTTAGACTCAGGTCACACGGCTCATTACGACACGAGTACAGTCGGTACGGCACGCGAACACGGAAGTGTGTTCGAGCGGAGATCACGGGGGTAGGTATGGTCACGAAGCGAGGCCCTGTGATCACTCGGGAACTTGTGGGGGACGCATTCGAATACCGGTTGGCAGGGCGCCGCCTCACTGGTCGCTCCTCGCTCGAGCGAATCGAGGCCCTTGCGATTCCACCCGCCTGGACGAACGTAGAGATTGCCCGCTCCGCGACGGCGAAGGTGCAAGCGAAGGGCATTGACGCGGCGGGGCGAACACAGGCGATCTACCACCCGTCATTTCTCTTGCGCCAAGATCGACGAAAGTTCGCTCGCATGGTGCGATTCGGTCGCGAGCTGCCGAAGCTACGCGCGAGGGTGGATCGCGACTTACGTCGCCGAACGCTCAGCCGCGACCGCGTTGCCGCGTGTGTGATCCACCTCATCGACGAGCAGCTGTTTCGGGTGGGCAATGCGGAGTACGCCTCGCGCCACGGGAGCTACGGCATTACCACCCTTCAGAAGGAGCACCTCGACGTCTCACCCACCATTGTCGACTTCAACTTTGTCGGAAAGAGCGGCAAGGAACAGAAACGCCGCGTCCGAGACCCGCGAGCTGCCCGGCTCATCTCGCAGTTGCTTGAACTCCCCGGCGATGATGTGTTTCGGTTCCTCGAAGCGGACGATCGCGCTGGCGGGAATGCGGACAGCGGTGGAGACCCGGTCGGAAGCCCTCGCCGACTCAACAGCCGACACGTCAACGCCTATGTGCGAAGGCATCTCGGCCGCGAGTTCAGCGCGAAGGATTTCCGCACCTGGGGCGGCTCGGTCGCTGTGGTTGAAGCGATCTTCGCTGCGGATCCCGCGGAGCTTCGCAGCGAGCAGGGGCGAGCACGCGTGCTGCGGGACGCGGTGCGAGACGCAGCAGAGCGCCTGGGAAACACGGAGGCAGTCACGAAGAACTCATACGTTGACCCTCGGGTGCTCGACATTGTGAGCCACCCGAGGGTCATTGAGCGAGTGAGGCGCAAGCGCTTTCGCCAGAAACCTCACTTGAGTATCGACGAGCAGCGCACGCTCATGCTGTGCACGAGGCGCTAGAGAACGCTAGAGAGCGTCATCCTCGTGTCGTTCGTGTTCGCGCTGTTCTTCCCGTTCGCGGTCGATGCGCACCTGGCGTTTTGACTCCTCGGTCTCCACGCCGCCGGGAACCGAGGTTGCAGGCCCAGCCGCTGTCGCTCCGCCCTCGTCGGTCCAGTCTGAACCAAGTCGGTCATCAAGTGCCGGATCGGTCTCGACATCTTCGTCAGAGTCGGGGTTCTCCTGAGGGGTACCCTTCGGCACCGTTGTGGTTCGCTCAACACCCGGATCACCAACGGTTGGCTCCTCGATGTTCTCGTTTCCGCGTGTGTCTGAATCCATAGCCGTACTCGCTTCCTCCATAGATCGGTTGAGCTCAGTCCGTTGAGCTCAGTCAGTTGTACTTGGTCGGCTGTACTCAGTCGGTTGCACCTTTACGACCAAAGATCAGGCCGTAGATAAGGAGGACAATGATCGATCCACCGATAGCGAGTGCCCACGATTCGAGTGACCAGAACTCATTGAGATCGGCATCGAAGAGCATGCCACCCAGCCAGCCGCCGAGCATTGCACCGACCACACCCAGGAGGAGAGTGATAAACCATCCGCCGCCTTGGCGTCCGGGAAGAATTGCTTTGGCAATTGCGCCCGCGATGAGACCGAGAACTAGAAATGCAATGAAGCCCATGAACTTGCTCCTTTCGTCTCTGAGCGATGTTCGCCCAGCATCAGGTCAGGGGTGACTTGACTTGCTACGACGGTAGATCGACAACCGACGTGGCAGGTAGGGGCTTGCGAAGGCAGTAAACGATGGGGTAGTGCGTGTTTATAACGTGGGCTCTACTGAGCATCGCAGCTCGCTGTCAAGGGGATGACACGGCCGAGAGCCACGCCCGATACTTACGTCATGGTGACGCATCGCGAGGGATATCAACAGGCTGACAAAGAGGAACTACCGAAGAAGCACGCTCATGCGCTGAGGAGCGCGGTGAAGTGGCAGTTCTTCACAATCGGTTACACGATCTGCACGATTACGGCGGTGTCGTTCGTGCTCGGCGGATCGCAGGCGATGACCACGGCCTGGGTTGAAGACATGCTCTCGCTCTTGCCGCAGATCTCGTTCCTTATCGCGCTGCTGTTCACGAAGCGCATACCCTCGAAGGATCACCCCTACGGCAATCACCGAGCTATGGGAATTGGACATCTCTTGGCGGGCGCCGCACTGCTCGCGGTTGGTGCGATTCTCGCGTTCGACGCGGTGACCGGCATCATCGAGGGCCTCGTGGATGGAAAGAGGACCAAGCTTGGCGAAATCGAGCTGTTTGGGATGACCATCTGGTTTGGGTGGATCATGATCGCCGTCATGGCCATCATTATTGTGGGCCCGGTGTTCATGTACGGGCCCGCCAAAGCCAAACTCGCTCCAATACTGCACAACAAACTGCTCTACGCCGATGCCGACATGGCGAAGGATGACTGGCAAACGAACGTCGCTTAGATCGTTCGCGTGATCGGTATTGGAGTGGGACTGTGGTGGCTCGATGGTGCGGCAGCTATCTTCATTTCGCTTGGAATAATTTGGGACGGCATCAAGAACTGTTCCGCCGCGGTCCAAGACCTGACCGACCGCCGAGCGCGCACGTGCGACAACAAGAAACCTCATCCGGTGCGAGAAGACATCTTCGCATTCCTCAGTTCGAAAGAGTGGATCAAGGAGTACGGGATCCGCCTGCGCGACCAGGGGCAAGTGTTCCATGCCGAGGTATTTGTGACGCCGCGGGAAGAGTCAGTCACCCTTGAGCAGCTCAGCGAGTTGAGCTCCGGCGTCGCTGACCTCGATTGGAAAATTCAAGACGTCGTCATCGTGCCAACCGACCCGATTCCTGGCTATGCTGATGGGCCTGGTTCCAGCCGTGCTGATCGGCCTGATTCCGGCCGTGCCGATCGATGATTGGCTGCCCGCTGCTAATCGGATTCGATAGCCGACAGCCGATGGGGCACTCCAACGGGTTTCGACTCCGCCGATCCACGCTGTCTCAAGAAGATTGAAAAGGCGACCATCGAACCGACCGCAAGCAGCTCAGATTGCCAGTTCTGAAGCGTGCGATTCCAAAAGTCTGCCGAGAGCAGGTACTCACCGAATGAAATTGGGGGTTCGCCGTGCAGTGCATTCTCCGAATTCATCACTGTAGTGCCTGCGAGGCCTTGGACGAGCCACGACAGCACGAAGATTGTTCCCATCACGATCAGGAGTGAATTGCTGAATAACCAGAGCCGGAAACCCCGAACCTTTGCCCAGGCTGGAGAGTCGTCGCGCGCGTGCGCTCCGACAAGTTGCTCCTCGTCGCTGCCCAGGCCCTCGTCTCCGGTCTTCTTAGATTCTGGCGATCCGCGCTGCACGAGCCACACTGTCGCGAGAATGAACAAGAAGAATTGCAGGTACTCAGACTGCCAGTTCTCCGCCACATCGACAACGAACCCCGACGATGTGATGAACTCTCACCACGAAGACACGGGCCCGCCGTGTGTGAGTTGATCTTCGTTGTGGTCGAATAATCCGGCAATCGATTGGCCGATGAGTATGACGATGAACGCAGCGGCGAATACAAGCGACAGCGCGTGGTCTTTCAGACGCATGAGTCACCTCCCCAACAGGAGTATCGCGAACATCGCAATGAACTCGACGAGAACAATCCCTGCCCAGAGACTAAACATGAGTTTCATGACTCGAAGCTATTCGTTGCCGGGCGCCGCTGGCAGGGCCTTGCAAGAAGTCGCTCACTGAGTGTAGTGCCGCCGCAGCATACCCGGGATGCGTGCTCACGTCGAGGGGGTCGCTCCCCGGCACTCTGCGACCTAGCGTGGAGGGCATGAGGTGAACAGAACCGTGAGCCGAAATGAGAGGACGTGAGGATCGTGCCAAACCCGCGCATCAAAGATGAAGAGCTTTACGAGAGCCTCCGTGAGGATGGGGCATCAAAAGAGAAGGCCGCCCGCATCGCGAATGCGGCGGCAAAAGAAGGGCGCTCCAAAGTCGGTGAGCGAGGCGGGAACGCCGAGGACTATGAGGATCGCACGGTCGAAGAACTTCGCGAGCGCGCGAAAGAACTCGACATCACGGGCTACTCAGACCTCAAAAAAGACGAACTTATCGAGAAGCTCCGCAACCACTAGCGTTGCCCCTGAGCGCCGCACCTACTAGCGCCGTAGCGCGCCCCGTTTGAGATTCAACCGCAAGGAGACAGCGCAATGACGCCGAATGAGGATCCACGGTCAAAATACCCGAAGCCGCCCTTCCTTGAGCAGCATCAGACGCAGCCGGGAGACACCGATGCGATGACCCCGAAACCAGACCATGGTGAGGGGAGCTACCGAGGATCGGAGCGTCTCCTCGGACTTCGTGCGCTAATCACCGGCGGCGATTCGGGAATCGGGCGTGCCGTAGCCATCGCGTACGCGCGCGAAGGGGCAGACGTTGCCATTTCCTATCTACCCGAAGAGCAGGAGGATGCCGACGACGTACGTAGGCTCGTCGAAGAGGCCGGTAGGACCTGCGTGCAGCTTCCCGGTGACCTGCGCGAGGAAGCGCAGTGTGTCAGGGTGATCGAGCAGACCATTGCGGATCTCGGAGGTCTCGACGTACTCGTGCTCAATGCGGGCATCCAACACCGACGAGAAGCGAACGCAGCAATCTCGCGCGAGTCGATCCTTGAAGTGTTCGAAACCAACCTTGTCGCCCCGCTGCTCATGATGCGTGAAGCAGCACCGAATCTCGAACCGGGCGCGTCAGTCATTGTGACCGCATCGATTCAGTCGTTCGATCCGAGCCCCGATTTGCTCGACTACGCGATGACGAAGTCCGCGCTCATGGGGTTCACACGAGCGCTCGCAGAGGAGCAGGGCAAGCGTGGCGTGCGTGTGAATGCGGTTGCGCCGGGCCCGATCTGGACCCCGTTGATTCCGGGAACCGGGTGGGATGAGAAGCAGCAGCACTTCGGAGAGGACACCCCGCTCGGCCGCCCCGGCCAGCCCGCCGAGCTCGCGGGGGCGTATGTGTACCTTGCGTCGGAGGAAGCTTCGTACGTGTCGGGCGCGGTCGTGCCGGTTACCGGCGGAAAGCACCTGTGAACGACGTGAAGAACAGGGAAGCTACTCCGCGTTCTCCGCACCATCGGGGCGTTTCCCCACCCGCAGTCCTGCTGGCGAGTTCGCGAGAGAGAGTAGGTGCTCGAGCCATTCGGGGTCGATATCTGGAACCTCTGCGTCGTCAAACTCGAAGTGGAGCGGAACCGACGGGTGAACCCAGATGCTGTGCTGCTGCGAACCGTCGACCCAGGTGAATACAAGACTTTCTTGCAGCCCCAATTTGCCGAGGATCACCGTTCTCAGGTGGGAGAGCGTGTAATTGTCAAATTCGAACGACTCGAGACCGCCATAGTGCAGGTGGCCCATGATTATCTCCTAGTTCTCTGTAGTTAGTTCTCTGCAGCGTGTCGATGCGCCTCGTCCTCTGAGACCACGACGAGACCCCTCGGTGTGTTCGAGAGCTCATTGAGTACTGTAAGCCACGTCTTGTCGAGTTGCGGAGGCCGACTTCCATTGAAACGGAAGGTTAGGGGAACATTTGGCGTCAGCCAGATGGACACTCGACCCCCGCCCCGTTCCGCCGGATTCGTCCAACTCATGAGAAAGCTCTCCTGGCGTCGCAGCTTGATCGTGATTGCGACCTTTAGGTGAGCGAGCGTGCGGTCTTCGAACTCGAACTCTTGATTGCCACCATACATAAGAAAGCCCATATCGATATGTTGGCAGGTAGTGCTGGAAATGAAAAGAACCAAACGATCAGATTCTTCCGGTACCGGAGAGTAGTCAGAGAGCGGCTCCTCGTTAGGCTGAGATGTACGCGCTACAGCCGAAGGAGTACCGAATGAGCGACGCACGTGAATCAGCGATTCGACAGCACATTGATGAACGGTTTGAGAGTACGATCGCAGAGCTCTGCGAGCTCGTCCGTATTCCATCCGTGTCGTGGCCCGCGTTTGACCCGTCACACCTGCAGACGAGCGCCGAGCGTGTTGCGGAGCTCATGAGATCCACCGGTGTGTTCGACTTGGTCGAGGTGCGGCGCGCGCCAATTGACGGGCAAGAGCATGTCGTGGATCCGCAACTTGGTCACCCCGCCGTCATTGCGCGACGTGCTCCGCGAAACGGCGCTGCGACCGTGCTGCTCTATGCGCATCACGATGTGCAACCCCCGGGCAGCGACGACGAATGGAACACGCCGCCGTTTGAGCCGACGCGTGTCGGTAACAGGCTGTTTGCGCGAGGTGCGGCAGACGACAAGGCGGGGATCATGGCGCACGTGACGGCAATTCGAGCGCTCATAGACGTCGAGGGCCCAGATTTCGACCTTGGTCTCGCGGTATTCATCGAGGGCGAGGAAGAGTGGGCGTCACAATCGTTTGGCAACTTCCTCCGCGAGAATACGGACCTTCTCGCGGCCGACGCGATCATCGTGGCAGACTCGGGCAACTGGGATGTCGACACCCCAGCGCTCACCGTCGCGCTTCGCGGTGCGTGCGCGTTTAACGTTCGGGTCGACACGATGGCACACGCGACCCACTCAGGCATGTTCGGTGGCGCCGTGCCCGATGCCATGCTCGCTACGATCAAGCTTCTGAGCACGCTCTGGAACGACGACGGGTCTGTCGCGGTGGAGGGTCTCACACGTGCTGATCTCGAAGTGCCCGAGTACAGTGAGGCGCGGCTCCGTGAAGAGTCGAGCTTGCTCGACGGGGTGTCGACGATCGGGCACGGAGCGATCCTCTCGCGCATCTGGGCGCAACCCGCGATCACCGTCACCGGAATCGATGCGCCAACGATCGCGAACGCCTCGAATACTCTCACTCCGAGTGTCACCGTTCGGATTTCAGCACGTGTCGCTCCGGGTCAAGATCCGAACGAGTTCTTGGCTGCGCTCTCTGCGCACCTGCATGCGAACGCTCCGTTCGGCGCGCGGCTCATCATCGACGATGTGGGCCTCGGGCAGCCGTTCCTCGTCGACACCTCGGGCCCCGCGGTCGCGCATATGCGTGCGGCGATGGCCGCTGGGTTCGAACAGGAACCGGTCGACATGGGAATCGGTGGATCGATCCCATTTATCGCGGAACTCGTTCAGGAATTCCCGAACGCAGAGATCCTTGTCACGGGCGTCGAGGATCCGGACTCACGCGCGCACAGCCCGAACGAGTCGCTGCACCTCGGATCGTACAAGAAGACGCTTGCTGCCGAGGCGATCTTCCTCTCACGCATGAATGCGAACGGCTAGCGAGAACGCGCTCGCAGTGGATCAGCACACCTTCGATCTCACGAAGATCGGCGACGGTCTTTCTGTCGCGCGCTCGCGAGCGGAACTCGAACGAGCGGCGACTGCTGGCGCGATGGTGGTGACCGCACCGCCCGGCACCGGTAAAACGACGTTCGTTCCGCCACTTATCGCAAATGTGGTGGCGGGCAGAGAGGGTGCCGACAGGATCATCCTGACGCAGCCCCGTCGCGTCGCAGTTCGCGCTGCCGCGTCCCGGCTCGCGCAGCTCGACGGGAGTGCGCTCAGTGAACGAGTAGGGTTCACCGTGCGGGGTGAACGGCGGGTGAGTGCACGCACCCAGATCGAGGTGGTCACTCCCGGAGTTCTTATCCGGAGGCTGCTGAAAGATCCCGGTCTCGAGGGCGTCGCGGCGGTCGTGCTCGACGAAGTACACGAGCGATCCGTGGAGAATGACCTCCTGCTCGGCATGCTCGGAGAGCTACGCACGCTGCGTGAAGACCTGATCCTCGTTGCAATGTCAGCGACGTTGAACGCGGGAGCCGTCGCGCAACTGCTGGGAGGCGACGGCAGCGCAGGCGGCAACGGCAGCGTAGTCAGCAACGGCAGCGTAGGCAGCAGCGTCGCCCGAATCGTGGACGTGCCCTCGGCGCTTCATCCGTTACAGGTCGACTACGTTCCCTTTGCGGGCGCGCGCCTCGATCGGCGCGGCGTGACGGGGGAGTACCTGTCACACGTTGCTGACGTTGCCATTGCCGCCCAAGCAGAGAGTGGGAGCGACGCTCTCGTGTTCGTGCCCGGAGCACGAGAGGTCGATGAGGTGGTACGACTGCTCGGAGTGCGGACGGACTCTCTTGACGTGCTCCCGCTCCACGGGCGTATCTCCTCGCAGGAGCAGGATCGTGCCGTACGGGGGAGACGAGCCGATGAGCCCTCCCGAATTGTCGTGAGCACGGATCTCGCTGAAAGTGCGCTCACCGTTCCGGGAGTTCAGCTCGTGATCGATTCGGGCCTTGCGCGCGAGGTTCGACGGGACACCAAGCGCGATATGACTGGCCTTGTCACGGTGAGCGCATCGCGCTCGAGCGCCGAGCAGCGCGCAGGCCGCGCAGCGAGGCAGGGGCCGGGACGAACCATTCGCGTCTACAGCGAGGCCGACTTCGCGCGCATGCCCGTGGAAGCGCCCCCGGAGATACTGTCCGCTGACCTGCTCGACGCTGCGCTCGTGCTCGCGGCCTGGGGCGCTCCCGGCGGGCGCGGCCTCTCGTTGCTCACCCCACCACCCGCAGGCGCGATGGATCGGGCAGAACATGCGCTTCATTCTCTTGGTTTGGTCGACGACAGTGGGCGCATCACTGAGCAGGGCACGCAGGTGTCTCGCCTGCCGATCGGAGTGAGGGAAGCCTGTGCCCTGCTCGCGGGAGCCGCCGAACTTGGCGATGCGAAGCTTGCCGCAGAGATTGTTGCGGCGTGTGCGGGTGATCATCGAGCAACAGACGCAGATCTTGTCGGCCTGCTCAGGCAACTGCGGTCCGGGCGTGCACCAGGGGCTAAGCAGTGGCAGCACGAGGCGCGGCGGCTTGAGCGTCTCGCCCGCGAAGCGGTCGCGGGCGATGGCGGGATCGAGTCCGCCTCGCAGCACAGTGCCAGGCAACGCGCCGAATCTGCCGAGGCGGCAGGCACCGTTGTCGCACTTGCCAGGCCAGACTGGATCGCGCGCCGGGCCACAACAACCGGCCGCGCCTACCTGCTCGCGAGTGGCACTAGGGCAGCGATCCCCGAAGGCAGCGGCCTGCAGGGGAGCGAGTGGCTCGCGGTCTACGAGGTGCAACGCGCGGAGGGCCGTGCTGCCGACGGTACGGGTGCCGTCATCAGGCTTGCGGCACCGCTGAGTGAGGAGCAGGCGATACACATTACTGGCCCACTCATCACATACGTGAGAGACGCCCGGATCGAATCGGGCCGCGTGCGAGTGCGGGAGCGGCGCAGTCTCGGAGCCATTCCGCTCTCGGACACGGCGGTCGCGCCGCGTGATACCGACACCGGCCCGGCGATTACGGCGCACCTGCAAGAGGAGGGGCTTGCAGCTCTCAGATGGACGGACTCGGCACTTTCATTTCGGGGGAGGCTTGCGCTGATTCACCGAGAACTTGGCACGCCGTGGCCAGACGTCACGGACACCGCACTGCTCGAGCAGCTTGAGGCCTTTCTCGGCTCAGACCTGCGAACGCATCGCCCCGGCTCGTCAATCACCGACATCGACGTGACGAGTGCCCTGCGGCGACTCCTGCCGTGGCCAGACGCAGCGCGGATGGGCGAACTCGCCCCCGAGCGACTCACGCTTCCTTCTGGTGGATCCGCGCGCATCGACTACCGGGAAGTCACTGCGCAGGCCGGGGCTCCGGTCGTAGCCGCAAAACTTCAGGAGCTCTTCGGGCTCGCCGAATCGCCGAGATTGGTGAGCGGCCTCGTGCCGATCCAGTTTCACCTGCTCTCGCCGGGCGGCAGCCCCCTCGCGGTGACATCTGACCTCGCCTCATTCTGGAACGGTTCCTACGCGCAGGTGCGCAAGGAGATGCGAGGGCGATACCCTAAGCATCCGTGGCCGGAGGATCCGTGGAGCGCGCAGGCGACCGCACTCACGAATCGGCGGCTTCGACAATAATGAGCGCCGGAGCAGTGAGGGGTAAGTAGTGAGCGGTGAGTCGGCTACGCCTTCTGCTGTGACTGAAGCAGATCGCGAATCTCGGTGAGCAGTTCCTGCTCAGTGGGCACCGCTGGTGAATCTTCGGTTGGCTTGCGAAGCTTGTTCATCGGAACGACGAACGCGAAGTAGACGACGGCCGCAACAATGATGAAGTTGATGAGCGCGCCAATGACAGCACCGAGCGCAATCGTGCCGCCGCCCGGCAGTCCAATGAGAAGCGCAGTGTCAAGCGAGTCGGCCGCGAAAAACATGCCGACGATCGGGGTGATCAGCGAGTCGACGACACGGCCAACAACCTCGTTGAACGCGGCGCCGATAACCACGGCAACCGCGAGATCGACAACGTTGCCGCGCAGCAAGAACTCTTTGAATCCCTTAAACATGTGTTCCCCTAATGAAGTAAACCGGTTATGAACTGTCAAAGCCTACTGTGACGTGCACACGGTAGCCTCGTCAATATGGAGTTTATTGGTGCCCAACCTTCGCTCGATCTCACATACTCAGATGTATTCCTCGTTCCGAGGAAGTCGTCCGTGCGTAGCCGACTCGCAGTAGACCTTGCTCCGTACGACGGCACTCCCGCAACGATTCCGCTCGTCGCGTCGAACATGAACTCGGTGACGGGGCCGCGGCTTGCCGCTGTGCTCGCAAGGCGAGGCGGGCTCGGCGTGCTCCCGCAAGACATGAGCACTGACGATCTCATTTCAGCGATTCGCTGGGTTAAGGCGCAACCGGTCGCATTCGATTCGCCGATCGTGCTCTCGCCCGCTCAGACAGCCGCCGACGCTCTGCGGCAGGTGCCGGTCGCTGAGGGGCAGAGCGTGGTGGTCGCGAATGCGGAACATGGCGCCGAGCTTGCTCCCGGCAGCGTACTTGGCGTGCTCGCGGCGACCAGGCTTGCGAGCGTGCCGCAAGACGCGAAGCTCGGCGACCTCGTTGGAACCGAGGTGCCGGTGCTTGACCTGGCTGCGCTCGGATCACAGGCCGACAACCCACGCGCGGTATTCGACGCCGTGCATGATCTCCTTGAAAAGCATGCTCAGGGCGCTGGGCAGAGCGAAGCTGTTGTGGTGGTATCGAAAGGCACCGTGCACGGCACGCTCTCGAGACGCTCAGCACTGCGCGCCTCGCTGTACAACCCGGCTCTCGACAGTTCCGGAAGCCTTGCTGTGGCTGTTGCCGTCGGTATTAATGGTGATGCAGCGAGCAAAGCGCGTGCGCTCGCCGAAGCAGGGGCAGACGTGCTCGTCGTGGACACGGCCCACGGGCACCAGGATGGGATGCTTCGCTCGCTGCGGGAAATCTCGAAGCTTTCCCTCGGGCTGCCCATCGTTGCTGGCAATATTGTGACATCTGACGGGGTACATGACCTTGTTGATGCGGGTGCTTCGATTCTTAAAGTTGGTGTCGGTCCCGGCGCGATGTGCACGACCCGCATGATGACCGCTGTTGGCCGCCCGCAGTTCTCGGCGGTGCTCGAGACAGCTCAGGCCGCACGCGAGCTTGGCGCGCACGTGTGGGCCGACGGTGGAGTGCGCTACCCGCGCGACGTAGCACTCGCGCTCGCCGCGGGTGCTGGTTCGGTGATGATCGGTTCGTGGTTCGCCGGTACAGCGGAATCGCCAGGCGAACTGCTCACCGATAGCTCCGGAAGGCAGTACAAGGAATCGTGGGGCATGGCTTCGACGAAGGCGGTGCAGGGGCGCTTCGCTGGGCTCGACGCGTATGAACTCGCTCGCAAGGAGCTCTTTGCCGAGGGCATCTCGTCGTCGAAAATCTATCTCGATCCACAGAGGCCGAGCGTCGAAGACCTCATCGACATGATCGCCTCTGGCGTCCGCTCCTCGTTCACATATGCCGGCGCCGCTACGCTTCCCGAGTTCCATGTGAACGCCCGCGTCGGGCTTCAGTCAGCGGCCGGCTACGAAGAAGGTAAGGCACTGCCGGTTTCCTGGTGAGGCTGTCGTTTCCTGGCAATTACTGCGCGAGTTGCCAGGGAATGCCAAGGTGGTGAACGGCCCACGTCTACACTTGTGAGAGCAGCGATCGATAGGAGCAGTTGGTGGAATTCATCTCGACCCGAGGCGGCATGGAGCCCGCACCCTACAGCGCGATCCTCCTTGAGGGACTCGCGACCGATGGCGGTCTGGTGGTGCCCGAGACGATTCCTCAGATCTCACTGGATCGCATTGAGTCGTGGCGGGGCCTTGATTACCCTGCTCTCGCGACCGAGATACTCTCGTATTTCGCCACCGACATCCCGGGTAAAGACCTCGCGACGATGTGCGAGCGCGCGTACTCATCAGCGAACTTCAGTGAGGGAGTGATCCCGCTCACAGAGCTCGGAGATGGGATTTCGCTGCTCGGTCTGTCAGAGGGACCGACGCTCGCGTTCAAGGACATTGCGATGCAGTTCCTCGGGCAGTCGCTCGAATACGTGCTCGCGAAGACCGGGCGCACACTCAATATTGTCGGCGCGACCTCGGGCGACACCGGTTCCGCAGCCGAGTACGCGCTTCGTGGTAAGCGCGGCATCAATGTCTTTATGCTCTCGCCGCAGGGCCGCATGAGCGAGTTCCAGCGAGCGCAGATGTACTCGCTCACCGACGAGAACATTCACAACATCGCCGTGGCGGGTGTCTTTGACGACTGCCAGAACCTTGTGAAAGCGCTCTCAGGCGACCTCGAGTTCAAACGGCAGCACAGCCTGGGAACGGTGAATTCGATCAACCTTGGCCGCATCTCAGCTCAGCTCGTGTATTACTTCTGGGCGTGGCTTCGCGCGAGCGACGGGCTTGACGCCGAGGCTCGCGAGAGCTTCAAGATCTCTGTCACGGTACCCTCGGGTAACTTTGGCAACATCCTTTCGGGTCACCTCGCGCGCGAGATGGGGCTGCCGATCCGAAGGCTCGTGCTCGCGGCGAACGAGAACAACGTGCTCGACGAGTTTTTCCGCACCGGCATCTATGCGCCGCGCAGTGCGGCAGACACGCACGCGACGTCGAGTCCGTCGATGGACATCTCGAAGGCGTCAAACCTCGAGCGCTTCGTTTTCGATCTGCTTGGCCGCGACCCCGAGCGGCTTGGTGCAGCGTGGCGCGAACTCGACGAGCACGGCAAGATCGACCTCTCCTCGGAACTGCCGCGGTTTGAATCGGAGTTCGGGTTCTTGAGCGGCACGAGTACGCATCAGGATCGTGTGGAAACGATTCGCGGCGTGCACGCGGCGACCGGTGTGATTATCGATCCACACACCGCCGACGGCGTGAAGGTGGCGCGCGAATACCTCGAGCCCGGGGTTTCCATGATTGTGCTTGAAACCGCGAAGCCCGCGAAGTTCCCCGAGATCGTGTTCGAGGCGACGGGTGAGCGTATTGGCATGCCAGAGCGGCTCGCCGGGCTTCTCGAATTGCCGCAGCATGTCACCGAGATGACTGGCGATGAACACGAGTTGCGCTCATATATTCACGAGAACGTATAGGGTACCGCTCACTACATTTTTCTACGATGAAGGAGTCGTCGCATGGTGAGATTTCTGGTGAACGTGGTGGTGCAACTCGCGCTTGCAGCGATTGCCCTGCTCATCGCGGCGTGGTCGATCGACAGCGTGACCCTGAGACTCGGAGGATTCCTTGTCGCTGTCGCGGTCTTCGCGCTTGCTCAGGCGATTCTCGCACCGTTCGTGTTAAACCTTGCGCGCAAGTACGCCTCAGCGATGCTCGGTGGCATCGGTCTCATCTCGACCTTCCTCTCATTGTGGGTGGCGACACTGTTTAGCGGCGGTTTGAGCATCAGAGGTGTCGCGGGGTGGATCGCGGCGCCGATCCTCGTCTGGGTCATTACCGCGCTCGGCACCTGGTTGCTCGGTGCGCTCTTCATCGACAAATGGCTAGAACGACGCAAACGTTAGGAGCATCAATGTTCGGTTGGTTGCGCACACGAAGAATAGAGCGCAGAGTGGATCGCCTTGAGTTCGCAGTGACGGGCGCGATCGCAAGCGAGTTTGATGAGCTCGAGGAAGAACTCGAGTCGCAGCCACGCCCGTGGACGGACACGTTCGGCCTCGTTGCAACACGCTCACTGCAGATCATCATCGTGCTTGGGCTCACCGCACTCGTGGTGTACGGCATGCGTCAGCTCACGACGGTCATTATTCCCATTCTTCTCGCGCTCATCTTCGCAAGCACGTTCGCCCCGGTCATGGGGTGGATGGATCGCAGGGGCGTTCCTCGTGTGCTCGCTACCGTGCTTGTGCTGCTCGGCATCGTGGTGCTGCTCTCGGGTATCGCCTGGCTCATCGTGTGGGCCGTGCGCGATCAGTGGGATGAACTCGCCGAGCAGGCGCAAGACGGCTTCGCTCAGGTGATCGCCTGGGTCAACACACTGCCATTCGCGCCCGACGAGGAACAGCTCGCCCACTGGGGCGACATGGTGATTGATTTCTTGACGAGTGCGCAGTTCGGCTCGGGTGCGCTGGCGGGCGTGGGCGTCGCCGCGAACCTCATCACTGGGCTCGTGCTCATGGTCGTGGTGCTGTTCTTCTTCCTCAAAGACGGCCCGACGATCTGGAGATTCTTGCAGCGTCCGTTTCACGGGCAGGGCCTCGCGCGTGTGAAGCGGGTGGGGAACAAGACCGTTGAAACGCTTGGGGCGTACGTCAGAGGAACGGCGGCAGTCGCCGCGGTTGACGCGATCGGCATTGGCATCGGCCTCGCGGTATTGAAGGTGCCCCTTGCGCTCCCGCTATCAGTGTTGGTCTTCATTCTCGCGTTCATTCCAATCGTCGGTGCGACGCTCGCGGGCATCATAGCGGCGCTCGTCGCCCTTGTTGCAAATGGCCCGCTGAGTGCAGTGCTCGTGGTCGGCGTCGTGGTGCTCGTGAACCAGCTTGAGGGCAATTTCCTGCAACCGGTGCTCATGGGGCGCGCGTTGAAGCTCCACTCGCTTGTCATCTTGCTCGCATTGACGGTGGGCACCGTGCTCAGCGGCATACTTGGGGCGGTGCTCGCTGTTCCCATTGCCGCGGTGTGCTGGGGTGTCATTAAGGTGTGGGACGGACCGAACCTCCCCGCTCGCCCATTTCGGCCCAAGCCTGATGAACTGTTGGCTTAAGCTTGCGACTCGCGCGACTGTCACCATTTTCGGGGCTCGATTTGTGTCGCCCTAGGGGAGTGTGCAAATATATATGAGTTGTCAACGCGGGTTTCGGCCCTGACAAATGTGTGACAATGCGTCCGGCCCCATCGTATAGCGGCCTAGTACGCCGCCCTCTCACGGCGGTAACGCGGGTTCGAATCCCGCTGGGGTCACCGGAACGAAAGCCTCACCTTCGGGTGAGGCTTTCGGCGTTTCTGCGGAGTGCGGCGGCAGGACTGTGCGGTGTGGCACGACTGTGTGGTGTGCGCGACTATGCTGGTATCACGCGTGCCGAAGTACGTTGTCTATGCGCGAAGAGGAGTGTTGAGTGACCCGCACGATCAAGCTTGCAGTGATCCCCGGCGACGGTATTGGGCGGGAGGTTACCGAACAGGCGAACCGAGTCCTCGATGCAGTGATTGCGGGCGGCGAGGTGATCTTTGAGCGCACCGAGTTCAAACTCGGAGCTGAGCGATTCCTTGAGACAGGGGATACGCTTCCCGAGGCAGAGCAGGCAGCGATTGCCGAACACGACGTCATTCTGTTCGGCGCGGTTGGCGGGGTTCCCGGCGATCCACGGCTGCGCGAAGCGAACATCGAACGCGGGCTGCTACTGAAACTGCGGTTTGACTTCGAGCACTACGCAAATGTGCGCCCGTGCACGCTGTACCCCGGGGTGACCTCACCACTCGAGCACCCTGGCGAGGTTGACTTCATCGTGGTGCGCGAGGGCACCGAGGGGCCGTACGTCGGCAATGGAGGCTCCCTGCGCGGCGGCACACCCGCGGAGGTTGCCACAGAGGTTTCGGTGAACACCGCGTTCGGCGTTGAGCGCATCGTGCGCTTCGCGTTTGAAACCGCGCGCTCCCGAACGCGCAAGAAGCTCACCTGGGTGCACAAGACCAATGTGCTGGTGCACGCTGGCGCGATTTGGCAGCGACTCGTTGAGACGGTTGGGTCGGAGTATCCCGAGGTGAGCGTGAACTACATGCACGTTGATGCGGCGACGATCCACATGGTGCAGGACCCCGCGCAGTTCGACGTCTTGGTTACTGATAATCTATTCGGAGATATCCTCACAGATTTGGCCGGCGCAATCGGCGGCGGCATTGGGCTAGCGGCGTCAGGAAACATCAATCCCGACGGCAACTTCCCGAGCATGTTTGAACCGGTACACGGCTCTGCCCCCGACATCGCGGGCCGGCAGAAGGCAGATCCCACCGCGGCAATTCTTTCCGCGGGTCTCATGCTCGACCACCTCGGCCTGCAGGCTGAGGGCGATCGCCTCCGAGCAGCGGTGCGCGCAGACCTTTCGTCGCGTGGCACCGACGCCCGTTCGACCACTCAAATTGGTGATGCGATTGTCGCGGCGCTCCCGCCGCGTGGCTGATCCACACACTTCACTTCATCTTTTACGAGAGCGGATGTCATGACTGACCTCACCTTCACCATCACCGAGGCCGAACGCCGAAGCGCCGAAGAGCGCGAAGCTGTGCTTACGAACCCCGGGTTCGGCGACCACTTCACCGATCACATGGTCTCGATCGTTTGGACTCAGGTCGAGGGGTGGCACGACGCCGAGATTTTGCCATTCGGTCCCATTTCGATGAATCCGGCTTCGTCGGTGCTGCACTATGGGCAGGAGATCTTCGAGGGCCTCAAGGCCTATCGTCGCGCCGACGGCTCGATCGTGACGTTTCGGGCAGAGGAGAACGCGCGCAGGCTGAACGACTCTGCCAAGCGTATGGCGCTCCCCGAATTGCCGGCCAACCTGTTCGTCGAATCTGTACGCAAACTTGTTGAGACTGACGCGGAGTGGGTGCCATCGGGCGATGACCAGACGCTCTACATCCGGCCGTTCATGATCGCAGACGAGAGCTTCTTGGGGGTTCGTGCGGCTCAGCGCGCTCGTTTCCTGGTGATCGCGAGTCCCTCGGGTGCCTATTTCACCGGGGGTGTGAAACCCGTGTCGATCTGGCTCTCGCAGGGTCTCTCGCGCGCTGGGCAAGGCGGTACCGGGGCTGCAAAGTGCGGGGGCAACTACGCCGCTTCACTGCTGCCGCAAAACCAAGCTGCTGAGAACGGGTGCCAGCAGGTGCTCTTCACAGACTCAAACACCGTCGACACGATCGACGAACTCGGCGGCATGAACTTGTTCCTGGTGCGTAGCGACAACACGCTGGTGACGCCCGAACTCAATGGCAACATCCTTCCGGGCATCACCCGCAAGAGCCTCATTCAACTCGCACGAGATCGCGGGTACAGCGTTGAGGAGCGCGCGGTGACGGTCTCTGAGTGGCGTGAGGGCGTCGCTGATGGCACGATCACCGAGGCGTTCGCGTGTGGCACTGCGGCTGTGATCACTCCTATTGGGCAACTGAAGTCCCCAGACTTCACCATTGACTTTGGTGACAAGGCACCCGGTGCACTCACCCTTTCGCTTCGCGAGGAGCTCACGGGTATTCAGTACGGGACGCGCGAAGACCGCCACGGCTGGCTCGACGTGATCGTGCCAGCTCGCCAGGCTGCATAGGGAATCAGATGAAGATCGCGCGGTACGAGGCCCAGGGAGAGATCTCCTACGGCATTCTTGACGAAGCTGAAGACGGTTCGGGCATTGAACTTGTGGAACTCTCAGGAGACCCGTTCCTCACGGGCTTCGATACGACGGGTCGTCGAACCAAATTTGAGGACGTTCGACTACTCGCCCCGGTGATCCCGCGTTCAAAAGTGGTCTGCGTGGGCAAGAACTATGCCGACCATATTGAAGAGATGAAGGGCGAAACCGGGGGGGACGCACCCGCAGAGCCGCTGCTCTTCCTGAAACCCAACACCTCGGTCATAGGGCCCGGTGAAGCAATCGTGCGACCCGCAATTTCTGACCGTGTCGAACACGAGGGCGAACTCGCCATGATCATCGGCGCGATCGCGAAGGACGTTCCTGAGGAACGGGCGCTTCAATACGTGTTCGGGTTTACCTGCGCAAACGATGTGACCGCTCGCGACATTCAGATCGCCGACGGTCAGTGGGCACGGGGCAAGGGGTTCGATACGTTCTGCCCGCTCGGGCCGGTGATCGACACCGACCCTGATTTGTCTGACGCGCGCATCACCACGAAGGTAAATGGTGAGCTTCGTCAGGACGGCCGCACGTCGCAACTCATCTTCTCGCTCGCGAGGATTATCGCTCACGCGTCGCAGGCGTTCACGCTGCTCCCCGGAGACGTGATTCTCACCGGCACCCCCGCTGGTGTGGGGCGCCTCGAGCCGGGCGACACCGTCGAGGTCGAGGTCGAGGGACTCGGGATACTCCGAAACACGGTTCGCTAGTCGGGCACCCTGACCATCGGGTAATCCTCCGGCGCGGGGTGAGACAATAGACAGTTATGGATCCCAATAAGCTGAACCACGACCCGGCGAGGCCTGAGCGCGCCTCCGAGTCAAAGCTCATGAAGACTCGGCCAGCGAGTGCGCGTGTTCGCCCGCAGGTGCGGCCGAAATCCGAGGGATGGAAGCAGCTGACGACCCCCGATGGTCGCCCGACGCTGCAGTTTGCGTCGCCACGCGTGAAGCAGCCCGCGACGCACCTCGCCGACCTCACGCTCGCTGAGCGCGAGGCGAAGGTTGTCGAGATGGGGCTGCCGAAGTTTCGAGCCAAGCAATTGTCGGTGCACTATTTTGAGCATCGTACGACGAGTCCAGAAGAGATGACGGATCTCCCGAAAGATCGGCGAGTAGAGCTCGCAGAGGTCTTTTTCCCTCCGCTGCTCACCGAGGTGAAGCGTCTTGTCACCGATGATGGCGCAACAGTGAAGTTTCTCTGGCGACTGTTCGACGGGGCGCTCGTTGAATCAGTGCTCATGCGTTACCCCGGCCGCATTACGCTCTGTGTGTCGAGTCAGTGTGGATGTGGAATGAACTGCCCGTTCTGTGCGACAGGCCAGGCAGGACTCACGCGCAATATGTCGACTGCTGAGATTCTCGATCAGATCGTGCAGGCGAACCGAGTGATCGCAGAGGGCGGTCTCGGCCGCAAGCGCACCGCAGGAAACGGGGCCGAACCCGAACGGGTCAATAACATCGTGTTCATGGGCATGGGCGAACCGCTCGCGAACTACAAACGGGTGATGAATGCCGTGCATCGCATGATTGCTCCGTCTCCCGAAGGGCTCGGTATGAGCGCACGTGGCATTACGGTGTCGACGGTGGGGCTTGCCCCCGCGATCCGCAAACTCGCCGACGAGGATATTCCCATCACGTTTGCGCTCTCACTGCACGCGCCAGACGATGCGCTGCGCGACGACCTGATTCCGGTCAATAGCCGCTGGAAGGTCGAGGAAGTGCTCGACGCCGCCTATCACTACTACGAGAAGACCGGCCGTCGGGTGTCGATTGAGTACGCGCTCATCAAAGACATGAACGACCACGCGTGGCGCGCCGATCTGCTCGCCGACAAGCTCAATGCTCGGGGTCGCGGATGGGTGCATGTGAACCCCATCCCGCTGAATCCCACGCCAGGCTCGATCTGGACGTCGTCGACCCGAGAGGTGACGCGAGAGTTTGTGGATCGGCTGAACGCTGCGGGCGTTCCGACGACCCTGCGTGATACTCGCGGCAAGGAGATTGACGGAGCGTGCGGCCAGCTTGTGGCGACCGAGCAGGATAAGGCAGAGGCCGAGGCGTTCGCAGCTGCCCAATAGATCTGCGTTTCTATAAGCGAATCGAATGAATCTTTCATAACGCTTATCGGCGAGTTATAGTGGGTGGCGTGACTACCACCCGGAATGCAGATCAGCTCGGCTCGATCGACTCGACCGAGCTGCGAATCTTGCACACGCTTGCGGTGACGGGGTCGCTCACCGCAACGGCTGCTGCCCTCGGGCTGAGCCAGCCAGCCGTGAGCCAGCGCATCAAGCGCGTCGAAACTCGACTCGCAGTTCCCCTCATCGAGCGATCAGGGCGCGGTATCCGTCTCACGACCGCGGGCAACATTCTCGCCGAGCACGGACGCACGGTTGTGAGTGAAATCGACGCCGCGATCGCTGCGATTGAAGACCTCCGCGGTGAGCGCGCCGGAACACTCCGGCTTGTCGGGTTTCCGTCGGCATCGGCGACGATCGTCCCGGCGATCATGCGGGCGCTCTCTCTTGAGGCACCAGATGTGGTGCTGCAATACACTGAGGCCGAACCTCCGGCCGCAACAGAGATGCTGCGAGACGGCGAGGTCGACTGCGCGCTCATCTTCGATTACGAGGGGGCCGCCGAGCGACCCGCCGGCAGCACATTCTTGCCGCTGTGGAGCGAAGACGTGCATCTCGTCGTCTCGAACGATCGGGCAGATCAGCTTTTTGGAGCACGACCTGATGACGCCCCCGTACAACTTAGTGAATTCTCTGAGGAGCACTGGATCGCGGGGTGCGAAAAGTGTCGCGGCCACCTGCTTTCGGCCGCGCACAGCGCAGGATTCGAGCCCGACATCATTCAGTCGACCGACAACGTGCCCGCGATGCTTGCAATGGCTGCGGCGGGCGGTGCTGTTGCGCTCGTACCCGGGCTGGCCCTCGCGGCAGCACCCGCGCTGCCTGGTGATGCGCGCTCGCTGCAACTCGATCCACCCCGCCATCGCACCATCGGGTTGCTGTCGATGGCAACGGTGAATGAGAGCCCGCAAGTTCGGCTCGCGAAGCGGTTGCTGTCGCGTGTCGATGGCGGTTCGTGGGGGCTCACGTCAGTATGAGTATGAAGCTGCGGGCCCGCACTTTCGCGCACCCCCTCGAACTCGGCGGTCGCCTGCAGCGGCGCACCGTTATCGTGCTCTCCGTTGCCACGATACTTGGTGGTCTCGGTATCGGGGCCGGCATCTCTGTCGGCGCGCTGCTACTCGCAGAAGTGAGCGGGAGCGAGGCGATTTCTGGGTTCGCCTCGGCGGCGCTCAACGGTGGGGCAGCGATTGCGGGTATTCCGCTTTCGCGAGTGGCCGCCCGTCACGGTCGAAGACGGGCGGTCGTACTCGGGAGCCTCGTCTCGATGGTGGGTGCGGTGATTGCGGTGATAGGAGCGGCGCTCGGGTTCTGGCCAGTGCTCGTGCTCGGCATCGCGACGCTTGGCGTTGCAAGTGCCGTGCAACTCATGTCGAGATTCGCCGCGACAGACCTGGCACTTCCACGCAATCGCGCACGCGATCTCTCACTCGTGGTCTGGGCGATCACCATCGGTGCGGTTGTGGGCCCCAACCTGATGACCCCGGGCGCAGTCGTGGGAGAGTGGATCGGAGTTCCGCCACTTGCGGGGGTCTTTGTATTTACCATCGGCGCACAGGCGCTTGCCGCGCTTGTGAACTGGTTCGGGTTGCGCCCCGATCCACTGCTCAGCGCGCGGGAGATTGCCGCGCGTGAGCAGGGCGAGCAGATCGGCAGCGAGACAATCGCTCAGCGAGGAGCCCCGTCAGACACCCAGCTGGCGTCAGAGACAACGATGCGGCTCCCAAAGATCTGCGTCGTCGTCATCATTGCCGTGGCTCAAGCGCTCATGGTGGGACTCATGGCGATGGCGCCGCTCCACATCATGCATCATGATCCGCACGGGGAGCACATCGTGGGCATTACGCTGAGCCTGCACATCGCAGGGATGTATGTGTTCTCTCCGGTGTTCGGTATTCTCGCAACCCGCATCGGGCGACTACCGGTCATTGGGTTCGGGTGGGCAGTATTTGCACTCTCGATCTATCTCGCGTTCGTTTCCGGGTCAGATTTTCTCCTCGTGCAGGTGGCACTCACGCTCGTCGGTGTCGGCTGGGGCGCAGTCACTGTCGCTGGTGCTGCGCTGCTCACCGATCTCGCGTCGCCCGAGGAACGCCCATATTGGCAGGGCAGATCCGATGCGTATATGAGTGCTTCTGGCGCCGCTGCGGGAGTGCTCGCCGGCCTCGTGTTCGCGATGGGCGATTATGCGCTCCTCTCGCTGGTATGCGGAGCGGTGCTCGTAGTCGGGGTCGCCGTCTCGATGTATCCGAGGCTTCGCTCACAAAAGCAGCACTAAACTGGTGGGGATGTCTACTAGCGCTGATCCACAATTCTCAACCGCCGAGGGGAGCGACGTACGCGTACGCTTCTGCCCTTCACCCACAGGCACGCCGCACGTTGGCATGGTGCGCACCGCACTGTTCAACTGGGCGTATGCCCGGCACACGGGGGGCACGTTTGTGTTCCGCATCGAAGACACCGATGCCGCGCGTGACAGCGAGGAGAGCTACGGCCAAATCCTCGACTCCCTGAGGTGGCTCGGCCTGCACTGGGACGAGGGCATTGATGTCGGAGGACCCCACGAACCGTACCGCCAGTCGCAGCGTGGCGAGATTTATCGTGAGGTTGCCGAGAAGCTCAAAGCCGCTGGCTATCTCTACGAGAGCTTTTCGACGTCGGAAGAGATCGATGCGCGCAACGAAGCCAATGGGCGCGCGAAGCAACTCGGTTACGACAACTTCGACCGAGACCTCACTGACGAGCAGCGCGCGGCGTTCCGCGCAGAAGGGCGCGAACCAGCGCTTCGCTTCCGCGTTCCCGACATCGACCTGAGCTTTGACGACCTTGTGCGGGGGCCGATCAATTTTCCCGCGGGCTCGACGATTGACTTCGTGGTGGTGAGGCCGAACGGTGCCCCGCTCTACACGCTGACAAACCCCGTCGACGACGCCCTGATGGGAATCACCCACGTGCTCCGCGGCGAGGATCTCCTGTCGTCGACCCCTCGCCAGATCGCACTCCACCGCGCGCTCGTGGAGCTCGGCATCGAGACCGCGATTCCGCGCTTCGGCCACTTGCCGTACGTCATGGGTGAGGGTAATAAGAAGCTGTCGAAGCGCGACCCTGAATCGAATCTGCTGCACCATCGCGAACGCGGTTTCATTCCTGAGGGCCTATTGAACTATCTGTCGTTGCTTGGGTGGTCGATCTCGGCGGATCGCGACGTGTTCTCCCGGGACGAGATGGTTGCGGCGTTCGACGTTGTCGATGTCAACCCGAACCCTGCGCGCTTCGACCAGAAAAAGGCAGACGCAATTAACGCCGACCACATCAGGCTGCTCTCGGAAGACGAGTTCTACACGCGCATCATGCCGTACCTGGTTGCGGGCGGGGCGCTTCCCATCGAGGCGACGGAATCACAGCGCGAGACCGTGCGCGCCGCGGTTCCCCTCGTTCAGAGCCGCATCACCGTGCTCTCCGAGGTAGTGCCGATGCTCGGCTTCCTGTTCACGAGCGCCGATGCGCTCGTGTATGAAGATGATGCACTGAAGTCGCTCAAGGACGACGCGCCAATCGTGCTCGCTACCGGTCTTTCGGCGCTCGAGCGCCTCGCAGAAGACGAGTGGACCACTCCGAAGATTCAGGAAGAGCTGCAGGCCGCACTCATTGAAGGACTCGGCTTGAAGCCTCGCGTCGCGTTCGGTGCGCTGCGTGTGGCAGTGTCGGGTCGTCGCGTGTCACCACCGCTCTTCGAATCATTTGAGCTGCTCGGTCGCGACGAGACGCTTGCACGACTGAACCGACTGAGGAATCAGCTTTCGGGCGCCGACGTGGAGTGAGGTCTGAGGGTGATCGAGACGGTAGCGGAGAACCCCGGCGCGCCATATGGCGTCGCGATCCTTGGCGGGGGTCCCGCGGGTCTCACTGCCGGGCTGCAGCTCGTTCGCGCACATCGACGCGTCGCAATTCTTGATTCGAATAGGCCGAGGCATTCGGCGACCCTGCAGTCACACGGATTTCTCACGCGTGATGGCGCCCCGCCAATCGAGCTGAGGCGTCTCGGCCGCGAAGAGTTCGAGGAGTATCCGACGGCGCGCTTCGCACAAACGATGGTTCGAGAAGTTGTTCCGCTCGCTCGCGATGAGGCGCTCGCCGTTGGGTTTCCCGACGGTATCGGGTTCCGTGTTCGCGCAACTGGCATCCGTGGGTCTGCCGATGTCGAGCTCACCGCTCGCAGAGTGTTGCTCGCAGCCGGACTCACGGAAGAGTTGCCTGCGTTGCCGATGATCCGCGCATATTACGGCACCGCACTGCACTCGTGCGTCGAGTGCGATGGGTTCGAGAAGAGCGACAAACCACTCGCGCTCATCGGTGAAACGAGTGACCTGTTCGCGCGGGCGCTGCTCATCTCCAGGTTCAGTTCAGACCTTGTCGTGTTCACCAACGGTTCCGACACCGTGCGCGCTGATCAGGAACAGCAACTCCGGTCGATCGGGATCCGAGTTGAGCGTCGACCCATCGACGACATCGTCGGTGAGCGCGCCGACATGACCGGGGTGCGTCTCGCGGATGGCGAGATCATCCGGCGTGTGGGAGGTTTTGTTCGACCGAGGTGGCATGCTCCGGTAGAATTTCTCGGAGACTTAGAGATCACTAGGGACAGCTGGGGACTCGTCGTCGTGGATGAGCGCGGCGAAACCTCAATTCGGGGGGTCTACGCGGCGGGCGATATCGTACCGCCCGGTCCGCAGCAGCTCATCATCGCCGCGGGCAATGGCGCGCGAGTTGCCGCGCGACTGAATATGGACATGATCCGGGGAGCCCTCGGGGTAGGACAAGTTGATGAGTAACGAGAACGCCACTGCAATGAAAGACAACACTTCACGAAGTATCGCGTCGGAAAACGACGATGAGCGCAGGTACCTCACACCCGGCGCGAGGGCGGCCGCTGCTGGCACCCGCTATGCCGTCATCTCGGCGGCCTTCGTTGGCGTCTTGCTCATTTCGAACGTCGTCGCCGTAAAACCGATCGCGTTTGGCGCGATCTCGCTCGGTTCGTTCTCGCTGCCGCTCGTGTTCGACGGCGGAGTCTTTCTTTTCCCACTCGCGTACATTCTCGGAGACGTGATCGCTGAGGTCTATGGCCTGAAGGCCTCCAGGCGGGCAATCTTTGTCGCATTCGCGCTCGCAGCGATTGCGTCGCTCACCATCTTCGTCGTGCAGATATCACCGCCCGCCGCGGGTTGGGAGAACCAGGAGGCCTTTGCGGCGGTGCTCGGGTTCGTGCCTCGAATTGTCGCGGCAAGCCTGATCGCGTTCCTCGCGGGGCAGCTCCTGAACGCCTGGGTACTTGACCGCATGCGCCGTCAAACCAAGGGGCGCTTCCTGCGCTCCCGCCTCATCGGCTCGACGGTTGCGGGGCAACTGGTCGACACCCTGCTGTTCTGCACGATCGCGTTCGCCGGCATCATCACCGGCATCGACTTCGTGATGTATGTCGTGCTTGGCTACGTCGTGAAGGTGCTCGCAGAGGTGGTGTTGTTGCCGATTACGACCCGGGTCATCTCTGCGGTGCGCTTGGCTGAGGAGCGCGGCGCAGCGTAGCTGCTGCCGCTCTCGCGAACTCACTGCCGTATTGACGCCCGAGCACTTCGTCGCGCAACTCCGCGAAGGTGCCATCGATAATCGACTCACGAATGCGGTCGACGAGTCGAACGATGAATCGTTCATTGTGGATCGTCGCAAGCGTTGACCCGAGCATCTCTTTGGCTTTGAAGAGGTGATGCAGGTATGCCGCTGTGTAGTTTTCGCAGGTGTAGCAGTCGCATTCGGGATCGAGGGGTTCGAAGCGGCGCCTCTGGGCAGCCGCCTTTGCGTTGATTCGGCCGGTACTCGAGTACATTGTTCCGCCTCGTGCCTGACGTGAGGGGGCGACACAGTCAAACGTGTCGGCGCCTGCGGCTATTGCTGCGAACAGGTCGTCTGGCTCTGAGATTCCGAGGAGGTGCCGCGGTTTTGTCTCGGGCAACTCTTCGCTCATCCACCCGACGATTGTGCCGAGCTCACTTTTCTCAAGCGCACCGCCCAGGCCAAACCCGTCGAACTCCTGCTCTGTGGCCTCGCTTCCGCGCAGGTTTGCGAGGCCCCTCGCCGCTTGGCGGCGCAAGTCCTCGTACTGGGCCCCCTGCACGACCCCGAAGAGGGCCTGGTAGGGGCGGTGCTGCCGATCCGCCGTCAGTCTCGCATGCTCATCGAGGCAGCGAACTGCCCAGCGCTCGGTGCGTGCGACGGAATCTTCTTGATACGCGCGAGTGTTCAGCAGCGTCGTGCACTCGTCGAACGCGAACATGATGTCTGCACCGAGCTGGTGCTGAATCTGCATCGAGACCTCGGGAGTGAACCGGTGCACGTCACCGTTGAGGAATGACTTGAACGTCACCCCGTCTTCGTCGACGTGCGCGAGGCGCTCCTTGTTCTTCGCGATCACCTCGGCGTCGGCGTAGGCGCTCTCGGACATCGAGATCACTTTCTTGAACCCGACCCCGAGTGACATGACCTGGAATCCTCCGGAGTCCGTGAATGTCGGGCCGTCCCAGTTCATAAACTTGCCAAATCCGCCAGCCTCGTCAACGATGTCGCTGCCGGGCTGCAGAAACAGGTGATACGCGTTTGCGAGCACCGCCTGACCGCCGAACTGCTTCACCGTCTCGGGAAGCACCGCCTTGACCGTCGCCTTCGTGCCGACCGGAATGAAGGCGGGCGTCTGAATGTCTCCGTGTGGGGTGTGGATCAATCCCGCCCGCCCAAGGGGGCGACCATCACCGGCGTGCGCTCCGTCGGTATCGAGCCGGTGCTCGATACCGAAACTGAAGTCGGCAGGGGAGGGAGATTTGTCTGCAGTCACCCGACTATCTAAGCACCACCCGTCTGCGAGTCGCGGTGGACGATGAGCCGACACGCCCGGAGTGCCAGCGGTGTTTGCGCTTCGGGGGCGATCCGCGTAATGTATTCCTTTGTCAGCGCAACGAAGCCGGGCCGCAAGGCGGTTCGGTTAATTTCATGCGCATCGATCACACAACGTGTGATACGGTAGACAGGTTGCTTTTCGGAGGGTCCGGTTGGGTCGGTACGGGGAGTGTCTGGTTCTTGAGA
>JBEBUJ010000029.1:0-26288 GCA_040393365.1 Leucobacter denitrificans
TGCTATATATTACAGCTCAACACCCAGGTCAGAGAGCACCTTTGCGGTGATCTTGCCGTTGTTGGCCACGGTGCTCCACCAGTCGGTCTGAGCATCGCCTTCAAGCAGCGGGTAGAAGTTCTTCGCAGCGAAGTCGACGAACGTCGAACCGTCGATGGCGGTGCGCATTGCATCGCGCAGGATCGTAACGATCGCGGGGTCGACGCCCTCAGGCGCAGCGAAGCCCCACACCGGAGCGGTCATCTCCGAGACGTCAACGTCAAGGCTCTCCAGCGTGGGAACATCCTTGAGTGCGTCAGGAAGCGTGGCGCCCATGTCGAGCACAGCGATCGCCCGCAGGTCGCCCGACTCAATGAAGGGCATGAGCGGCGACAGGTCACCGATGAACAGGTCGGTCTGACCGCCAACGATCGCCTGGATCGCGGGAGCGGTGCCGTCGAACGGTACCTCGGTCGCGTCGATGCCGAGCTGCTCGAAGAGCAGTGCGCCGTTGGTGTGGGTCTGGCCACCGATCGAGGTGACCGCGTAGGTCGCGCTCGAGAGAGCCTCGACATCAGCGAACGAGGTGATCGGCGAGCTCTTCGGTACCACGAGCACGTACGGCTGCATGAAGACCGACTCGAGCGGCTCGAAGTGATCCATGGTGTAGGGAACTCCGCTGCGGAAGGCCGACTGGTTGATAGCCGAGTCCGTCGCGAAGAGCAGGGTGTTGCCGTCGGGCTTGGCGAGGGCGACTTCGACCGAGCCGGTGACGCCGTTCGCGCCGGGCTTGTTCTCGACGATCACGGTCTCACCGAGTTCCGTGGACATACCCTCGGCGATCACGCGGGCCGCCAGGTCGGTCACGCCACCGGCCGAGTACGGCACGATGATGGTGATGGTGTCGGTCGGGAACTCGACAGCGGGGCTATCGCCTTCCTCGGGAGCGGTTGCACTGCTGCACGCTGCGAGAGCAAGGGCCGCCAGCGCAGCAACGCTGGTTGCGGCGACTTTGCTGAACTTACGCGTCATTGGTCTTTCCTTCTGATTGTGTGTCGGTGGGTTGTGATGAGGCCCCCGTGTGGGCGGTCTCATCATTGCCGGGCTCGTGCCCGTCAATTCTTGGGTTGTCAGGCTGCGCAACCGGTGCATCAAGCTCGTCGAGCTCTGCGAGCTCCTGCACGCGAATGCGCTCCGTCACGATGGGATCGGGGACCAGCTCGCCGTGCATCTGCGCCTGGAGGGTGTCCCTCGCCTGCTTGGCGATCCCTCTGCCACGGAAGCGAACGATGAACTGGAAGGCGAACAAGGCCACGATCGCGAGCACGAAGATCAGTGACACTGGACGGCTGAGGAAGATCGAACCATCTCCACCAGACATCTGCATCGACTGACGGAACGACTGCTCGAGCAATGGTCCGAGCACGATCGCCAATGCGAGCGGGCCGGGATCAAAACCAGTCTTGCGCATGAGGTAGCCGACGATGCCGAAGATCAGCATGGTCCACATGTCGATGGTGCTGTTGTTGACGCTGAAGACACCGATCATCGTCACGAGCACGATCACCGTGGCGAGAATACCGATTCTCACGCGGATCAGGTTCACAAAGATCCGCACGAGGGGCAGGCTCAGCACCAAGAGCATCGCGTTGCCCACGAGCATCGATGCCAGCACACCCCAGAAGATGTCCGGGTGCTGCGTGACGAGCTGCGGGCCAGGCGTGATGCCCTGAATAAGCAGCGCGCCGTAGATGAGCGCCAGAACCACGTTTGTCGGAATGCCGAGTGAGAGCAAGGGCAGGAAGCTCGAGGTCGATCCCGCGTTGTTTGCGGTCTCAGGGCCAGCGACGCCGGCGATTGCACCGTGACCGAATTCCTCAGGACGCTTCGATACGCGCTTCTCGACTGCATACGACGCGAGAGAGGAGACGACGCCGCCGCCACCGGGGATCAGGCCGAGGAAGAAGCCGAGCACCGTACCGCGAGCGATGGCGCCTGACGAATCCTTCATGTCCTTCTTTGTCGGCAGCACACGGCCGATGTTCTTCGTGACCCTCGCGCCTCGTACTTCGTGCTCGATGTCGTACAGCACATCGCCCAGACCGTACAGGCCCATCGTTACCGCCACAAAGTCGATGCCGCGGAGCAGCTCGATGTTGCCGAACGTGAATCGTGTCGCGCCAGAGACCATGTCGATACCGACCATGGCGATGAACAGGCCGAGTCCGGCGACGATGAAGTTCTTGAGCGGCTTCGCCTGTCCGAGCATCGACACCATCAGGATGCCGCCGAGGGCGAGCATCGCGTACTCGGGTGGTCCGAGGGTGACGGCGAACTGAGCGAACGCGGGTGACAGGAACAGCAGACCGATCAGCGCACCGGTACCGCCGATGAACGAACCGATTGCCGATATACCGAGTGCGGGGCCGGCTCGACCCTTGAGCGCCATCTGGTGACCGTCATAGACGGTGACCACGCTCGCGGCCTCACCGGGCAGCCTGAGGAGCACCGAGGTAATGGTGCCGCCGTAGTAGGCGCCGTAGTAGATGCCGGCAAGCATGACGATCGCGCCGTCGGTGGGCATCACATACGTGAGCGGCAGCATGAGGGCAATGGTGGGCGCGGGTCCGAGACCGGGAAGCACACCGACGACCATGCCGAGCAGTACGCCGACGAAGACAAAGAGCAGGTTCGCTGGCTGGAGGGCTACTGCAAACCCATTGAGCATATCTCCGAAATCCATCAGAGCCTCCCTCGGGTGATCAAGCTAACGATGGGATCGTGGGGGATCGGCACCTTGAGCAGAATCACGAAGATTCCAACGAACGCAACCGTGAACGCAACCGATGCGATCCACGTCATGCGCCAAGATTCCTTGGCGATGAACTTCAACCAGATGAGGCTGAAGAGCAGCGAGGTGATGGTCATGCCGATGTAGGTGAAGCCGACGATGTAGGCGGCCATGATCCCGAATCCAAGGATGACGATCCAGCTGCGCTTCGTCAGAGCTTCGTAGTCGGAACCGTCTCGCTCTGTGATGAGGAGCACGATGCCGCAGATGCCGACGGCGATCGCTACGAGTAGCGGCCACATGCCGGGACCGGGACGTTGGAATGTTCCGAGTCCATAGTTCACCGCCATCGCTGCGATCAACGCTGCGAGGCCGACGATGACCAGGCTGACGTACCGGTAGTTGGGTCGCAATCGAGAGCGTCGTGCTTCCAGTCCCGTTGCTTCGAGAGATTCTTCAGACGGGTCAGGTTGCTCAGACTCGTGGACCCCTCTGGTCCGTTCTACATTCACATCAACCTCCTTGTCGAACGCGTTTATATTTTTTAGCATTTGGAATCTATTGTCAACTCCATGATGGATATTCGGGTCTCTGTTATATAACGCTCCGGCAACTTTCTCCGGAGCCCCTCCCACCCTCGACGTTTCACTACTGGAGAGGACTTGACGAAGCCATTCACGTGCGTCCGCCTAGACCTTTCGAGTACAGAACGTCATTCAAGAGATTCCATCTTCCCATAAATGTATTTCTTTGCAATTTATGTAAACTTCTCGATAATTGCACTGTGACAGTTGACATAACAGGTGTACAGCCCCTGAGCTCCCCGAATGACCTAAGCCTGATCGAACGCGTGCGGACCTACTTCCGCCTTTCGGACGCACACGATCCCTCAAGTCTCGATTTGTTTCACGACGACTTCGAATTCTGCTTTCCCCGCTTCGGCCTGAGCCGAGGGAAGGCACAGTTTCAGGAGTTTCGTCTTGGGCTTCGTGACACGGTGCTCGAGATGCGACATCCTCAAGAACACCTCCGTCTTCACCAATCCGGCAATACGGTGATTGTTGAAGGAGTCACCGAGGGTCGCATCGGAGATCGCACGTGGCGCGGCGGAGAGACTCCAGGGGGCCGTTTCTGCAGCGTCTTCGAGTTTGACGGTCCGTTGATCTCCCGTATGTGGATCTATCTTGACCCCGACTACATCGGCGATCCATCACACGCGGTGACCTGGCCCGAAAGCGATGAGCGAGGTTGGTAACTCGCCCGTAAACCACTCAGAGCGTTAGTTCGAGTCTGCCGCGCCCTGCTGACGGCGGTATTGGTGCACGGCTGAGGCGCTGAAGAGTATGACTGCCAGCCAGACAAGCCAGACGCCCACCCAACGCAACGTTCCGACTTCCTCCCGAAACCAATAGAGTCCCAGCAAGAATTGCAGCACAGGAATGATGTACTGCAATAAGCCAATGGACACCATGGGAATCCTGACCGTTGCCGCGCTGAACAGCAGCAGCGGAATCACCGTGACAAGTCCGCTACCAACCATCAGCAAGGCATGCGCCCAGCCATTCGTAGTGAAGGTCTGATCTCCGGCCGCGCCCTGCACCAGAAGAAACACCAGCATGATCGGGACGATGCACAGGGTTTCATATGCAAGGGACTCGATCGCCTCGACGCCAGCTATCTTTTTCAGCATCCCGTAGATAGAAAACAGGATGGCTACTGACAGTGCGATCCATGGCAATCGTCCCAGGTCAATGGTCAACACAACAATTGCAATGAGAGCGATTCCGAGCGCCGCCCACTGGGTGGGTGTGATTCGTTCCCGAAATACCAGCACACCCAACAGCACGATAAGCAGCGGGCTGATGAAGGACCCGATGGAAAGCTCAATGACGTAGCCGAAGTTCGCCGCAACGATGTTGAGCACCCACGTGATTGCGTTCGCAAGAGACGCGACGATGAGAAGCACACGCGCGCGCGGTTTCCGCACGATAGCGAGGAGCTGTCTGGTGCGTCGTGCTGCGAACACAAGTATCACGAGCGTGACGCACGACCAGACCACCCGGTGCGCGAAAATTTCTAGAGGACCGGCTGCACTCAGTAACGGCCAGTACGCGGTCATGACGCCCCAGTACACATAGGCACTGATGCCGTATACCCATCCCTGTTTGCTCGACGGTGACCTATCCATTCGCGCTGCGGAGTGCTCAGTGGGCACCGCGGCCTCCTCTCTACAGTTGACCTCGGTGCCCAGCGAGAAGTGCCGGGTTCAGCACGACATTACACACCTCAGACGGACTCTCCGAGCCCTAGGATCGATCGAAGCGCAATAGTGAGCGTCTCAGTGGCGGCAGCGCTCGTTGCAGCCGGCTCAAATATCGCAGCGACGTATCCGTCTGGGCGCACCAGAATCGCTGCGTTCTCGGGCAGCTGCGCCGTCCTGGCCCACTCGCCGTAAGCATCCCTAGCCGAGTGATCACCAAACTGCACCGCGTTCAGCCACTCATAACCAAGCTCAGCGACCGCTGCAATCCAGTTCATGCCTGAGAGCCCGGTCACGACCGAGAATGCACCCTTGCCAACCAAGTCAAGTGTGCTCACACGATAGCCATGCGAGTCAACGAGCCAAGCATGGGGGAGCTTGCGGCCTGGCTCTAGGGCGCGAAGGGCAACGAGCTCGTCTGACGGGGTAGCTGCAACGCCGCCGTCGATAATTGCTGTTGATCGGTATACGTCGTTGTTTTCAAAGCCGTGCGCGTTGAACTCTCGGTTTTTCAGCTGAACAGCCTGGTGCACGGCTGCACGAACCTTGGCCGCTTCCTCTGTCTGGGCAAAGAAGCCGTCGATGAGCGCTTCACCGGAACCCAGCTCTCGCAGCAGAGAGGTGAGGTGTCCAAATTCTGTCCTCGACCGGTTGGCTCGTTCAACGATCGCGCGTCCCACAGGTGCCCGCTCTTCCGAGTAGCTATCGAGCAGGGTTGTTCCTGCAAATCCCTTGATGACATAGGCGAGCTTCCAAGCAAGGTTGAACGAATCCTGCACACAGGTATTCGAGCCGAGGCCACCCGACGGTGGATGGCGGTGAACAGCATCACCCGCGCAGAACACCCGCTGTGTGCTGTACTGCGTGGCATACGTCTGGTTCACCTGCCAGGTCGACACATCAAGAATCTCAGGAACGAACGTCGTATCCCCCACGAACTCCTGAATCCGCGCGATCAGCACGTCTTCAGAGAGGTCGAGCTCGGCTTCGGGGTCATAGCCCCAACCGGCAATCCACTCAGTCCACGGCTTTACTGCCCGGATGAGTCCCATTCCAATTTCACCGTACTGTGAGCTTGGTCCCCACACCCAGTGCAAAATGCTGGGCCGATGCGCAACATATCGGCTCAAGTCGCCAGCGAAACGAACATACACGGTAGCCGCTCGGCCCATCACGCCTTCCAGGGGAAGACCGGCATTCTTGAGCACGCCCGATCGTGCTCCGTCAGCTCCGATGAGGTATTTGGATCGGACCGTGTACTCCTCGCCGCTGCGGCGATCCATGAGTGTCGTGGTGACCCCATCCTCGTCCTCTACATGCGAGAGGTAGTCGGTCTGGAACTGCAGCTCGGTCCCGTGAAGTGCAGCACCCTCGACAAGCACCGACTCGAGCAGAGGCTGTGCAATATCGACCATGGGCACCGGGCTGGCGCGAACGTACGCTCCGTGCTGGTCGTCTCCGGTACCCCAGGCGCGTAGACGAGCAATCTCGGGTCCCGCGAGACTGGTGGTGAAGAGTTGGTCTCCCATGTGTTCCCATGGCGAAGCTCGACGTTCGATCTCAGGCATCACGCCGAGATCTCGAAATACCTCGCCGGCACGCTGATTAGTGATGTGAGCGCGAGGCGAGTTGGAAAGCCAAGGGTAGCGGGTGATGGCTCTGGTTTTCACTCCCTCGCGTGCGAGTGCCAGGCTCAGGCTGGCACCTGCCGGACCAAGTCCGACAACGAGAACATCGACGTCAAATTCCTGCGTAGTCATTCGTTCATGGTTCCTTTCAGACAAGTCGAGATCCGCCATCCACACCCAGTGTCTGGCCCGTGACATAGGAGGCACGGTCAGAAAGCAGAAATGCTGCGGCATCAAAGAGGTCTTCCGGCTGACCCATACGCTGTATTGGCAGCCGGTCAAGTGCCTGAGCGAGGGCCGCTGGATCTTTAGTCAGCCAGGCCGTCATTTCAGTGAGGATAAAACCCGGGGCGAGCGCGTTGACACGAATGTTCGCAGGCCCGAACTCCACCGCTGCAAAGCGGGTGAGGTGTTCGACTGCGGCCTTCGTTGCACTGTAGCCCGCCCGCCCGGGCCGCACTTTATGGGCACTCACCGAGGACATGTTCAGGATGGCGCCCGGACGGCCGCTCATTGCGTGGGCTGCGGCTTGACAACCGAAGAGGAGGCCATTGACATTCACCTGTTGCACACTCTCGAGTTCTTCCGGAGTGATATCTACGAGTGCGGCCTCAGGAAAGATGCCTGCATTGTTTATCCAGTAGCGCACCTCGCCCTGAGACATGGCGAACTCCGCGAGCGAGAACATGTCGGACTGCGAGGTGACATCTGCGCGGTGAGCGATGACTGTCCCCGTCATCGTGGGATCAGAAGCGATCGCTTCGACGCTGGCGTGAAGAGTTGCTTCGTCTCGGTCTGCCGCAACCACAGTGGCACCTAGTCGAGCGAACCCCCGCGCGAAGCCAGCCCCGATCCCTTGAGCGGCACCCGTGACCACGAGCACACGCTGATGAAACTCCTGTGTGTCCTGCGTCGTTGCCACTTGCTCTCCAATGAAATGTATCTACAGTCAAGCTCTAGATTTTCGTAACCAAAATCTATCATTCCGCTCGATCCCTGCTCAAACAAGGCGTTTCGGTCTTTCGTGTCGAATGAATCCCGCGGTACTTCCCGTTGCCAGTCGATACGATCGATCAGCCCTCGTGAGATGGTTCAAAATGCACTATTCTTCTAAGAGTACATTGTGCTTTTAACAAGGGAGTTCAACTATGTCCGTTCGTGATGATCTCTGGGAAATTCATCAGGTTTGCCTGCGCTACTGCCGCGGCATCGACCGACTGGACATGGAGTTGGTGAAGTCGTGCTACTGGCCAGGAGCCGTTGACCACCATAACGGCTTCGAGGGCCCGATCGAGGAATTTGCGGTGTGGGCGAAAGAGTACCTGGGCAAGCTCGACGGCTCGCAGCACGCAATCGCCAACCACTTGGCTACGGTCGTCGGCGATCAGGCGGTCGCTGAAACCTATGTCACCTCACACCACTGGGGTCAGCCATTCGAAGACCCCAAGCTGAACTGGAACGGCCTGAGCCGCTACATCGACCGCTTCGAGCGTCGCAACGGCGAGTGGCGTATCGCTGAGCGTTTCACCGTTCGTTCCACGACCACCATCGTGCCCGCCAGCGCGCGCGGCGAACGCGAGTGGTCAGGCACCGGCGAAAACACCACAAAGTTCTCACCGCGTCGCGATCGTGAGGACATCGCCTACAAGCTGGCAGCGCAGATTGGCGCCAGCGATGTCGGTGAGCGCGCCTAGTCAGACACACCTCACTGCAGCAGTCGTCCCGGCGCCGCCACGGCCCGCATCAGTTGGGAAAGTTATCCGGCCGTGGCCGGGACGACCTCTCGAGCCGCATTCAACGTGATCAGGTAGTGAGTGCGAAGCCGCTCACCGAGCAGCTCACCGTCGTGGGCGAGTGCTGCTTCCAACAATCCGAGGTGCTCAGCCTCGACGTCGCGACTTGATGCAGTGTCCGATTGTGCCGCCCAACGTCGATAGAGATCTGCGGAGTCAGCGAGATTCGACGCAATGTGCAATATCGGCGCGCAGTCACAGGCCTCGAGCAAGACATGATGAAACTCACGGTGCGCCGCAGCCCACTCGGATGAGATTCGGCTTGGATCCTTCGGATCACGGCGCGGCGTGCGCGCAAGTCGATGGTGCGAAGCCGTCAGATTTGCCTCCCACTGGAGGTCGCCGCGTTCAGTCGCGAGTCTCGCCGCGAGCGCTTCCGTGACACAACGAAGCTCAGTTGAATCCTCGAACTCTTGGAAGTTGAGCTTGGGAATGAAAAAGCCATGATTCGGTTCGGTGACGACCAGCCCGTCACCCGCAAGTATCGCGAGGGCTTCACGCACCACTGTGGTGCTCGTCCCAAATCGCTCCGAAAGCGCGAGCGGTTGCAAGCGATCGCCTGGGGGCCATTCACCATCGAGTATGGCCTGTCGAACCTGTTCGATCGTGGAGGTGCGACGATTACTCATGAATTCCTGACTGCGCCTACGCTGGCGCGATGTGTCGGGGCTTGTGACCAAAATGCATTGTCTCTGAAAGTAGTCTAGCGAGCTTTCAAGCCCAGCACAGAACTGTAGAAAACGTTTTAGCTTGCAAAATGCACTATTAATACAATAGACTTTCTCGCACGCGCGAAGGCCGTTCTCTGTGCCCGCGCACCGCTTGTGCGTGAAAGGCAATCATGAAATATCTCTCCTTCCTCAACCCTGCCGGCGAAACGAGCTGGGGCGTTTCTCACGAAGGTACGGTGTACGACCTGGGTCCCGCCGGTGCAAACGTTGCAGTAAGCATCAGTGAGATCGTCAAAGACGGCCGCTTCGGGCAGATCGATGAAGCGACCGTGCTCGCAGCTCCGAGCTACCCCGAGTCCGACATTCAGTTCCTTCCTCCGATCGGTGACTCGAACAAGGTGCTCTGCATTGGTGTGAACTACCGCAGCCACCAGGAAGAGACTGGTAAGACGAATCAGAAGGCACCGACCGTCTTCATTCGTTTCGCCGATTCGCAGATGGGGCATGAGGCTCCCGCACTGATGCCCGAATCGACGACCCAGTACGACTACGAAGGTGAGATGGCCCTCGTCATCTCGAAGGATGCCTACCGCGTGAAGGCCGCTGATGCGTGGGAGTATGTTGCCGGCTACGGCGGGTACAACGACTTCTCGGTGCGCGATTGGCAGCTCGCTGCCACGCAGTGGACTCCGGGAAAGAACTTCCCCGGTACCGGCGCATTCGGTCCCTACCTCGTCCCCGCCTCTGACATCGGCGATGTCGACCGACTTCGCCTTGAGACCAGGGTCAACGGTGAGGTTCGTCAGTCGGCAAGCGTCGCAGATTTGTACTTCTCGATTCCGGAGATCATCGAGTACGTCACGGCCTTCACCCGTCTCTCAGCCGGAGACGTGATCGTCACTGGTACCCCGGGTGGCGTCGGACTGTTCATTGAGCCCAAGGGCTCTGGCTTCCTGAATGCCGGCGATATCGTCGAGGTCGAGATCACCGAGCTCGGCACTCTGCGTAACGAAGTGGTGCTCGACAAGTAATCCTCGCGAGCAATGCACTGGGCCCCAGTCACTCACTTCTGAGTGCTGGGGCCCAGTGCGTTGTTCGACCTCACGCAGGTGTACGTTGGGCCGCCGATCGAAGGCGGCACGTCACACGGTGAAAGCCCCGCAACGCGCTGCGTCTCACCGTGTGACGTGCCGAAGCTCAGCCTCCCGGAACGACGGGCATCGTCCGGATGCCCGCCAGAGTCGCATAGCGTGGGCCACCGAGTCGAGCGAGTGGCTGGAAGAGTTCAGCATCGATTTTCCCGGCGTCGTAGAGCCGATCCTGCACGTGAAAGGCAACGACCTCTCCCACGAAGAATTCCGAGCCAGTCGTTCCGAATTGAAGGACTTCGCGTAGCACGCATTCCATGCTGACCGGTGCCGCCGCGAGTCGGGGCGGCCGAACCTTGGTACTCGCAATCGTCTCGAGGCCGAGTTCATCAACCTCACTTACCTCTACGTCGAACCCTTCGGAGCTGGAGTGCACGGCCTCGAGCATCGAGTAGTCGGCGATATTCACCACGTACTCACCAGCCTCGCGAATATTTCGGGCGGTATCTTTGCGACCCTCACCGCGAGGAGCGATGTTGAAGCCGAGCATCGCGGGATAGGTCGATACCCACGCGAATGAACTGAACGGTGCGAGGTTCACCTGGTCGGCGGTGACGCCGCTTGTCACCCAAGCGATCGGACGCGGCACCACCGCGCCAGACAGCAAACGATAGGTGGCCGCTTCGCCTAGGGAATCAGCATCGATGTACATGAGCCTCCACTCCGCGCTCGAGGTAACGCGCTCGCTGCGTGCAGCACTCGCTTTTCAGCGAGCGCAATGATCTGGTCGGTTGAGTGGGTCTTACTGAAAGCCAGGATCTCCAAGCGCCTCAAGAATGCGCTTGAGGTCAGCGATCGTCGCAAAGTCGATCGTCACCTGGCCCTTCTTGGCACCGAGCTTGATCCCCACCCTCGTGTCAAAGCGATCGCCGAGCCGCTCAGCAATATCGTCGAGCTGAGCCTGTACACCACCGGCACGCGGCTTCTTGCGCGCAGGTTTCGGCGCCTCACCCGCCGCGGCTTCGGCGGCCCGCACCGACAGACCTTCGTTCACGATCTTGTCAGCGAGACGCCGCATGGAATCGGCGTCGCCGTCGAGTGAGAGAATCGCGCGAGCATGCCCGGCTGATAGCACTCCCGCTGCCACCCTCGCCTGCACGGCCTCGGGCAGCTTGAGCAGACGTATCGTGTTCGAGATCTGCGGGCGTGAGCGGCCGATACGTGAGGCCAACTGTTCTTGAGTGATGCCGAAGTCAGAGAGCAACTGCTGGTAGGCCGAAGCCTCTTCGAGCGGGTTCAGCTGCGCACGGTGCAGGTTCTCGAGCAGCGCATCTCGCAGCATGTGCTCATCGGCGGTCGACCGAATGATCGCGGGTATCTCGGTGAGGCCTGCCCGCCCGCTCGCGCGGAAGCGCCGCTCACCCATAATCAGTTCGTAGCGCGGCTCACCCGCAGCGGGAGCCGGTTCGATCTCGCGCACGACGACCGGCTGAAAGACGCCGAACTCCCTGATCGAGTGCGTCAGCTCTTCGAGAGCCTCGTCATCGAATTCGGTGCGGGGCTGCACCCTGTTCGGAATGATCTCGTCGAGTCGAAGATGCGTCAGCGTCGCCCCTGGCACCTCGCGAAGCTCTGGGCCTGCGTCAGCAGGCCGATCCTCGTTCGCGACCTTTGCCTTCGAGGCCGACTTCGCGTTCGCTTTCGCGGCCGCCGCCTCTTGCGCAACGGCGTTCGGGAAGAACACGTCGACCGGGCGCTCGCCCTCGGCGGTGCTCTGCGGAATCAGCGCACCGATGCCACGGCCAAGTCCACTGCGCTTCTTCGTCGCCATCGCCTAGGCTCCCTTATTCTTCGAACTCACATTGGCTTTCGCCGCTATCTCGGCCGCGGCCTCGAGGTACGCAAGCGCCCCAATCGACGCCGCGTCATAGGCGTGCACGGTTTGCCCGTAGCTCGGCGCCTCCGAGACCCGCACCGAACGGGGAATCACCGCGCTAAGCGTCTCGGCCGGAAAATGCGAGCGCACCTCTTCGGCGACTTCTTGCGCCAGATTCGTGCGGGCATCGTACATCGTGAGCAGAATCGTCGACACCTTCAGCGTCGGATTCAAGTGCTTCTGTATGAGCTGAATGTTGCCGAGCAGCTGGCTCAGACCCTCGAGCGCGTAGTACTCGCACTGAATGGGAATGAGTACCTCGTTCGCCGCCACGAATGCGTTCACCGTGAGTAGGCCGAGCGAAGGCGGGCAGTCGATGAATACGTAATGAATGAGTTCGGGCGACTCGTTCAGGTAGGTCTCGAGGGCCGTGCGAAGACGCTGTTCGCGGGCGACAAGCGAGACGAGTTCGATCTCTGCGCCAGCGAGGTTGATGGTCGAAGGCACGCAGAAGAGCCGTTCGTTATCAGTCGTGGGCTGCACCGCATCGGCGATGGTCTGCTCGCCGAGCAGCACGTCATACACGCTCGTCACTTCGGGCCTGTGCGAGACGCCGAGCGCCGTCGACGCGTTGCCCTGTGGGTCGAGGTCGATCACTAGCACGTTCGCACCGCGCCGCGCGAGGGCAGCCGCGAGGTTCACCGTCGTGGTGGTCTTGCCGACCCCACCCTTCTGGTTCGAGACCGTGATGATACGCGTGCGATCTGGCAGCGGTGAGCTGTGCTCTTCGAGCGCACGACGGCGGCGGACCTTGTCGGCCAGGTGGTTACCCACCAGCGCATTCTCGCCTGCGGTCATCGCTCTCTCTTGGTTGTCAGCTGCTTGGATGTGTGGGAAAGTCTGAGCGGCATAGCGCCCCAGGCGTCCGACCCCTCGACTACGCGCGGGGTGCGTCGCCTATGCGATGCGCGCCCTACACACTCTAGTCGTCTCTTCGAGCACGCCGATGCCGAGTTCTTCGACCCACACGTCTTGTGCGCTGTACTTGCGCAGCACCTTCTGCGCGGCTTCGATCTCTGCCTGCACGCCGGAGCCCTTCAAGAACAGCATCTCGCCGCCAGATCGCAAGAGCGGTGCGGTGAGAGGTACGAGATTTCTGAGTGCGGTGACAGCCCGGGCAGTGACCTGGTCGACCTCGAATGCGCCGTGATACTCCTCGGCGCGGCCCCGCTTGACCTCGACATTGTCGAGCCCGAGCCGCTCCACCTGTTCGTTGAGCCACAGGCAGCGGCGCTCCATCGGCTCGATGAGCAAGAAGCGCGCATCGGGTCGCACGATTGCAAGGACGAGTCCGGGCAGGCCTCCCCCGGTACCAATGTCCGCGACTGTCGCACCCTCGTCAATAAGAGGAGCGAGGATCGCGCTGTTAAGCACGTGCCTCGTCCACAACCGCGGTGCCTCAAGCGGTCCGATGAGGCCAAGCAGTTCGCCGCGTTCGCCGAGATCACGCGTGAATGCGCGCAGCACATCGATGCGATCGCCTGCCAACTGCGCGGCGACAGCTGGCTCCAGTTCGATCTCGACCTCGGTCATGGTTTCACGTGAAACTCAGCCGTGGCTGACGACGAGACGTCGATCGCGACCCTCGCCGCGCGACTCGCTGTGGTAGCCACGTTCTGCGACCAGATCGTGCACGAGCTTTCGGTCGTATGACGACATCGGCTCAAACTCAACCTCTTCGCAGCCAGCCGCGACCTGCGCGATCGCCGCATCGACGAGGCCACGTAGTTCGTTGCCGCGCGCATCACGCGATCCGCCGACATCGAGGATCAAACGCGAGAAGTGACCGGTCTGATTCTGCACGGCGAGGCGGGTGAGATCTTGCAATGCCTGCACGGTCTCGGGCATTGCGAGTCGGTCGAGGTCATCACCGCCACCTGTGATCGAAAGGTAGGCACGACCACCGGCCACTGAGATATCGAGATCACCGTCGAGATCGGCGATGTCGAGGAATGCCTCGATGTAATCGGCCGCGAGATCGCCCTCTGCCTCAAGCTCGTCCGGGGTCGGCGCCTCATGGGCGCTGTCGACTGCTGCGCGTTCGCTCACGACTTCGTCCTCTACTTCTTCTTCTTTGCGCGCTTGGCGCTCTTCGGCTGTTGACGTTGACCCTGCGGTTCTTTCACACCTTCGATGCGGTCGACCTCTGCGACCTCGTCATCGGTGAGCTTGCCCTTGGCCTTCAGGCGAGCCTGACGCGCACGCCACGCATCGCTGCCAGGGGTCGGCATGTTCTGAATCACGATGAACTGCTGGCCCATGGTCCACAGGTTCGAGGTGAACCAGTAGATGTTCAGCGCGAGGGGGAAGGCGACGCCAGAGAACAGGAAGGCGAACGGAATGATGTACAGCATGATCTTCTGCTGGCGATACATCGGCGAAGCCTTGGTCTCGTCACTCACGTTCTTCGACATGATCTGAAGCTGCGTGAAGAACTGTGAGGCGATCATCAGAATCACGATGATGCCGAGCAGAATCACCACTGACCACTGCTGCGATTCCCAGCCCTGTGTGAAAGTCATCTTCAGTGGTGCGCCGAACACGCTGGCAGCGTTGAAGCTTTGCGTAAGGTCGGCGTTCATGAAGCCAATGCCGGGCTGGTTGTCGGCTGCGTGTCGCAGCACGTAGAAGAGGGAGAAGAAGATCGGCATCTGAATAAGAATCGGCAGGCACGATGCGAATGGGTTGGTGCCGTGCTTCTTATACATGGCCATGGTCTCGCGGCTCATAGCCTCACGCGAGAACTGATCGTTCTTACCCTTGTACTTGGCCTGGATCTTCTTCATGTCCGGCGCAAGATCCATCATGCGTCGTTGCGACTTGATCTGACGCACCGTCACCGGAATCAGAGCGGAGCGCACCACGATCACGAGGCCGAGAATCGACAGTACCCAGGTGAGGCCCGATGCCGGGTCCATTCCGATCCAGGTGAAGAGCTGGTGCCAGAGCATGAGCACGAGCTCGACGAGCCAGCGCAACGGCCACAGTAGTGTCTCGATGAAATCCACCGTGTTAGGCCTTTCGTGTGGTGGGGCGCGCGAAGCCGCGTGCGTTGACGGTAAATCTGAGGGTTCTAGGTTCGGGAACGTCGTCGATCCCACCTGGGGTAAGGGGATTGCAGCGAACAAGGCGCCAGACGGTGAGCATCACACCCACCACGAAGCCTCGAAGCTGGAATGCTTCCAAAGCGTAGCGTGAACAACTGGGATAGTACCTGCACACCTGCCCATAGAGGGGCGAGATCACGCGCCGGTAACCGAGCATGAATGCGATGGCTGCATTTCTCGGCAGCAACCAGAGTTCGGTCAGAACGAGGATCACGGCTGGCCCCCCTGTTGCCCCACTGCCATGCGCCGCACTCGGTCGAGCTGCCGCACCGCCTCCTGCTCGAGCTCCGCAAAGCTCGCATCAGCCACTGCTGGCAGGGCGCGAAAGACAACGTCTGCACCAGTGAAGCCTGTTGCAAGTTGGCGCTCAACGATGAACTTCAGGCGCCTGCGCACGAGGTTGCGCGTCACTGCGTTGCCCACAGCCTTCGAGACGATGAAGCCGAAACGAGCGGGCTCGGTCGATCCCTGTACATGCAAAACCGCGTGAGCGATGCAATATGCACCTCCCACGCGGTTGCCGTTTCGCACGATGCGCCGGTAGTCATCGCCCCGGGTCACCCGGTGCTGCCGTGCTGGCACGATCGTGAAGAACGCGAAATTTACGCAGTGAGCTTCGAGCGGCCCTTGCCGCGACGAGCCGACACGATTGCGCGACCGGCGCGGGTACGCATACGTGCGCGGAAGCCGTGCACCTTGGCGCGGCGGCGGTTGTTGGGCTGGAACGTGCGCTTGCTCATGAGAAGATCTCCGTGACGTGTGGACCGCGGATTGCGGAAAGTCGAATAGTGGGCAGCGATGAACGCGCTCACACAAGATAGTTACTTTACGCCGATTCCGGACATTCGTCAAAGCCGAGCTTCAAGTGATGGAAAATTATCACCCGCGTGATGACCTCCGTGACGTTCTGTGGCGGCGTGTCAGAGAATGCGACTTGCCTGTGGACAAATCTGTGACTAACGTTGGCAGCTATATTCGGTCTGGCTGAGCAAGCCCCGCCGATACGGTGTTTTTCGGGAAATCAATGTGGATATTCCTGTGGAAACACTTGTGAATAATCTCCAGATTGACCGGATGTGAGCGTGACAGAAGAAGAGGTACAGCGGGCGTGGGCACAGATCACCCACGCGGTCATGGGTGACCCTGAGGTTGGCCCGACCGTGGGCGCTCAGCTCGCCCTTGCGGTGCCGAGAGGCATCAGTGTCGGCACGCTCTACCTTGCGGTGCAGCATGACTACACCCTGAAGCTGCTCGAGACCCGGCTTCGCCCTGCGATCATGCACGCGGTGGCGAAGATTCCCGAGGCCGCGCCAATCGAAACGTTTGTCGTGATCGTTGATCCGGATGCCCAGCCGGCGATGGAGTCCGACCCCGACGAGTTCGCGGCGCCCACCGAGATGGTGCGCAACGAGGCAACTGAACCCGTGCGACCTGTTGCTGAGCCCTTTGCGCGGCATGGCGCACGGGATGAATCGCAGAGTCGTCTTAACGAGAAGTACCGTTTTGACACGTTTGTGATCGGCCAATCCAATCGTTTCGCCCACGCGGCGGCGGTGGCGGTTGCCGAGGCGCCGGCACGCGCGTACAACCCGCTGTTCATCTATGGTGATTCGGGTCTCGGGAAGACTCACTTGCTGCATGCAATCGGTCACTATGCGCGTGAGCTCTACAAGGACATCCGCGTGCGCTATGTGAGTTCTGAAGACTTCACGAACGACTTCATCAACTCAATTGCAAATAACCAGGGTGCGGCTTTTCACGCCAGATACCGCAGCGTTGATCTGCTGCTCGTGGACGACATCCAGTTCTTGGAGGGAAAGGCTGAGACGCAAGAGGCGTTCTTCCACACCTTCAACACCCTGCATGATCACGACAAGCAGGTGGTGATCACGAGCGATGTGCAACCGAAGCAGCTCCGTGGCTTCGAAGAGCGCATCACTTCACGTTTCGAATGGGGTCTGCTCACAGATATTCAGGTGCCCGACCTCGAGACGCGAATTGCAATTTTGCGAAAGAAGGCCACGCGCGAGAATCTTGAGATCGATCCACAGATTCTTGAGTACATTGCGTCGAAGTTCACCTCGAATATCCGCGAGCTCGAGGGAACCCTGATTCGTGTCAGTGCATATGCCGGCCTGAATCAGCAGGTCATCGACATGGCACTCGTGCAAACCGTGCTGAAAGATCTCATCTCACTCGATGAGGACAACGAAGTGCAGCCCACCGACATCATCAGCCACACAGCTGAGTACTTCGATCTCTCGATCGATGATCTGTATGGTCCCTCACGCGCACAGCAGGTGGCGACCGCAAGACAGATCGCCATGTATCTCTGTCGTGAGCTCACCCCGCTCTCGCTTCCGAAGATCGGGCAGTTGTTCGGTGGCCGCGATCACACCACGGTCATGTATGCGCACAAGAAGATCACGCAGCTCATTACTGAGCGACGCTCGATTTTCAACCAGGTCACTGAGCTCACCACTCGGGTGAAGCGCGCCGGCCGCTAAGTGGTTATCCACAGGTTCTTTGCTGCCTGTGAGTAATTGGGGACAACGCCGACACGCCTGTGGATGAATCGGGCTTCCCTGTGGAAACTCCCCGCGCCCTCAGATCCGCATGATTGCGCTGATCTCAGGTTATTCACGCCTCACCAACAACTCACACCGTTGTAGTTTCCACAAGCGGTAAGGGATCGCGGAAGTTATCCACAGTTTCCACAGGGCTTATTACTATTACTCTTCTAACTACTCTTCATGGGAGCTCAATCACACTCTGCGCTGAACCAGCCCGTTCGGGGCTTGCTTGCCCCAGCCTCGAGTGTGCAAAGATTGTCACGCAACGACGCCCGTCTTCTGCGGGCGCCTCGATCAATCCTGTGCGCAAGGAGCCGATATGCGTTTCACCGTCAACCGCGACGTGTTTAGCGAGGCCGTATCGTTCGCTGCGAAGCTTCTGCCTCAGCGTCCGACCCAGCCGCTGCTGAGTGGCGCCCTCATCGAGGCGGTCGATGGTGAACTCACCATTTCTTCCTTCGACTATGAGACCTCAGCTCGCACGACTGTGGTGGCCGCAGTTTCTGAGAGCGGCCGGGCACTTGTTTCGGGCCGGCTGCTTGGTGAGATCGCCCAGCGACTTCCGAATGCTGATGTTGAAGTGACTCTCAACGAGACTCGTGTGCAGGTTCGTTGCGGCTCCGCATCGTTTAGCCTTCCGGCCATGCCGGTTGAGGAGTACCCGCAGGTACCTCGCGTCGAAACGATTTCCGGCACCGTCCCCGCAGATGTGTTCGCTGAGGCTATTGCTCAGGTGTCGCTTGCGGCATCGAAGGACGACGTCACTCCGGTGATCACGGGCGTGCAGTTCGAAGTCTCGGAAAATGCGCTGACACTTACTGCGACTGACCGCTATCGCGTGGCCATGCGTCGTATTGACTGGGAACACCAGGGAAGCGAGCAGGAGCTCTCCGCGCTTGTGCCTGCGAAAGTGGTCATCGAGGTCGGCAAGACCTTTGCTTCTGACGGCACCGTGCAGGTTGCGATTATCAAAGACGGCGAGCGTGAGCTCATCGCATTCACGGGTGGCAACAAGACCGTGACCTCACTGCTCATCAAGGGCAACTACCCGCCGGTCGGGCGGCTCTTCCCTGAGCAGATCGACAACTACGCCGTGCTGAACACTGCTGATCTCGTCGAGGCCGTCGGTCGCGTCGGTCTCGTGCTTGAGCGCGAAGCGGCGCTTCGTTTCTCGTTCATCGAAGGGCAGGTAACGCTTGAGGCCGCCGGCACCGAGACAGCTCAGGCCGTCGAGATCGTCGATGCCCACCTTGTCGGCGATGAAATGGTCGTGTCACTGAAACCGCAGTTTCTTCTCGATGGTCTTCGTTCGACCCACGCTGAGTTCACTCGTATCGGTTTCACTCGCACTGAGAACGCCTCGAAGCCCGGGCCAGTGCTCATCACCAGCCAGCGCAGTAAAGACGATACCGACGAGCAGAGCTTCAGGTATCTGCTGCAGCCAAACCTGCTGCTGCGTTAGGCAATGCGATGCGAGTGGCTCATCTCTCGCTCGTTGACTTTCGCAACTATCGAAGCGCAGAGGTTCCTTTCGCGCCAGGCCCGAACCTCGTACTCGGTCGTAACGGTCAGGGCAAGACAAACCTTGTCGAAGCTATTGCCTACTTCGCATCGCTTTCCTCTCACCGGGTGAGCAGTGATAGCGCATTGATTCGTGCTGGCGCTGAGGCAGCTGTAGCGCGCATGAAGATTTTGGTGGGTGAGCGCGAGGCATTGCTTGAGCTGCAACTCAACAGGGATCGGCCGAATCGAGCTCAGCTCAATCGCAACGGCGTTCCCCCGCGCGAGATCACCAGATGGTTTTCTACCGTGGTATTCGCCCCCGAAGACCTCATGATCGTTCGAGGTGATCCTTCGGTACGCCGTCGATTTCTCGATGAGGCAATCGTTGCGCGCAATCCAGGGCTTGCTGGAGTGCTCACCGACTATGACCGGGTGGTCCGGCAGCGCACTGCGCTCCTGAAGAGCGCTCGCGCCACAGGAAATCGTGCTGCCTTGGAATCCACGCTTGAGGTGTGGAACGAACAACTCGTTGATCACGGCAGTCGGATCATGGTCGCTCGACAAGCACTCGTCGCGGATCTCCTCGCTCCACTGCGCTCCGGTTACGAGGCTATCGTCCAGCAGGATCATCGTCCGAGCGTGAGACTTATTGAGTCGGTCGCGGAAGTGGCTCGAAGGGATGTGCGCTCGGTTTCACGTGAAACGTCCGCAGCTGGGATCGACACCAGAACCGTTTCACGTGAAACGCCGGGGTCGGTCTCCCCTCCGCGACTTGTTTCACGTGAAACGGTCATGACGGAATTTCGCTCCTCACTGGCAAGTGTGAAGCAGCAAGAGCTCGATCGAGGGATGACGCTTATTGGCCCGCATCGCGACGACGCGCTCTTCGAGTTGAACAATCTGCCTGTAAAGGGCTATGCGAGCCACGGTGAGTCCTGGTCGTTCGCGCTCTCGCTTCGTCTTGCACTCGCGTCACTGTTGCGCGAGGAATCACCGGCTGGTGACCCTGTCATCGTGCTTGACGATGTATTCGCTGAGCTCGACGAGTCGCGTCGAAGCAGACTGATGCTCGCCGTGGGAGATTTCGAGCAGGTGATCGTGACCGCAGCGGTTGAGGCGGATGTGCCGAACAATACGCACTGGCATCGCGTTGGCATAGAGGCAGGCACGGTCGTGGAGGTGAGCGCATGACGATCCAGGATCGACAGAGCTTTGCGACCGCGGCCTATCTCCGGGTGAAGGCGCTCTGGAGGGGTCAGACTTCGCGGGGTCGCATCCGTCGAGGCGAACCTGGCGTGCAGGGGAGCACACCGTTTTCCGGCGGCCGCGATCCTCGTCCTCTCGGAGACGTGTTATTCGCAGCTTCCCAAGACATGGGCTGGGGCGTCGAGATGGAACAGGCACGATTGATCTCGGACTGGCCGGCGTTCGTCGGTGAGACGGTCGCGCCCCACACCACAGTGGTCGAGCTTCGGGATGGCACCCTCATTGTGCAATGTGATTCGGTTGCCTGGACCACCGAGCTGCGTCGGCTCAGGGGAGAGATATTGACGAGGTTCGCTCGCGAGTACCCGGATGCCGACGTGCAGGAGCTGAAATTCCTTGCTCCGGGTGCTCCGAGCTGGCGATATGGACCCAGAAGCGTGCCCGGTAGAGGGCCCCGAGACACCTACAGTTAGGCGCACCTCAGAAACGGGTGGACGATCCTGTGTAGAGATCGGCCCTCTTTCGCCCAAAACGGGTCATTACAGCGCGTTTGGTTGATAGGCTGGAGTGCGGAAGCATCGGGCGACAAAATACGCCCTGAGACGCTTGCAGAGAGATACTTCGACGGAATGACTTCAGAACAGGCTGCGGCCGCAGAAGAATATGGCGCCGGCGCCATCCAAGTGCTCGAGGGACTGGAAGCGGTACGTAAGCGTCCCGGTATGTACATTGGTTCCACCGGGCCCCGTGGTTTGCATCATCTCGTGTACGAGATCGTCGACAACTCTGTCGACGAAGCGCTTGCGGGGCACTGCGACACGATTGACATCACCATTCTCGAAGACGGTGGCGTTCGCGTCGTCGACAATGGGCGTGGCATTCCTGTTGATATGCACCCGACGGAGGGTCGTTCGACCGTCGAAGTCGTGCTCACGGTGTTGCACGCCGGCGGTAAGTTCGGCGGAGGCGGGTATGCGGTCTCCGGCGGTCTGCACGGTGTCGGATCGTCAGTGGTGAATGCGCTCTCGAGTCGTTTCGAGGTTGCTGTCAAGCGCCAAGGTTTCACGTGGAACATGTCGTTCACAGGCAGCGTGCCCGACGCACCGCTCGCGCAGGGGGAGCCCAGCGACGAGACCGGCACCACCATCACCTTCTGGCCGAGCGCCGAGATCTTCGAGACGGTCGAGTTCGACTACCAGACGTTGCGCACGAGATTCCAGCAGATGGCGTTCCTGAACAAGGGCCTGCAGATCAACCTCACCGATCTGCGACCGCAGGAACCGGTCGAGAATGCTGACGGCGAGTTCGTGACTCCCGAACCTCAGCATGACGAGTTCAAGTATGAACGAGGCATCGAAGACTACGTGCGGCACCTCAACGCTGCCAAGCGCGCAGATGTCGTGCACGACGAAATCATCTCGTTCGAAGCCGAGGATCAGACGCGCAAGATCGCGGCTGAGGTGTCGATGCAGTGGACCACTGCGTACACCGAGAGCGTGCACACCTACGCGAACACGATCAACACGCACGAGGGTGGCACTCACGAAGAAGGCTTCAGGGCGGCACTCACGACGCTCGTTAACCGCTACGCGCGTGACAAGAACCTCCTTCGCGAGAAAGACGAAAACCTCTCGGGAGACGATGTTCGCGAGGGCCTTACCGCGGTCCTCTCGGTCAAGCTCGGAGAACCTCAGTTCGAGGGTCAGACCAAGACGAAGCTCGGCAACACTGAAGCGAAGGCGTTTGTGCAGAAGGTTGTCGGCGATCAGCTCGGCGATTGGTTCGAGCGCAACCCCAGCGCTGCTAAAGAGATCATTCGCAAGGCGATCCAGGCTGCGACCGCCCGGATGGCGGCGCGAAAGGCCCGAGAGACTGCGCGCCGCAAGGGTCTGCTTGAGTCGGGTGGCATGCCTGGCAAGCTCTCCGATTGCTCGAGCAAAGATCCCACGGTTTCTGAGATCTTCATCGTCGAGGGTGACTCAGCCGGTGGCTCTGCGAAGACCGGTCGTAACCCTCACACGCAGGCAATTCTCCCGCTCAGAGGCAAGATTCTGAACGTCGAGAAAGCCAGACTCGATCGCGCGCTCGGCAACGCAGAGGTGCAGGCCATGATTACCGCTTTCGGTGCGGGCATCGGCGAGGATTTTGATCCCGAGAAGGCCAGGTACCACAAGATCGTGCTCATGGCCGATGCTGATGTCGATGGCCAGCACATCACCACACTGCTGCTGACGCTGCTGTTTCGCTATATGCGTCCCCTCATCGATCTTGGGTACGTTTATCTCGCACAGCCCCCGCTCTACCGCATCAAGTGGACCAACTCCGAGCACGAATACGTGTTCAGCGACGCCGCGCGCGATGCGAGTCTTGAAGCCGGCAGCGCAAGTGGCAAGCGCCTGCAGAAGGAAAGTGGCGTTCAGCGTTACAAGGGCCTCGGCGAGATGAACCACGAAGAGCTCTGGGAAACCACTATGAACCCTGAGACCCGCACACTGTTGCAGGTCACCCTCGAAGACGCTGCGCAGGCAGATGAGATCTTCTCGACCCTGATGGGCGAAGACGTCGAGGCCCGGCGCAACTTCATCCAGCAGAACGCAAAGGACGTGCGCTTCCTTGACATCTGAGAACGAAACCCCAGATCAAATCGTAGATAACGAGTATTCGGCGGCCCCCGAGCACGATCACGGTCGAATCGACCAGGTCGATCTGCAGCTCGAGATGCAGCGCTCATATCTCGACTATGCGATGAGCGTGATTGTCGGTCGCGCCCTGCCCGACGTGCGCGACGGCCTCAAGCCGGTGCACAGACGTGTAATTTACACGATGTACGACGGCGGGTACCGCCCCGATAAGGCGTTCTCAAAGTGCACGCGTGTCATCGGTGACGTCATGGGCCAGTTTCACCCGCACGGCGACACCGCGGTGTACGACTCCCTTGTTCGCCTCGTACAGCCGTGGGCCATGCGGTACCCGTTGGCACTCGGTCAGGGTAACTTCGGCTCCCCTGGCAACGACGGGGCCGCGGCGCATAGGTACACCGAGACCAAGATGTCCCCGCTTGCCATGGAAATGGTGCGCGACATCGACGAGGACACCGTCAATTTTCAGGACAACTACGACGGTCGTACACAAGAGCCGACCGTGCTTACCGCTCGCTTCCCGAACCTGCTGGTAAATGGTTCGGTCGGTATTGCAGTTGGCATGGCCACAAACATCCCGCCGCACAACCTTCGTGAGGTCGCAGCAGCGGCCACCTGGCACCTGGAGCATCCCGAGGCCACCCGGGAAGAGCTGCTTGAAGCGCTCATGGAGCGCGTGCACGGACCCGACTTCCCCACGGGTGCCCAAATTCTTGGCACCAGAGGCATCCGCGACGCCTATCGCACGGGCCGCGGCTCGATCACCATGCGCGCAGTCGTCAACATCGAGGAGATCCAGGGTCGCACCTGCCTCGTCGTGACCGAGTTGCCTTACCAGGTCAACCCAGACAACCTTGCGGTGAAGATAGCCGATCTCGTACGTGAAGGCCGCGTGCAGGGTATCGCCGACATTCGTGATGAGACGAGTGGTCGCACTGGCCAGCGCCTCGTGATCGTGCTCAAGCGCGATGCGATTGCGAAGGTTGTGCTGAACAACCTGTACAAGCACACGCAGCTGCAAGACAACTTCGGCGCGAACATGCTCGCGATCGTTGACGGAGTCCCCCGCACGCTTGCTCTCGACGGATTCATCACTGCGTGGGCGAAGCACCAGATCGAGGTCATCGTTCGGCGCACGCAGTTCCGCCTGCGAAAGGCCGAAGCTGAGGCGCACATTCAGCGCGGCTATCTGAAGGCGCTTGACGCACTCGACGAGGTCATCGCACTCATTCGCCGTTCCCCGACCGTCGAAGAAGCCCGCGAGGGGCTCATGTCGCTGCTTGACGTAGATCAGCTGCAGGCAGACGCGATCCTGGGCCTGCAGCTTCGCCGTCTTGCCGCCCTCGAGCGACAGAAGATTCTTGACCTCGCTGCGAAGCTCGAGCAGCAGATCAAGGAGTACGAAGGCATTCTCGCATCGCCCGAACAGCAGCGTTCGATTGTCATCGAAGAGCTCGGCGAAATCGTCGATCGCTACGGAGACGAGCGACGGTCGACGATTCTGCACGGCTTCGACGGCGATATGTCGATGGAAGACCTCATTCCCGAAGAAGAGATGGTCGTCACCATCACTCGTGGCGGCTACGTCAAGCGCACGCGCATCGACAATTACCGTTCGCAGCACCGCGGCGGCAAGGGCGTGAAGGGTGCGCAGCTGCGCGCTGACGACATTGTGGAGCACTTCTTTGTGACCACGACGCACCACTGGCTGCTGTTCTTCACGAGCACCGGCCGCGTGTACCGCGCGAAGACCTACGAGATTCCCGAGGGCGGCCGCGACGCGAAGGGTCAGCATCTCGCGAACCTGCTCGCGCTCGCACCCGACGAGGTCGTGACCCAGGTGCTTGACCTGCGGGCTTTTGATGAGGGGTACCTGTTGCTCGCGACACGCGACGGCCTGGTAAAGAAGACCGCGCTTGCGGAGTACGACACAAATCGAACCGGTGGCATTATCGCCATCAAGTTGCGCGAAGGAGACGAGCTTGTCTCGGCCCTGATCGCGGGCAGTGAAGATGATGTACTTCTCGTGTCAAAGCAAGGCATGTCGGTGCGATTTACTGCCTCTGATCAGGCACTTCGCCCGATGGGACGCTCGACCTCGGGTGTGCGTGGCATGAATTTCCGTGATGGGGATTCGCTGCTCACTGCTTCGAGGATCGGAGCGGCGGCTGAAGAGAGCGATGGCGGCTACGTCTTCGTGGTCACCGAGGGTGGCTATGCGAAGCGCACCGCGGTCGATGAGTACCGGGTGCAGAACCGTGGCGGCTTCGGCATCAAGGTCGCGAAACTCGATGAGAATCGAGGCGACCTGGTCGGCGCGCTGATCGTCGACGAGTCCGACGAGGTGCTCGTGGTGCTGCAGGGCGGCAAGGTCGTGCGCTCGAACGTTGACGAGGTGCCGGCTAAGGGTCGCAACACCATGGGCGTCGTGTTTGCGCGATTCCCAGAGGGTGACCGTATTATTGGCATCGCGCGAAATTCGGAGCGCGGCCTCGATGACGGCGATTCCGAAGCCGTAGAAGAGGACGCCACCGGGGTAGCCACAAGCGAGCCGGTCGAGACCGAGGAACGTGAATGAGTAACACCGTCGCCGACAAGCTGGCCAAGAAGACACGCAGAAAGGCGCCTGCCAAGCAGGTCCGCCTGAAGCTTGTCTACGTCGACTTCTGGTCTGCCGTGAAGTTCTCGTTCTTCGTGTCGCTCTGCCTCGCAATCGTCGGCGTCGTCGCGTCGCTGTTGATCTATACGGTGCTGCTCTCGACGGGCCTGCTCGTCGAGCTCGATCAGCTCTTCATGGACATCGTTGGTGACCAGAACAGCCTGATGGGCCTGCTCGGCTTCGGTCCGGTGCTTGGCTTCTCGATTGTCGTCGGCATTCTGAACGTGATCGTCGGCACGGCACTCGGCGCCGTCGCAGCGCTCATCTACAACCTGCTCGTGCGCATGCTCGGCGGTTTCCAGCTCGGCTTCACGAGCAACTGATCGGGCGCGTAGCGCGTGTCGCTGCCTTCTCGATTTCACAATACGACCCGGCATCGGGTAGAGTCGGTGCTTGGTTATGGGGCTATAGCTCAGGTGGTTAGAGCGCTTCACTGATAATGAAGAGGTCCCAGG
>JBEBUJ010000030.1:0-26195 GCA_040393365.1 Leucobacter denitrificans
GAAGTCGACGTCGGGACGATCGACCTGGCCGAGAAACTGGCGGGCATATGCGCTCAAGGACTCGACATAGCGACGTTGCCCTTCGGCGAAGATCGTGTCGAACGCGAGGCTCGACTTTCCACTCCCCGATAGGCCCGTAAAGACAACCAGGGAATCACGCGGAATCGAAAGATCAACATTCTGAAGATTGTGTACGCGTGCGCCCTGCACACTAATCTTCGCGTGGGTAGCAGATGAACGGATATTGGTGTTCGAACTCACCCACGTAGTCTAGCGCGCCACACTCAATTATTCGAACATAACTACGAATATGCTGTGTGTGTCGAGTTCACTCCCTCGGTCCGTCGGCGCTCACAGGTGTCCCGCCGCATCCATACTGCGAAGTTCGCGTTTGAGGTCAGAGACCTCGTCGCGCAGTCTCGCAGCGAGTTCAAACTTGAGCTCCTCTGCTGCAAGCAGCATTTGTTGCGTGAGGTCAGAAATGAGCTCCTCGAGTTTCTCTCCTCCCTCGGCGCCGATCGCACCAGCACGCGATGCGGTCTTGCCGGTGGTTCGCCCCGATGCGCTCTTTTGCGCATGCCGAGACACACGATGAGAGAGTACCTCCTCGGTGTCTGCGGCTTCGCGGTTCAGGATCTCTGTGATGTCACCAATTTGCTTGCGCAACGGTTGCGGATCGATCCCGTGCTCAGTGTTGTATGCGATCTGCAGCTCACGCCTCCGGTCAGTCTCGTCGATGGCGAGCTGCATGGAAGGGGTGACCCGATCGGCGTACATGTGTACTTCACCGGCGACATTACGCGCGGCGCGCCCAATCGTTTGGATGAGGGAGGTCGAAGACCTGAGGAAGCCTTCTTTATCTGCATCGAGGATTGCCACGAGTGAGACCTCGGGGAGGTCTAGGCCCTCTCGCAGCAGGTTGATGCCCACCAAGACATCGAATACACCTGCGCGTAGCTCTGTCAGAAGCTCAACGCGACGCAAGGTGTCAACATCTGAGTGGAGGTAGCGAACACGAACGCCGGCCTCCTCCATGAACGAGGTAAGCTGCTCCGCCATCTTTTTCGTGAGGGTCGTGACGAGAATGCGTTCGTCACGTTCGACACGCTGCCTGACTTCCTCGAAGAGGTCGTCGATCTGGCCCTCAGATGGTTTCACCACAATCTTTGGGTCAACGAGACCGGTCGGTCGGATAATCTGCTCCACCACACCATCGGCGAGTCCAAGCTCGTACTTGCCGGGAGTTGCTGAGAGGTACACCGTCTGGCCCACTCGGTCTTTAAACTCAGAAAATTTGAGCGGTCTATTGTCGAGCGCGCTCGGTAAGCGAAAACCGTGCTCGACGAGCGTTCGCTTGCGCGACGAGTCGCCCTCGTACATCGCGCCAATCTGGGGCACAGTGACGTGGGACTCGTCTATTACGACGAGAAAGTCATCGGGAAAATAGTCGAGCAGACAGTGAGGCGCCTCACCTGCTTGCCGCCCATCGATATGGCGGGAATAGTTCTCGATTCCAGAGCAGAAGCCGATTTGTTCCATCATTTCGAGATCGAACGTCGTGCGCATACGAAGTCGCTGCTCCTCCACGAGTTTGTTTTGCCGCTTCAGCTCAGCGAGTCGTTCATCGAGTTCGTCGGCAATTGTCCCCATCGCACGATTCATGACGTTGCGGCTTGCAACATAGTGAGACCCCGGAAAGACTGACACCGTCTCGACCTGCTTGATGACGTCGCCCGAGACAGGGTGCAGGTAGTAGAGCGCTTCGATCTCATCGCCAAAGAACTCAATTCGTATCGCGAGCTCCTCATACATTGGGATGATCTCGACGGTGTCTCCACGCACCCTGAAGTTGCCACGTACGAACTCTATGTCATTGCGCTGGTACTGCATATCGACGAAGCGACGAAGCAGCACGTCGCGATCGAGACGATCGCCAACGACTAAGGGAACCATGGCCTCGTAGTATTCCTCCGGCTTTCCGAGGCCATAGATGCACGAGACGGTAGACACCACCACAACGTCACGGCGGCTGAGCAAAGCGTTCGTTGTCGAGTGTCGTAGCCGCTCGACCTCAGCATTGATCGATGAGTCTTTCTCGATGAACGTATCGGTTTGGGGCACGTACGCCTCAGGCTGATAGTAGTCGTAGTACGAGACGAAGTACTCGACAGCGTTGTTCGGCAAGAGTTGACGAAACTCGTTCGCGAGTTGCGCCGCGAGTGTCTTGTTGTGCGCGAGTACGAGGGTCGGGCGCTGTACAGCTTCGACGAGCCAGGCGGTGGTTGCCGACTTACCGGTGCCCGTCGCACCGAGCAGCACTATGTCTGTCTCACCGTTGTTAATGCGACGAGCCAACTGCTCGATAGCCTGCGGCTGATCGCCGCTCGGCTCGTACTCGCTAATCACCTCAAAGGGTCGAACACTGCGCGTGGTTTCCATGGGACGAGACTACTCTTGGGCACTGACAATTGGAGTGAAGGTGCTCGGAAGCTGTAGGTTGCCGACACCCGATGCCCGGATCACCTCGAGACCCTGCCAGGCCGCGGCTTCTGCGAGAAGCTCCTGAGCAACTTCTGCCGTGCGCGCGGGCGCCCCGCTCTCCTGCCACGCGGCCTGTACGAGCAGTTCTTTGTTTGCGCGTTCTGCTTTCAAATCTATGCGCCCGGCAAGCTTGCCGCCGACCATGAGCGGCAGGCAGTAATACCCAAACTGTCGCTGTTCCTTTGGCGTGTAGATCTCGATGCGATAGTGGAAGTCAAAGAGACGCTCGGCGCGCGGCCTGAACCAGGTGATCGGATCAAATGGAGTGAGCAGAGCATTGGGCGCGAGCCTTCCTGGCACCCGCGAATCTCGGTGGATCCACGCCGCTTCCGGTGTACCCGACGAGGTACGCCAGCCTTCAACTTCGACAGGGATGAGAACGCCGCGGTCTTCGAGTCGCCGTACAGCAACCTGTGCGTCGGCGCGCCTCAACCTGTGGTAATCCGCAAGGTCTGAGAGCGTTGCGACACCAAGCGCTTCCGCAGCTCGCTCGAGGAGTTGCTCCTGTGCGTCTTCTCGCCCGACCGACACGAGGTGTTCATCAGCAATCGCGTGCTCGGCGAGCGCGTACCGGCGCTGAAATCCCTCACGTCCGACGGATACCACCTCACCCCAGGCAAAGAGCATCTCGACTGCTCGCTTGGTTTCGCTCCAATCCCACCAGGGGCCACGGGATTCGCGAGTGCCCGATTCGAGCTCGCGCACGAACTGAGGCCCATCGGCTTGCAACCGCGACCTGACGTCGGAGACCACTGCAGAGAGCGCTTCAGCACGACCGTCCCTCAGATGCCGTTCTCTAAAGTCGTCCATGCGCCAGGCGAACAGCTTGCGATCCTCAACTGGCACAAATGCTGCCTCGTGCGCCCAGTACTCAGTGAATTCTCCGCTCCCCCACAGGTGCTGGTCGAGTTTCGAGGGTGCATACCCGCCATGGCGGGAGAACACGGGCAGATAGTGGCTGCGCGCAAAGACATTGACAGAGTCAATCTGAAGTACGTGCAGGCGTCTCAGTGCGGTGTCGAACGGGCGGCGCCGTCCGATCTTCCGCACGTTGCGGAATCCCTGTGCCGCCAGTGCGACTCGGCGTGCTTCGGCCAGGGTCAGTGTTGACAACGGTGCGTGATTCACTCTTCCACGCTAGTCGTTGCAGCTGACTTCGCGAGCGGTGAAGTGGGAACGTACATGATGACATGCAGGTCACTCGCGTCTGAAGGAACCAGTCGGTGATGTTCGAAGATGAGCTCTCCCTCCGTGGGATGCACAAAGGTACGCAATCTTGACTTGAACCGTTCGACAGAGTGTTCTGCCCACTGGGCACGAAAATCCGGGCTCTCCTCAATCAGCCCCTGCACAACCTCTCGATGGCGCGCCGAGCTCAGCCGCACCCCTGAATCCGCACGAAACTCGGCGAGAAAACTCCGGCTGTCGCGTTGCCAGTCAGGCAGCATCTCTTTCAACCCCGGATCGGTGTACACAAGCTTGAGCAGATTACGATCCACCTCGGGGATCGAAGTGATCGACTCGTACAGCCATTCGTAGCTGGCATTCCACGCAACAATCGTCCAGTCGCCTGCGATAACGAAGGAGGGAAATGGAAGGGCTCGCACGAGCCGCAATAAGTGGTGTGGTGTCGGCGCGGGTTCGAGTGGTGTCGTGCCTGCGACGGGAACAGCCAAGGCAAACATGTACTCGGTCTCTGCCTCAGTGAGCTGAAGCACTCGTGCCACAGCCGAGAGAACCTGGCGAGAGGCATTGATCTCACGCCCCTGTTCAAGCCAGGTGTACCAGCTCACACTCATGCCAGCGAGTGCCGCAACTTCTTCACGACTTAGCCCAACGTCACCGCGGCGTGTTCCCGGAGGGAGACCGAGGTCGATCCGCCGCTGCGTTTTGCGCCTGGCCGCGAGAAACTCACCGAGCTGCATACCGCGTGGAGTTCGTGGACGAATCATCTGATCATGGTACTACGGGTACTAGTACCAATGGTCTCTGGCCTGGCTGCTCTCAGTTGAGTATGAATGCACTATGGTCACTTATCGCTCTTTTACTGTTACTCACGGACGCAACATGGCAGGGGCGCGTGCGCTCTTCCGCGCGGCCGGGGTGAATGGCGCGGATCTTGGACGCAAGCCAATCATTGCAGTTGCGAACTCGTTCACTGAATTTGTGCCCGGACATACCCACCTCGCGCCTGTTGGCCGAATCGTCTCCGACGCGATTACTGAAGCGGGAGGCATTCCGCGCGAGTTCAATACGATCGCGGTTGACGACGGCATTGCAATGGGTCACGGGGGCATGCTCTACTCGCTTCCGTCTCGTGATCTCATTGCTGATTCGGTCGAGTACATGGTGAATGCGCACTGCGCTGACGCACTCATCTGCATTTCGAATTGCGACAAGATCACGCCGGGCATGCTCCTCGCTGCCCTGCGTCTCAACATTCCGACCGTGTTTGTTTCAGGCGGGCCAATGGAGTCGGGTCGCGCTGTACTCGCGAACGGCATGGTGCGCACCCTCGACCTCGTCGACGCGATCTCCGAAGCGGTGAACGAGAACGTGTCGGATGAAGACATTCAGCTCATCGAAGAGTCTGCGTGCCCGACGTGCGGATCTTGCTCTGGAATGTTCACTGCGAACTCGATGAACTGCCTCACTGAAGCAATCGGTCTCTCGCTACCAGGCAACGGTTCGACACTCGCGACTCACACGGCGCGCCGTGCACTATACGAGAACGCTGGCGCGCTCGTTGTCGACATCACCAAGCGCTATTACGAAGACGATGACGAGACAGTGCTCCCCCGCAGTATCGCGACGCCAGAGGCCTTCGGCAACGCGATGGCGCTCGATATCGCAATGGGTGGATCGACGAACACCATTCTCCACCTGCTTGCTGCGGCGCATGAGGCCGGGGTTGCCTTCGGCCTCGATGAGATTGATGCGGTGTCACGCAGGGTTCCCTGCCTCGCAAAGGTTGCCCCGAATGTGGCGAACGGAAAAACGTACTACATGGAGGACGTGCACCGCGCGGGTGGGATTCCCGCGCTCCTGGGCGAACTGCGACGTGGCGGCCTCCTTGATGAAAGTGTGCACACGGTACACGCAAAGACCCTCGGCGAATGGCTCGATGAGTGGGATGTGCGCGGCGGCAAAGCCAGCGAGGCAGCATTTGAACTCTGGCACGCCGCTCCCGGAGGGGTGCGGTCGTCCACCGCCTTTTCGCAGTCCGAGCGCTGGCGAGACCTCGATCTCGATCAAGAAAACGGGTGCATCCACAGCGTGGAGCACGCCTATTCGAAGGATGGCGGCCTGGCGGTTCTTCGCGGCAATATCGCCGTCGATGGTGCCGTCGTGAAGACTGCAGGCGTCGACGAGTCGATTTGGACGTTCTCCGGTCCCGCCGTGGTCTGTGAATCGCAGGACGAGGCAGTGGAGAAGATCCTGAATAAGCAGGTGAACGAGGGCGATGTCGTCGTGATCCGCTATGAAGGGCCGAAGGGCGGCCCCGGAATGCAGGAGATGCTGTATCCCACCTCGTTCTTGAAGGGACGTGGCCTCGGAAAACAGTGCGCCCTGATTACCGACGGGCGGTTCTCAGGTGGGACCTCGGGACTCTCGATCGGTCATGTCTCACCGGAGGCTGCTTCCGGCGGACTCATCGCACTCGTCGAAGATGGAGACATCATTTCGATCGATATCCCGACCCGCGCACTCACGCTTGACGTGCCCGAGGAGGAACTGGAACAGCGGCGGATCGCGCTCGAGGCTGCCGGTGGATACCGCCCGAAGCATCGGGAACGCCCAGTCAGCGACGCATTGCGGGCCTACGCAGCGTTCGCGCAGTCCGCTGACAAGGGCGCGGTGCGGGTTATTCCAGACACCTTCTAGCGCCGATCCATACACACAGCAGAATGCGCAGAAAGGTGCGTGAGGCCGTAGGGAATTTCACGCACCTTTCTGCGCATACTTGCGTCGGTGCCGTTACGCGAACCAGAGACTGAGCTCGCGCGCCGCTGACTCTGGCGAATCTGAGCCGTGCACGAGGTTCTGTTGTACGTTCAGTCCCCAGTCGCGACCAAGATCGCCCCGAATAGTTCCGGGTGCGGCACCTGTCGGATCTGTCGTTCCTGCAAGCGACCTGAACCCCTCGATGACGCGATGGCCTTCGGCACGAATCGCGACGACGGGGCCTGAACTCATGAACTCGATGAGGGGCTCATAGAACGGCTTGCCCTCGTGCTCCGCGTAGTGGGCGGCGAGCAACTCGCGATCTGGGGTCAGCATGCGAAGCCCAGTGACGCCGTATCCCTTTGCCTCGATGCGGCGTAAGATCTCGCCGCTCAGGCCACGCGCCACACCATCGGGCTTTACAAGAATGAGGGTTTGCTCTGCTGACATGCACGCTCCTGTACTTCAATTTGATGAACGACTACTTAGTTTAGTGATGCGAGCCAGATGTTCCGTTGACGATCGATCTTCCCGCCGCGCACGATGCAATAAATCCACAGCGCGGTGAATACGGCACCTACGAACAGCGCCGTCGGGAGTATGAACGCGGTCGCCAGCATGAGCGCGTGAGTGATCCACCCCACCACGATGCCAACCTCACCCACGCGAAGGAGTGCGAGCGAGATGAGGCACAGGAGCGCGAGAGTTCCACCGATGACGAGCCCCAACCACCTGGGGTCAGTGAGACCAAGACCAAAAATCGTGAGGCCAATAAGCACCACAATGATGAGCTCAAAGCCCAATACGATCGACGCCAAGGCTTTTCGAGTCGAACGCTGTCCGTTCGATCCGCCCGAAATCCGCATCGCAGAATTGTGAGCCACGGACTCCGAGGGAGAGAGAACGAGTTCTTCTTCCGATTCTGCGTCCGATGACTGATCGCGGTGGTTCACTCGGTTCCCCATTTCTGTTCGCGGGCAAGCTCCATTGTTTCACCGGCAAGCACCACCGAACCCACGACGAGTACAGCGCGGCCCTTGCTCTCGCTCGCCCAGCTCCGGGCCCGATCCAGCGCAAACGGAAGCGCCGGAAATGCCTCAATAGAGACCTCGGGAAGCGAGGCGCGCGCCGTGACCTCGAGGTCTTCGGCCGAGAGTGTTCGTGGCGAATCGACCGCGGTTACGAACACCTGCGCTGCAATAGGCGCGAGTGTCTCAAGCAACCCGCTCGCATCCTTCTCCCCGAGCACTCCCACCACAACACCGAGCTCTTCGAAGCTGAATGACTCGGTGATTGCGCGCACGAGAGCCTCAGCGCCATGAGGATTATGCGCTGCATCGACATAGACGATGGGATCAGTGCCAACGAGCTGGAGACGCCCGGGAGAAGTGAGCCCGGCGAGGCCCGCTTCGAGAATCTCGGTGGGGATCGGTCGTTCCGCACCAAAGAACGCCTCGACAGCGGCGATTGCGAGCGTCGCATTCTCGGCCTGGTGCTGACCGAACAGCGGCACAAAGGCGGGCTCGTAGACGTGGCCGGTGATGCCGGCGACATCAATCTGTCGGCCACCGACAGCGAGATGATCTTCGATGAGTGAAAAGTCAGAGCCGAAGGCGTACACCTTCGAGCCGTGACGCTCGGCTTCGGCGAGTATTTCTGCCAGCGCATCAGCGGATTGCGCCGCCGTAACGACAGCGCTTGTGTCGGTGATGATCTTTGACTTCGTGCGGGCGATCGCCTGAATATCTGGGCCCAGCAGTTCAACGTGGTCGAGCGCGATGGGTGTAAACACGGCTACTTCGGCGTCGACGATATTCGTGGCATCCCACTCGCCACCCATGCCGACTTCGAGGACGGCCACCTCAACCGGCGCGTCCGCGAACACCACGAGCCCAAGAACAACGAGGGCTTCAAAGAATGTGATCTTGCCCATACCCGCGGCCAGAAGTTCAGCGTCGGCCGCCTGCAACGGAAGCTGCAGTTCTTGCCAGCCCGCAGCGAGCACCTCGGGGGCAACAGGCTCGCCGTCGACTTGGAACCGCTCCGCGAAGTCCACGAGGTGAGGGCTTGTGAAGAGTCCAGTGCGCAAACCGTGAGCACGCAGGAGCGACTCGATAGCGCGGCTCGTTGATGTCTTTCCGTTCGTGCCTGCGACCTGGATCACGGGAAATGATAGTTGGGGCGAGCCTGCAAGTTCAGCAAGCCTGCGTACCGGTTCGATGCGCGGCCTGGGCTGTGCTTCACCAACACGCGTCAGGAGTTCTTCGTAGACGCTCTGCGTTTCATTGCTCATTGGGTCGCTCCTGTCGCATCGATTGTGACCACGAGCGTTGCTTTTTCTGTGCCCAGCGCGCTGGCCGCACTCACATGAACGCCTTCACCGTAGCTTGGCAGGTTCTTCGCAACCTCATCGACATGCTCGGTCTCCTGCGTCGCAATCGCTTCTGCGAGCGTTTCACCGGCGATGAGGTCAGTGTGGGCCTCGAGTGCTTCCGCAAATTCGGGTGCGGCGTTCAGCGCGAGCACAATCCGATCGCTCACGTCGAGACCGGCGTTCTTGCGGGCCTCTTGAATCGCGCGGATCGCATCGCGCGCAATGCCCTCTGCCTCAAGTTCTGGTGTTGTCTCAGTATCGAGCAGCGCGAACCCGCCCCCGGCGATAAGGGTGATTGCGTCAGCTCCGTCACCGACGTGGAGCGTCAGTTCGTACTCGTTTGGTTCGAGCACTATGTCGCCAGCGGTAACCACACCGTTCTCCTCGGTCCAGTCCCCTGCCTTCGCTGCCTTGATCACAGCCTGCACCTGTTTACCCAGGCGCGGACCTGCCGCGCGTGCATTCACCGAGAGTGTGTGCACGATGCCGTAGCTTTCTGCACTTGTCTCAGTCTGCTGAACAAGCTCGATCGACTTCACGTTGAGCTCGTCACACAGAATATCGACGAAGGGTTCGAGCGCTGCTGGGCGAGACGTCACAACCGTGAGCGAGGAAAGTGGCAGACGAACCCGCAAACGACGCGCTTTTCGCAGCGCGAGCGCCTGCGAGGTGATCTGGCGCACCTCATCCATCGCTGACACCAGCTCATCATCGTTTGGAAACTCTGAAGCATCGGGCCAGTCGGCGAGATGCACCGAACGTCCTCCGGTGAGACCTTTCCAAAGTTCCTCTGAGACGAGCGGGGTCAGCGGAGCGGCCACTCTCGCCACCGTTTCAAGAACGGTGAACAGGGTGTCGAACGCCTGCCGGTTTTCTTGCTTGCCATTTTCACCTGTGACACCTTCCCAAAAACGGTCGCGAGAGCGGCGAACGTACCAGTTGGTGAGTGTTTCGGCAAAGGCACGAAGCGCCTCTGCCGCTGATGTCGTATCGAGGCCTTCGAGGTGCCCGCCGACCTCACGGATGAGTCTGCCGGTCTTCGCGAGAATGTATCGATCAAGTGGGTCAGTCGATGCCGTGCTTCGCTTCGCTTCTAGCCCGTCTGCATTTGCGTACAGGCTGAAGAAGTACCAGCTGTTCCAGAGCGGCAGAATGAACTGACGTACGCCTTCGCGAATCCCCTCTTCAGTAACGATGAGATTTCCTCCGCGCACGACCGGAGAAGCCATGAGGAACCAGCGCATCGCGTCAGAACCGTCACGATTGAACACCTCATTCACATCCGGATAGTTCTGCAGGCTCTTCGACATCTTGTTGCCATCAGAGCCGAGCACGATTCCGTGACTGATGACGTTCTTGAACGCTGGACGATCGAACAGCGCAGTAGCAAGCACGTGCTGCACATAGAACCAGCCTCGGGTCTGCCCGATGTACTCGACAATGAAGTCGGCGGGCTGGTGCGTATCGAACCAGTCCTGATTCTCGAACGGATAGTGCGCCTGCGCAAACGGCATCGATCCAGAATCGAACCACACGTCGAACACATCTTCAATGCGACGCATGGTCGACTTACCAGTGGGGTCGTCTGGATTCGGCCGTACGAGCGAATCGATGTAGGGGCGGTGCAGATCCACTTCGCCCGACTCATTCACCGGGAGTGAACCGAAGTCTCGTTCGAGCGATTCGAGCGAACCGTACACGTCGACGCGCGGATACTCGGGGTCGTCACTCTTCCACACCGGGATCGGGCTCCCCCAGTAGCGATTGCGACTCACGGACCAATCGCGAGCGCCCTCCAGCCACTTGCCAAACTGGCCGTGCTTGACGTTCGCAGGAACCCAATTGATCTCTTCGTTCGTCTCGAGCATGCGCTGCTTGATCGGATCCACGCGAACAAACCAGCTCGAAACGGCCTTATAGATGAGCGGGTTGCGGCAGCGCCAGCAGTGAGGGTAACTGTGCTCGTAACTCTGCTCACGCAGGAGGCGGCCGCCCTGTTTGAGGAGGCGGATGAGCGGACGGTTCGCGTCCATCCAGAGTTCGCCAGCGACATCGGTCACCGCACCTATGAAGCGGCCGCTGTCATCGAGGCTCACGATGGTCGGCATTCCAGCCGCATGCGTGATCCGCATATCGTCTTCACCATATGCGGGCGACTGATGCACGATGCCCGTGCCATCTGTGGTTGTCACGTAATCGTCGACGAGTATGCGCCAACAGTGCTCGGTGCCCCATACCTCGGCATTGGCGAAGTAGTCGAATGCGGCCTCGTACTCGACCTCTGCGACGGCAGAGCCTAGGTGGATGGCCTCGACACTCTCGCGCAATGCGTCGGCGGATTCGTACCCGAGGTCCTTTGCATAGTTTCCCGCGAGATCGAGAGCGATGAGGTACTTTGCCTCGCCCTGTATCCCCCCGTCGGATGCCCCACTCGGGCCAGCCGGCACAACCGCGTATTGAATCTCGGGCCCCACGGCAAGCGCCGCGTTCGTCGGAAGCGTCCATGGCGTCGTCGTCCACGCGAGGGCGCGAACTCCCTCGAGTCCGAGCGCCGCGGCCCGATCACCGCGGAGAGGGAACGTCACAGTTACCGATGGGTCCTGGCGCATCTGATACACGTCATCGTCCATACGGAGCTCGTGGTTCGAAAGCGGCGTCTCGTCGCGCCAGCAATACGGGAGCACGCGATGGCCCTCGTACGCCAGATCCTTGTCGTAGAGCTGTTTGAACGCCCAGAGCACACTCTCCATGAAGCCCAAGTTGAGCGTCTTGTAGTCGTTCTCGAAATCTACCCAGCGCGCTTGTCGGGTGACGTACTCTTCCCACTCCTTCGTGTACTGCAGCACTGACTCACGAGCCTTTGCGTTGAACGCAGCAACGCCCATCTCCTCGATCTCGCTCTTCTCGGTGATGCCAAGCTGCTTCATAGCCTCAAGTTCAGCGGGGAGTCCGTGGGTGTCCCAGCCGAAGCGGCGCTCGACCTTCTTCCCGAGCATGGTCTGGAAGCGAGGAAAGACATCTTTCGCGTACCCGGTCAGCAGGTGGCCGTAGTGCGGAAGACCGTTCGCAAACGGAGGACCGTCGTTGAACACCCACTCGGGTTGCCCCTCACGTTTGCGGATCGACTCGCGAAACGTGTCATCACTCTCCCAGAACGCGAGTACACGCTCCTCGATCTCAGGGAACTTCGGAGATGGATTGACACCAAATGCGGCACCAGACGCGTTCGCGGATCCGGTTGTCTGCTTGGGGTAGGTCATTGGGGCAAGTACCTTCTTGTCACGTTTTGCATCGTGCTGGGACGCAGTGTGAATCGATTCACACTCCGCGGTACCACCCCGCTTGTGCGCCGAAACTGACGCACCACTTCGTTTGGCGATGACGGGCCTACCCGTTCGGGTCTAGTGGGCGTTCGCACTGGGGTGTGGATCGCTGTTCTTCCGAAGACTCACCGGTGATGGCCGGATCACAGTCGCTACCGACCATAATAGCGCGCTTTTCCCTGGGCCGCCGTGCACCGGTACATGTCTGAAAGTCTGTGCAGAATCTCAGGTTGAGGCGCTTCTGGTAACGAACTGGTAACGATCGAGAATAACGAGAACCCCAGGTCAAGTCCAAGTTTCGACCTTTTTCTATGAATTAACTATTAGCGATCTATGTATGTAGGTCGTTACCGTCGAATGAGGGCTGGCGGGCACCACCCGTGCTCTTTGCCGCCCGATTATCGTATTGAAAACCAGCGGAAACCCCGCCAGGAGGAACATGAATAACCCGGCAACCGAGGGCTTTGCGCTCTCGGTCGGACACGCATACAAGGTGTTCGGCCGACGCCCGAAAGAGGCCGTGAAGCGGCTGCGCAACGGCGCTTCACGCGACGAGGTGCGCCCATTTGGCACAGCCGCAGTTATCGATGCCAGCTTCGATGTGAACGTCGGAGAGATTTTTGTCGTTATGGGACTTTCCGGCTCCGGAAAGTCCACGCTTATCCGCATGCTTAATGGACTCGGTGAGACTACCGACGGCTCGATCACGGTATTTGGTCACGAAATCGTGGGCATGAGCGATCCTGAACTGCGTGAGGTGCGCCGCGAGCGCATGTCGATGGTGTTCCAGCACTTCGCGCTCTTCCCACACCGAACCGTGCTCGATAACGCCGCCTACGGACTCGAAGTGCAAGGTGTTGGACTCGAGGAGCGACGCACACGAGCAAAGTCGTGGCTTAAGCGTGTCGGACTGAGTGGTTGGGAGGACGCGTTGCCTGGCGAGCTCTCCGGAGGAATGCAGCAGCGTGTCGGACTCGCCCGAGCCTTCGCTGCGGACACCGATATTCTGCTCATGGATGAGGCCTTCTCAGCGCTTGATCCACTGATTCGCCGCGAAATGCAAGAACTGCTCGTCGAACTGCAGCAAGAACTCGGCAAGACCATCGTGTTCATCACGCACGATCTCAATGAGGCCATGTTCCTCGGAGACCGCATTGCGGTCATGCGAGACGGGCGAATTGTGCAGCTCGGTACTCCGAACGACATTCTCACCGATCCAGCGAACGACTACGTTGCTCAGTTCGTTCAGGATGTGGATCGTGCTCGTGTGCTCACTGCGGGCGATGTCATGGAGCCACCGCGTGCGGTTGTTCCCGCGTCAGCGGGTCCGCGTGCGGCGCTTCGTACAATGCGTGACTTGCAAACTGCCGCGTGCTTCGTGACCTCGTCCGGTCGCAAGCTGCTCGGAGTTGTGCGAGACAAGGACATGCTCCGCCTCGTTCGCGAAGGGAGCGCAGATCTCCAGGACGCGCTCAAGCCGACTCCGTCGATTGTCTCCCCAGACCAGCTCATTGCTGAACTGTTTGAGCTTGCCGTCGAGAGCCATCTTCCCGTTGCGGTGGTCGATGAGCAGGATCGGCTGATTGGCGTTGTTCCCCGGGTCACACTGCTTGCATCTCTAGCAAACCTTCCCGCGACGACAACCGAGATCCCCATTATCGAGCCGACTCCTGATGTGCCTTCGGCAATCATCACTCAAATGCTTGAGGAAACCGGCTCGGCGGCTTCGGAACCAGAAGGGAGTCTGGCATGAACGACTTCATCAGCATTCCAATCGGTGATTGGGCAGCTTCCGGTCTCGACTGGTTCAAAGATGCGTTTGAGGGGGTGTTCGGCGTCGTCAGCTTCATAGTGAAGATGCTCGTCGAAGGATTGGCTGATGTTCTTGTCGCCATTCCGTCGCCCGTGCTCATTCTTGTGTTTGCGCTCATCGGCTGGCTTATTCGGTCGTGGCAACTCGCGATTGGCACGATCATCACCATGCTGCTCGTCGTTGCGATGGGACAGTGGGAGAACGCGATGCTCACGCTGGCGCTTGTGCTGATCGCTGCAGTCATCGCGATCCTCATCGCCGTTCCACTCGGGATCCTCGCGGCACGAAATGAGACCTTCAGTCTCATCGTGAAGCCGGTGCTCGACTTTATGCAGACGATGCCGGCATTCGTCTACCTCATTCCAGCGGTTATCTTCTTTGGCATTGGCTTCGTTCCGGGTGTCTTCGCCACGGTGCTCTTCGCCCTGCCGCCGGGAGTTCGCTTCACCGAACTCGGAATCCGAGGTGTCGACAGCGAGACCGTGGAAGCAGGTCACGCATTCGGCTCGACTCCCGGGAAAATTCTGCGTGGCATTCAGTTGCCGCTCGCAACCCCAACCATTATGGCGGGCATCAACCAGGTCATCATGCTCGCGCTTTCGATGGCCGTCGTTGCCGGTATGGCCGGTGCAAATGGACTCGGTAAAGAGGTCGTCGCGGCCATCGCGACACTCAACATCGCGCAGGGTGTCGAAGCGGGCCTCGGAGTTGTCATACTTGCGGTCTTCCTCGACCGCGTGACCGCTGCGCTCGGAAACCCCGGCGAGTACAAGAACTCACTCTTGAGCACCATGAGGAAGCGTCGCATAGACGCTCGGCGAGATGAAGTTGCTGAAGCAAAAGCAGCATTTCGCCCAGCTACGCCCGCGGGTATGTGACACCCACCTCACCGCTCATCCCACCCGTGCGCCCGGCGCACGAAGAAAGGAAAATATGAAGAAGCGTCATCTCACAGGAGCCATCGCATTTGCTGCGGCTGCAAGCCTTGCGCTTGTGGGCTGCTCGTCGAACGGCGACACCGGAGATACCACTGGTAATACCAATAGCGAAAGCAAGGGAACCATTACTCTTGGGTTCCTCCCAAGCTGGACCGACGGTTTGAGCACGGCGTATCTCCTTGAGAACCAGCTCGAGAAGCTTGGTTACGAGGTTGAAATGGAGGAGCTCACCGAAGCAAGCGTGCTCTATACCGGTCTTGCCGGCGGAGACATCGATATGTACCCGTCTGCTTGGTCCGAGGTGACCCACGCGGATTACATGGAGACCTATGGCGACAATATCGAGGATCTCGGAGCCTATTACGACGGTGCGGTGCTCACACTTGCAGTGCCGGAGTACATGGACGATGTGAACTCGATCGAGGATCTTCAGGGGCAGGCTGCTCGCTTTAACGGAGAGATCATCGGCATCGAGCCGAGCGCCGGGCTCACCAGGCAGACGCAGGAGGTCGCGATGCCCGAGTACGGACTCGACAGCGAGTACGAGCTCGTTACCTCGTCCACTTCGGCAATGCTCGCGACGCTTCAGGACAGGATCGACAGCGAAGAGGATATTGTCGTGACACTCTGGCGTCCGTTCTGGGCAAACGCTGCGTTCCCGATCAAGGATCTCGAGGATCCAAAGGGCGCGATGGGTGAGCCAGAGTCACTGCACTTCCTCGGCACCCTTGGCTTCTCTGATGAGTTCCCAGAGGCGTCAGAGTACATCGCGAACATCAAGCTCGACGATGATGCATATGGTGCACTCGAAAGCCTGGTAACCGGTGACGAGTTTGAGGGCGACCCCGCCGGGGCAGTCGAAGCTTGGCTTGCTGACCACGGCGACGCCTACCCAGGAATCCTGACCGACTAGTCCAGCGTCAGGCTGGTCCAGCAACCACAACGATGAAGGCCGCCGCAGCGAATGCTGGGGCGGCCTTCTGCATGAATGAAAGGAACAAATGACCTCACGTACACTTTCCGCCGGACTTGCGGCCGTGGCTGCAGCTGCACTCTTGCTCAGCGGTTGTGCAACCGCGAGTACTGGCGAGTCGGCGAGCGAGGAGCCAATCAAGCTCGGATATCTTCCGGCCTGGACAGACGGTCTGAGCCTGGCGTATCTCCTCGAAGACCAACTCGGAAAGCTTGGATATGAGACCGAGATGGAAGAACTTTCTGAGGCAAGCTTGCTCTATACCGCCCTTTCAGAGGGCGATGTCGACATTTACACGTCGGCCGCGCCTGAACGCACGCACGCGAGCTACATGGAAAAGTACGGCGACCAGATCGAGGATCTCGCCACGTATTTTGATCACGGCGTAAACACACTTGCCGTGCCGGAGTATATGGACGATGTGAACTCGATCGAAGACCTCATTAGGATGTCGAATGAATTCGACGGAAGAATCGTTGGCATCGAGCCGAGTGCGGGACTCACTGAGCAAATGCAGGAAATCGTGATGCCTGAGTACGCCCTCGAGGATGAGTATGAACTCATCACCTCGTCAACGCAGGCCATGCTTGCCGAGCTTCAGTCAAAGATCGATAGTCAAGAACCCGTTGTCGTTACGCTCTGGCGTCCGTTCTGGGCGAATGCCGCATTCCCTGTGAAGGAACTCGAGGATCCGCTTGGCGCGTTTGGCGATCCTGAGGGATATCACGTGCTCGGAACGATCGGGTTCTCAGAGCGGTACCCTGAAGCCGCGGACTACATCGCGGGCATCAAGCTCGATGACGACGCATACGGCGCGCTCGAGGGCCTCGTCACCGGCGACGAGTTCGAAGGTGATCCGGCGGGAGCCGTCGATGCCTGGATTGCGAACCACGCCGAGGCGTACCCGGGAATCCTCACCGACTAACACCCAGTCGTCAGGTTGGCCCGCGTGCTCTCAAGTGGACTGGCCAACCTGTGCCTGGTCTACAGCAACTCCGCTCGAAGCTGCTCGGGGGTCTTCGATGAGAGCAGCCCCGGAGCAATATCAAATGGTGTCTTGGCTCCGTGCTCCCCCGAAGCCGCGAGCCGCGCTGCAGCGCGCGCATACGCCACGAGCACACTGGACGTGAACTCGGGGTTCGACTCGAGTGTGAGCTGGTATTCGATGGTCTGAGCTACCCCATCCGAAGACTCCCCCGACCGAATGACAAACCCACCGTGAGGCATACCCGAGTGGTCGCGGGCCAATTGCTCGGCCGAGATGAACTGCACTGTCGTGTCGTAGGGCTCGAAGTAGTCAGGCATCGTCACGATCGCCTCGTGCACAGTGTTCCGATCCGCCCCCTCAGCGAGCACCACATAGCACTCACGCGTGTGTTTCTCGCGCGTCGTGAGGAGCGGGCGTTCGCCGGCGCGCACGCGAGCAATCGCCTCCTCTGACGGAATCGTGTACTGCACAGCGCCGGCGACGCCAGGTACTCGCCTGAGCGCGTCCGAGTGTCCCTGGCTCAGGCCGCGGCCCCAGAACGTGTAGGTCTCGCCGCTCGGGAGGATGGCTTCTCCAAACAACCTGTTCAGCGAGAACAGGCCCGGATCCCATCCCGTCGAGATAATTGCGGTCGTGTTCCCGGCGAGAGCTGAGGCGTCAACGGCTGCAAAGTGTTCAGGAATCTTCGCGTGGGTATCAAAGCTATCGACGAGCGTGAAGCTCCGAGCAAGCTCAGGCGTCTGAACTGGCAGGTCTTCTTTCGATCCACCGCACAGCACGAGCACATCGATGCGGTCACCGAAATCGTGGATCGATTCCAGGTCGTACACGGCAGTCTCTGCGAAGCGGGTCTCCACTGTCCCTGGGTCACGCCTGCTAAATACGCCCGCAAGTTCCATATCGGGTTGCTGAGCTATTGAATTTTCCACCCCGCGGCCGAGATTTCCGTACCCCACGATTCCGACACGGATACTTTCAGCCATTACTTACCTCTCGCCTCGGTGAACTGCGCCGCGCTCGCGGCAACTCTGCACAATTCTAAACGGAGGCAAGCAATGCGTCGTTGGGGCGCGCCCCGGGGCTCGATCGGGCGCTACAGGATAGACTGAGGCGGTACAAACACCTTCAGGCACCAGGGCCCTTCGCCCGACTACGCGGTGCCGTCCACATCGAACCCGACTGCGCGAGACCCAGACGCGTCGAGAAAACGGAGCCCACGCATGAGCGCGATCCCCGAGAAGCCTGCACTCGAAGGCCTCGAAGCAAAATGGGGGCAGGTGTGGGAAGCACAGGGAACCTACGCGTTCGAACGCGATGGCGCTTCGCGCAACGACGTATTCAGCATCGATACGCCACCTCCCACCGCCTCAGGTTCTCTGCACGTTGGACACGTGTTCTCGTATACGCATACCGACACCGTAGCTCGGTACAAGCGCATGACTGGCAACCGGGTCTTCTATCCCATGGGATGGGACGATAACGGGTTACCGACAGAACGGCGCGTACAGAACTACTACGGCGTTCGTTGCGATCCATCGCTCCCCTACGTTGAAGACTTCACGCCACCGCATGAAGGCGCCGACGGCAAGAGCGTTAAGGCGGCGGATCAGGTACCGGTTTCCCGACGCAACTTCATCGAACTGTGCGAACGTTTGACGATCGAAGACGAGCGTCAGTTCGAAGACCTCTGGCGTACGCTCGGGCTTTCGGTCGATTGGAAGCAGAGTTACCGTACGATCGGCTCGGATTCGCTCCGCGCTTCACAGTTGGCGTTCATCCGTAACGTTGAGCGCGGCGAGGCATATCAGGCCCAGGCGCCGACCCTCTGGGATGTCACCTTCCGTACCGCAGTTGCACAGGCAGAACTGGAGGATCGCGAACAACCGGGTGCTTATCACTCGATTGCGTTCCACAAGGCTGACGGCAGCGGTGACCTGCTCATTGATACGACTCGCCCGGAACTCTTGGCGGCCTGTGTCGCACTTGTCGCGCATCCTGATGACGAGCGCTATCGCGACCTGTTCGGAACAACGGTGCGCACACCGATTTTCGATGTTGAGGTACCGATTGTTGCTCACCACCTCGCCCAGCAGGACAAGGGCACCGGAATCGCGATGGTGTGTACGTTCGGTGACGTGACAGACGTGATCTGGTGGCGTGAGCTCGATCTCCCGAACCGGGCAATCCTCGGCTTCGACGGTCGTATTATTACCGAGCCGCCGAGCGATATTGTTTCTGATGCGGGTCGTGAGGCCTACGCTCAGATCGCAGGGAAGACTGTCTTCAGCGCGAAACAGACGATGGTCGACCTGCTCGAGGCGAGCGGCGAACTGCAGGGCGAGATCCGCAAGATCACCCATCCAGTAAAGTTCTTTGAGAAGGGCGACAGGCCGCTTGAAATCGTTTCTACTCGACAGTGGTACATCAAGAACGGTGCTCGTGACGAGTCGCTGCGTGAGCGACTGCTTGCGCACGGGAAGCAGTTGAACTGGCATCCAGATTTCATGCGAGTTCGTTACGAAAACTGGGTTGAGGGCCTCTCAGGAGACTGGCTCATTTCGCGCCAGCGTTTCTTTGGCGTGCCGCTCCCGGTCTGGTACCCGCTCGACGCGGAGGGCAACCCCGAGTTTGATAGGCCTATTCTGCCGCAGGAATCGCAGTTGCCGGTTGACCCCTCGAGCGACGTGCCCGAGGGATACACTGAGGCTCAACGAGGCGCAGCAGGCGGGTTCCAGGGCGAAGTCGATGTGATGGACACGTGGGCTACCTCCTCACTTACACCACAGCTTGCGGGTGGGTGGGAGCGCGACCCTGAACTGTATGACATGGTCTTCCCATTTGATCTGCGCCCACAGGGTCAGGACATCATTCGAACCTGGCTGTTCTCGACGCTCCTCCGTTCGGAGCTTGAATCCGGCACGCTCCCTTGGAAGCACGCGGGTATTTCGGGATGGATCCTCGACCCCGACCGCAAAAAGATGTCGAAGTCAAAGGGCAACGTCGTCACTCCGGCCGGCATGCTCGCACAACACGGATCAGATGCGGTGCGGTACTGGGCATCGTCAGCGAAGCTCGGAACTGACGCATCGTTCGATCCCCAAAACCCCACTCAAATCAAGATCGGTCGGCGGCTCGCGATCAAGCTGCTCAACGCCGCAAAGTTCACCCTCTCGTTTGACGCGAGTGGCGCTGGCAAAGTCACTGAGCCACTTGACCGTTCTATGCTTGCCGGTCTCGCACGAGTCATCAAAGACGCGTCACGGTCGTTCGAGTCGTACGATCATCAGCGCGCGCTAGAGATCACAGAATCCTATTTCTGGACATTCTGTGATGATTACCTTGAACTCGTCAAAGAGCGAGCGCACAACGGCACCGGTCAGATTCAGGCCTCGGCGGTCACCGCACTTCGCACTGCGCTTTCTGTATTTGTTCGCCTGTTCGCACCGTTCCTCCCCTATGCGACAGAGGAAGTCTGGTCTTGGTTTGCAGAGGGTTCAGTGCACCGCGCGTCTTGGCCGATCACGCAAGAGGTGAACGATCTCGTCGGTTCAGATGCCGACGCCGGACTCCTGGACCTCGTCGGCAGTGCACTCATCGGCATACGTGGCGCAAAAACCGATGCGAAGGTTTCGCAGCGCACGCCGGTCACTCGCGCAGTGATTCAGGCGCCCGAAGCGGATCGAGAGCGGCTGTCACTCGCTGCGAGCGATCTTGCTGATGTGGGCCGTGTCGCAGACCTCAGCATCGTCGCAGCAGATGTTTCTGAGATCACTGTCGCAGAGATTCACGTCGAGACTGCGGAGTAGCGTACATGCAACTCGGAGTGCGCTGGCGCGCGGGAGATTCACCACATCGAGGAGTACCTCAGGTGCTGATCAGTGCGGTTCAGGCGGCCGAGGCCGCACACACCACGGGTGATTCCTGGATTCTCACGTGGCTCGAGGGCAGGCCGCGTGCCGAGCTCATTGCTGCCGATTCGACGGTGCTCGCCGAGGTGAATCTTGACGCGGCTGGCCAAGTGCACACTGTGGATCACGAGATGAAGACTTCAGACGTCGATGCCGCAGGCGGTGCCGACCTTGATAGCGATGATGATGACGATTGGTTGAACTGACATGGAACGATCTCAACGCTTGGCAGCCGGTGTTCTCGCACTCGGCCTGTTGGTCTTACCCCTCAGCGCCTGTGCCGAGGAACCCGGAGCCACTGGCACCGGCGACCCCGTGCCTACCGAGAAACAAGAGCCTGAAGGTGGAAGTTGGCCAGCAGAGAACCCTGACGAGGTGTTTGAGAAGAGTCAGGACATACCTGATGATTTCCCTGAGGCGTTCGTGATTCCCGAGGGCGCAGTGATCGACGATGTAGGCTCTCGAGGCTATGGCACTTGGTACCTGGTACTTCGTGCCGAGGATCAGGCCACCATCGACTCACTGTGGGAGAGCATTGTCTCAACTGGAGAGTTCGCGGTGAGTGACGAGGCGAGCACCGCTGAAGGTGGCCGAATGGCAACTCTCGAATCAGGAGCGCTCTCGGTATCAGCGATAACGATTCCGGACGAAGACGGTTCTGTACTGATGAGTTACGACATCACCTCGACGGTATCGTAGGGCTAGACGGGCGGAATCAAAACGCTAGGCGCTCTCTCTGCCCTTTTGTGCACTGAGCACGACTGGGGGTTCCTCATCGAGCACAGATTCTCTCGTCACCACCACTTTCACGACATCGTCGTTTGATGGAACGTCGAACATCACGGGGCCGAGCACAGATTCAAGAATAGCCCTGAGCCCACGGGCGCCCGTCTTGCGTTCGACAGCAAGGTTTGCGATCTCTGCGAGCGCATCGTCTTCGAACTCAAGTACAACGTCGTCAAGAGCAAACATACGCTGATACTGCTTGACCAACGCGTTCCTAGGTTCGGTGAGAATGCGCTTCAGCGCATCAGTATCGAGCGGATCCACCGTCGCGACGACTGGCAATCTGCCAATGAACTCAGGGATGAGTCCGAACCGGTGTAGGTCTTCGGGTTGCACCTCAGAAAAAAGCTCCGCCTCATTGCGTTTGCTCGCCATAGGAGAGCCGAAACCGATGCCGCCCTTGCCGAGCCGCTGTCCGATAACTTCCTCGAGACCGGCGAAGGCGCCCGCAACGATGAAAAGAATGTTTGTCGTGTCGAGCTGGATGAACTCTTGGTTGGGATGCTTGCGACCGCCCTGTGGCGGTATGGACGCGACCGTACCCTCAAGTATTTTGAGGAGCGCTTGCTGCACACCCTCGCCCGACACGTCACGAGTTATCGATGGATTCTCTGCCTTTCGAGTGATCTTGTCGATCTCATCGATATAAATGATGCCCGTCTCTGCACGCTGGACATCGAAATCCGCTGCTTGCAGCAGCTTGAGGAGAATGTTCTCAACGTCTTCGCCCACATAGCCAGCCTCGGTGAGTGCCGTGGCGTCGGCCACTGCGAACGGCACGCCAAGCTGGCGAGCGAGGGACTGAGCAAGGTAGGTCTTCCCGCAACCGGTCGGACCGATCATCATGATGTTCGATTTTGCGATCTCAACCTGCTCGCTCGCGAACTCAGCGCTCACGAGCGAACTAGCGGCGCGTACCCGCTTGTAGTGGTTATAGACAGCTACTGCGAGTGATTGCTTTGCCCGTTCTTGACCGATCACGTACTGATCGAGAAAGTCAGCAATCTCACGCGGCTTGTGGAGCGTGAAATCGCTCGGTTCAGCCGGTTGATGTTCGGAGAGGCGTTCTTCGATGATCTCGTTGCACAGCGCCACGCACTCATCGCAAATATAGATCTGCGGACCCGCAATGAGTTGCGCAACCTGCTTCTGAGATTTTCCGCAGAAGGAACACTTGAGAACCTCGCTGCTCTCACCGATTCGTGCCATCCGAAACTCCTTCGTGTCTCGACTCTCTGTAAGAGCCTAATAGCCGCCCCTGACAATAAGTGACGGCGCGCCGCCAAAAGAGGCTGCGCGCCGTCACAAGACAGCTCATTGTTACTGGCCGATGACAGGCTGCGGGTTCTTTCGGCTTGTCAGCACCTGGTCTACGAGTCCGTACTCCAGCGCCTCCTGCGCGCTCAGAATCTTGTCTCGGTCGATGTCAGTATGAACTTCCTCGATCGTGCGCTTTGAGTGCTTCGAGAGGGTTTCTTCAAGCCAGTCCCGCATGCGCAGAATCTCACGGGCCTGGATCTCGATGTCTGATGCCTGGCCACGACCACCTTCGCCGCTCGACGGTTGGTGAATGAGGACACGGGCGTTCGGTAGCGCGAGTCGCTTCCCCGGCGTACCACCCGCAAGCAGCACGGCTGCGGCCGAGGCGGCCTGCCCAAGACATACGGTCTGGATGTGCGGGCGGATGTACTGCATGGTGTCATAAATGGCCGTCATCGCTGTGAACGAGCCACCCGGCGAGTTGATGTACATTGTGATGTCGCGCTCTGGATCTTGGCTTTCAAGCACGAGCAACTGCGCCATAACGTCGTCTGCAGACGCATCGTCGACCTGCACACCGAGGAAGATGATGCGGTCTTCGAAGAGCTTTGCGTATGGGTCTTGACGCTTGAAGCCATATGCAGTGCGCTCCTCGAAAGAGGGCAGAACGTAGCGTGCCTCAGGCATGTGGAGATTCGTCATGTTCGTGTCTTCCTTGCGCATTACTTGTTGGTGCCGCCGCCGCCGATAACATCGGTTGCGGTTTCGCGGATGAAATCAACAAATCCGTACTCAAGCGCCTCATCGGCCGTGAACCAGCGATCCCTGTCGCCGTCGGCGTTAATCTGTTCGACGCTCTTTCCCGTCTGTGCTGCTGTGATTTCAGCGAGGCGGTTCTTCATCGACATGATGAGTTGAGCCTGCGTTTGAATATCGCTCGCAGTTCCGCCGAACCCACCGTGCGGCTGGTGAAGCAAGACGCGTGCATTCGGGGTGATGTAGCGCTTTCCTTTGGTTCCCGCCGTGAGCAGGAACTGTCCCATCGAGGCAGCCATACCGATACCAACGGTCACAATGTCGTTCGGCACGAAGCTCATCGTGTCATAGATGGCCATGCCAGCCGTGATCGAACCACCAGGCGAATTGACGTACAGGTAGATGTCTGCTTCTGGATCCTCTGCTGCAAGCAGAAGAATCTTTGCGCAGATCTCATTCGCGTTGTCGTCGCGAACCTCAGAGCCGAGCCAGATGATTCGGTCTTTCAGTAGGCGATCAAACACGCTGTTCATGGGCGACTGTTCAGCCATTCGGCGCTCCATTCATAAGTTGCTTGGTTCGAGCGTATCGACTGTGCCCCGCCCGTGCTGGCGTGTTCGCCGTGGGCGTTTCCTTAACCAGTTGAGTTCGCTGTGAACGAAGAAATCCCCGGCGCAGGCCGAGGATTTCTTCGAGAGTGTCAGCGGGCGTTACTTGCCCTCTGCCTCCGCAGCCTTCTTCGCTGCACGGGTCGCGGCCGCCTTCTTCGCCGCTGCTGATCGTGCTGCCTTCTTTGCTGCTTCGTCATCTGCATCAGAAGAGGCATCCTTTGAAGAAGACTTCTTAGCTGCTGGAGCCTTCTTCGCAGCGCTCTCCTTTTTAGGTGCGGCCTTCTTCGGCTCCTCTTCTGCTACCGGCTTATCCATCGCCGATGCCTCTTCCGATTCCTCTGAGGTTTCGTCCTCTTCGGTATCGACGGCAACGAAACGGCCGAGATCGACTGCGTTGCCGGACTTGTCAACAACCTGTGCCTTGCCGAGAGCGACCGCAAGCGCCTTGTTACGGGTCACCTCGCCAAGAATGACCTGGAGCTGGTTCCCCTGGCTGATGGCCTGAAGGAACTGGGTCGGCTCCATGCCGTACTGCTGAGCGGACTGGAAGATGTAATCGGAAAGTTCACTCTGCGTGGGGGTGACGTCCTCGGCCTCGGCGATCGCATCGAGCAGAAGCTCCATCTGCAGCTGCTTTTCGCTCGCAACCCGAACCTCAGCGCGGTGCTCATCATCCTCGAGGCGGCCCTCGCCCTCGAGGTGACGGTGAACCTCATCCTCCACGAGCTCTTCAGAGATCGGAATCTCTGCCTTCTCGATGAGTGTTTCTGTGAAGATGTCGCGCGCCTGACGGCCCTGCGCAAACACAGATGCTTCTGAGACCTGATCCTTCAAGCTCTCGCGAAGCTCAGCGATCGTGTCGAACTCGCTCGCAAGCTGTGCAAACTCATCGTCAGCCTCAGGCAACTCGCGTTCCTTCACAGCAGTAAGCGTGAGTTCGACCTCGGCATCCTGCCCCTCGTACTCGCCACCAAGCAGCTGAGAGGTGAAGGTGGTCGATTCGCCGGCCGTAAGGGTCTCGACTGCCTCGTCGGTACCTGCGAGAAGGTTACCTGCGCCGACCTCATAGGAAACGCCGCTTGCCTGATCAACTTCAACGTCACCAACCTTGGCAACGAGGTCGAGCTCGACAAAGTCGCCGGTCTTCGCCGGGCGATCCACGGTCACAAGGGTCCCGAAACGCTCACGGAGGCTGGTGAGTTCCTTCTCAATCGCATCCTCATCGACCTCAGCATCATCGACAGTGATCTTCACGTCTTCGTACTTCGGAAGCTTGAACTCGGGACGAACCTCAACCTCGAAGAGGAGAACGAGCTTGCTCTTCTCATCCTTCGCCTCTGGCATTGCCTCAATGTCTGCAGTCGGGCGGCCCATGGGGCGAATCTCGGCCTCGGTAACTGCGGCCTGATAGAAGTCATCGAGTGAGTGATTCACGGCTTCTGAGATCACCGCGTCGCGGCCGAAGCGCTGGTCAATGATCTGGGCGGGTGCCTTACCCTTGCGGAAGCCAGGAATCGAGACCTGCTCGGCAATCGACTTGTAAGCATCCTTGAGGTACGGCGCAAGCTCGTCCTGCGTGACGGTCACCGTCAACTTGGTGCGGGTCGGGGTGAGCTTCTCAGCTTTCGTCTTCGGCAATTTGGCCTCTCATCGTCGGAATCATGCTGCAATCAGCCTGTTTCGGGCCAATCTCAGCCCTCGTCGGGGCGACAGGATTCGAACCTGCGACCTCCCGCTCCCAAAGCGGGCGCTCTAGCCAAGCTGAGCTACACCCCGAAACGATTGTTTCGCGTACGTACCCAACCTGCAGGCACGCAACCCGAACAATCTTAGCTGAAATTAGCGCCGAGACGCACACTATGATTCCGTGCGCCCCCGTGAAAGACGTTGTGCCCTGTCAAAAGCCAGGACTCATCGTTACTTTCAGAGGGGATGACGGGAATCGAACCCGCGTAATCAGTTTGGAAGACTGAGGCTCT
>JBEBUJ010000031.1:0-26027 GCA_040393365.1 Leucobacter denitrificans
CACACCGCGCGCTTGGGGGGGGATGCCGTGCGGCGCGCGGCGGCGCCCCGGGGGCTGACGCGCGGCCGGGGGTGCCGGGCCTCCGGTATCGCTTGAGCGCAAACGGTTAGGCGCCACTGAACCCATACTTCGCCAGGATCTCTTGGCCTTCCGCGCTGAGCACGAAATCAACGAATGCCTGTGCGGCTTCGGGCTCGGCTGCTCCCTTGAGCGCGACGAGCGGATACCGGTTCACGACGTCTTCTGCGCCCTCGGGCACGAAGCTCTCGACCTGGTCGTCGCCGATCACATCAGTCGCGTACACGAGCCCCGCATCGGCCTCGTTTGCCGCGACCTTCTCCAAGACAGAGGTCACATTCTGTTCGAGGCTTGCGGGGGTCACCGTGATTCCGGCAGCTTCAAGCAGTCGAACTGACGCATTTCCACACGGCACCTCGGGCGCACACAGCACAGTTGTCACGTCTGCGAGGTCTTCGAGCGATTCGACGCCGCCAGGATTGCCCGCGGGCGTTGCAACGACGAGTGTGTTCGAAGCGAACAACTCGGGGGATTCCGCATTGCCGGCATCCACGACGGTCTGCATGTTCTTCTCGTCGGCCGACGCGAATACATCAGCCGGCGCGCCCTCGTTGATCTGCGTCGCGAGCGTTGACGAGCCGTCGGTGATGATCTCATTGACGATCATGCCCTCATGGGCCGCCTCGAATGCCTCAGACATCTCTTCGAACGCGCTCTTAAGCGATGCGGCCGCAAAGATCGTGATCTCTTGTGTTTCCACTGTGGTTGTGGTGTCTTCGGTATCTGCCTCAGGGGCTGACGTAGAGGAGCAAGCTACGAGCGTCGAGCTTAGTGCGAGGAGACCGGCTGCGATCACAGGAATAAGACGGCGATGAGAAGCAGTCTGACGCATGAGAAGCCCTTTCGGTTAGCTTCTGTAAGGGTAACTTGAATTACATCGAACGTATGGAGAGGTTCGGCCGTGAATATTGCTCGAAAGCACTCGGGGCGAGTTGATACTCACGGCTGATCAAGGTGTCACCTCGCGCGAAATTCCCTATGCTGAGGGTATGAGCGCTCGATCCACCGAGTCGGCATCACGCCAGGGGACACCCCGCACCGTGCGCGGGCGGGGAGCTACGATGCTGCCGGCAACCGGTCTCACCGACCGACTCGGGCGTGAGCTCCACGACCTTCGCATCTCGGTGACCGATCGCTGCAATTTTCGCTGCGTCTACTGCATGCCAAAGGAAATTTTCGGCAGGGATTTCCAGTTCATGGAGCGCTCAGAGCTGCTCACGTTCGAAGAGATCGAACGACTTGCCCGTGCCGCCGTGACGCTCGGCGTGGGCAAGCTGAGATTGACCGGGGGTGAGCCGCTGCTCCGCCGCGGCATCGAAGATCTCGTTGCGCGGCTTGCCGCGATCCACACCCCTGACGGTACGCCGCTCGATCTTGCCCTCACGACGAACGGGTCGGCGCTGCCAGTGAAGGCGGCCGCGCTCGCCGCAGCGGGCCTCGGCCGCGTCACGATCTCGCTCGATTCGCTGCGAGACGAGCGCTTTCAGGCGATGAACGACGTGCGGTTTCCGGTACGGAGGGTGCTCGAAGCGATCGACGCTGCGGAGAACGCGGGGCTTGGCCCGGTGAAGGTGAACACGGTGCTGAAGCGCGGTATGAACGACGACGAGATCTTGGAACTCGCAGAGCACTTCAGGGGCACGCCGCACCCGCTTCGGTTCATTGAGTATATGGATGTGGGCACGTCGAACGGGTGGAACCTCAAGGACGTGGTGCCATCCGCTGAGGTCATTGGCCGCATTTCCGAGGTGTACCCGCTCATCCCAGTGGCTCCCGCGCATCCGGGCGAAACCGCGAAGCGCTGGCGCTACGCAGACGGCACCCAGGGCGAGATCGGCGTTATTTCGAGTGTGACGGGCGCCTTCTGCGGCGACTGCACGAGGGCCCGCATCTCTGCCGAGGGAAAGCTCTTCACCTGTCTGTTCGCGAGCGAGGGCACTGACCTGCGTGCGATTCTGCGCAGCGGGGCCGCAGACGACGAGCTCGCTGCCGCACTCACCGGGGTGTGGCAGGGGCGCGACGACCGGTACTCCGAGATCCGCTCACAGGCGAGCGCGAATCGCGGTGGATCGACGCGGCGCATCGAGATGTCGTACATCGGCGGGTGAGTCGTCTAGAGCCCGACCCAGTCTGATGAGCCACTCGTGTAGTGCTGCCGCTTCCAGATCGGCACCTCGGTCTTGATCCGCTCGACGAGCGTTTCGATCGCCGCAAAGGCCTCCGCGCGATGCGCAGATGCAGCCGCCGCCACGAGCGCAGCGTCACCGATCTCGAGCGATCCGACGCGGTGCCAGGCGGCGAGCCTCACGCCCGTTCGCTCCGACTCCTCTCGCACGACCTTCGCGAGGAGCTCCTCCGCGAGCGGGTGCGAACTGTAGTCGAGTGCGCGAACATCTTCGCCGCCGTCGTGGTTGCGAATGACTCCGTGAAACACCGTCACTGCGCCGCAGTCGGGCGCGTTCACGGCGTCGCGCACAGCGGCCTCATCAATGGGGGTGTCTGCCACACGTGCGAATACGCCGGTCGCGGTCTCGGTCATACAGATTCCAATCTCGATTCGTCTCCGGTCTTAATGAGGTGCGGCGCCTCGCGAGCGAACTGCTCGATGCCACCGGCCAGGTATTCGGCGTCGATGCCGCGTTCCCTGAGCAGGTTCGTTGCTCGTATGGATCGCGGACCTTTCGCGCAGTACACCGTCACGCGAGTGCCTGGCGTGAGCGACTGAATATACTCTCCCGACTCGAGCTCAGGCAGCGGCATTGCGAGCGACGGCACGATGCGCGAGGCCTCACGTTCATCAGGGTTACGCACATCGATGAGCGTGAGGCCTTCCTCGTCGAGCCGAGCCGCCAGGTCGGCTGCCGTGATCGACCGGGGCGCCCGGTCTCCCGCGCAGAACAGTTCGTAATCAATGAGTTCGGTGATCTTCGGTGCACTCTCGTCTCTGCCGTACCGAATCTCTCGCGTGCTCGCACGCATCGCGTCGTACACGAGCACTCGGCCGATGAGCGGCTCCCCGGTGCCAGTGATGAGCTTCATCGCCTCGGTGACGAGGAGCGACCCGATCGTGCCGCAGAGCCCCGGCAGCACGCCGCCCGAGGCGCACGTGACGACGTCGCTCGGGTCGGGCGGCTGCGGAAAGAGGTCGCGGTATCCCGGGCCATAGGCGTGCCACGCCACGCTCACTTGGCCGTGGTGGCCGAGAATCGAACCCCACACGAGTGGAATGCCAACGAGTGACGCGGCATCGTTCACGAGGTAACGGGTCGGGAAATTGTCGCTTCCGTCGATCACGAGATCATATTCGCCGAAGATCTCGAGCGCATTCGATGAGGTGAGGCGCAGATCGTGTTCGATTACGTTCGTTCCGGGATTGAGCGCGAGCGCCGTCTCTCTCAGCGATTGAGTCTTGCGTCGCCCGAGGTCTGCCGTCTGGTGCCCAATCTGTCGGTGCAGATTTGAGAGCTCTACGACGTCGTCATCGATGATGCCGATGGTGCCGACGCCCGCACCCGCCAGATAGGGAATGCTCGCACTCCCGAGTCCTCCTGCCCCAACGACGAGAACCCGAGCCGCCTGCAGCCTCCGCTGAGCCTCGTCGCCAAAACCGGGCAGCAGCATTTGTCTCGAGGATCGCACCTGCTGATCATGGGTGAGCGGCGGTCCGGGATCGACGAGTGGCGCGGGCCGTAAGGAGGCGGCATCTCGGGAAGTGCCTTGACGTGTCATGTGCGAGACCTCATACTCGCATGATACTTGCCGATCCTCATACAATGGGGCCATGGCTACGATCACCGTGCGGTACTTTGCTGCGGCAGAAGACGCAGCCGGCACCGGGCAAGAGGAGTGGGCGGCGCCGACTGGCGCAACTCTTGAATGGCTGCGCGCTGCGCTCATTGAGAAGCACGGTGTGGCTATGGATCGTGCGCTCCGTGGTGGATCATTTCTCATCGACGGCCAGGTACGACGCGACCCGGGGCCTATCGGCATCGTCGGTAATGATGCCGTAGAGGTCGACGTGCTGCCCCCGTTTGCCGGTGGATAACACGATGTCACCTGGCACCCCTGGGCCTCGGACGCTTGAGCAGCACCGTGACGAAGTGACCGCTCTGCTCGCACCATTGGTTGATTCGCTGACCGAGCGAGTGGAGGAAGTCGACCTCGCTGATCCGGAGTGTCAGGGCCGTGTGCTCGCAGCGGCGCTCATTGCGCACTCACCGGTGCCAGCGTTTGATAACTCGCAGATGGACGGGTATGCGGTGTGCGCCGCAGACCTGACGCACGCATCCGGGGAGAACCCAGTTCAGCTCCCACTCGGAGTGACGACCGCGGCGGGCGATGCGCCAGTGGAACACACCCCAGGAACAGCATCACCGGTGATGACCGGTGCAGCGATTCCTCTGGGCGCGGATGCGGTGGTTCCTGTCGAGGCGACGGCGCCATCCGAGTTTCCCGCACTCGTTCGTACCGCAGAGCAGGCGAGCGGGCTTACTCCTACAGGAAGCGCGACGTTTCACGAGCCTGTGGCACCCGGTACGTTCGTGAGGGTCGCCGCCTCAGACATTGGGGTGGGAAGCACGGTGCTCGAAGCTGGTACTCGTCTCACTCCGGCGCGTATTGGCGCTGCGGCGGCCGTCGGTGTGGCCACGGTGCAGGTTCGCCCGCGGGTTCGGGTGCTGCTGTGCGCGACGGGTGACGAACTGGCGCGCGGAACACAGGCCACCCTCCCGCAGGGACACATTTTCGACGCAAACACCCCAATGCTCTTAGCCGCGTTGCGCGGGCTCGGCGCCGAAGTGCGGGTCGTGCGGTCGGGCGACAATCCTGACGAGTTTCTTCGAGCTCTGCGCGGAGCGGCGAACGACTACGATCTCATCGTGACATCCGGCGGAATCAGCAGGGGCGCATACGAGGTCGTGCGCGCGGCGCTCGCTCCGCTCGGGGTGTGGTTTGGCTCGGTCGCTATGCAACCTGGCGGACCTCAGGGTCTCGGCGAGATCGCGAGCCCACGCGGGAGCATCCCGGTGCTGTGTGTTCCGGGAAATCCGGTGAGCTCGTGGTTGTCACTTGAGTTGTTTCTCGCGCCAACGCTGCGGGCGCTCGCTGGCCGATCCACCACGCCCGACGCCACCCACTTGCAGCTTGCCCACGACGTCGATTCGCCACCCGCCAAGCACCAGGTTCGGCGGGGGAGCGTGAACGCTGACGGAACGGTCACCGTGCTCCCGCCAGGATCGCACCTCATCGGTGACCTCGCCACGGCAGACGTGCTTGTACATTTGCCCGTAGGTCTCGCGCACGCTGAGGCCGGCACCACTGTAGAAGCTTGGAGAATTAATGACTGAGCAGCCGAACCCAGAAGGTCTCACCCATTTGCGGGCTGACGGAAGCGCGCACATGGTCGACGTCACCGACAAGGCTGTCACCAAGCGCATAGCGACCGCGGAGGGCTACTTCGTGTCTACGCCCGACACCGTTGCGCGACTCATGAGCGGCAATCTGCCGAAGGGTGAGGCGCTCGGCACCGCGCGAATCGCGGGAATCATGGCTGCAAAGCGAACCTCGGAGCTCATTCCGCTGTGTCATCCGCTGCCGCTCACGCGCATCGAAATCGACTTTGAGTCGCACACTGACCGAGTGCGAGTCATTGCGAGCGTCACGACGAAGGGTGTCACTGGAGTCGAAATGGAGGCGCTCACTGCGGTGAGCGTTGCGGCGCTGACGCTCTACGATATGACCAAAGCGGTGGATCGCCACGCCTCGGTCACCGGCATTCGCGTGTGCGAGAAGAGCGGTGGCAAGAGCGGGGACTGGTCAGTCGAATGAATCTTGAAGCTGCCCGGAGCGCGGCCGTCATCGTGGTGTCTACCTCGGCGGCAGCCGGATCCGCGAGCGACGAGACCGGCCCGGTGATTCGCGCATGGCTTGAGGCTCGGGGATTTGAGACAGCCGAGGCCACGGTCGTCGCCGATGGCGACGCTGTGGGCGACGCGCTTCGCGCGCAGTTGAGCCTCGCGCATCGCGTTGTGCTCACTACAGGGGGCACCGGCATCGCCCGCGACGACAGCACTCCAGAAGAGACCCAGCCGCTACTCGAGGTTGAGCTACCCGGACTGATGAACTTGCTCAGAGATCGCGGACAGGTGGGGACCCCGTACGCTGCGCTGACGCGAGGTCTCGCCGGATTCTCCGGCAGTACGTTCGTGATGAATTTGCCGGGTTCCCGCGGGGGTGTCGCCGATGGTCTCGCGATACTCGATGACGTACTCGACCACCTGCTTGAACAACGAGAGGCCTCGGCTGGGCACCCCCCGAGGCGATCCACGTGAAAGGAACTGCGATGAAGGCTGAAGCAGCGCGCCCCACGAGTGATCCACATCTTGCTCAGGAAGTGTCGAATGACTTGCGCGCGAAGCTCGATGCTCAGCGCGCGGTGTGCCCGGTGCACCACGAACCAGACGGGAGCGTGACCGTGCTCTCGCATGCGCACGTGCGCGATGCGGCAATCGACGCCGAGACCTTCTCGAGCGCGGTCTCGCGGTTTCGTGCGATACCGAATAGCCTCGACGGCGAGGAACACCGAACGTATCGGAACCTCATCGACTCCTACTTCACCGACTTAGAGGTCGCGGCGCAGGAGGCGCAGTGCCGGGCGCACGCAGCCGAGATAGTTGCGGGTCTCTCCCGCGGCGAGATGGTGCGCACGGTGACCGACATCGGCACCACGTTCGCCGTGCGTGCACAGTGCGCGTGGCTTGGATGGCCGAAGGACGTCGAAGACGACCTCGTCTTATGGGTGAATGACAAGCGCGAGGCGAGCAGTGAGGGGAACGACACGCAGCTCGCCGAGATCGCGGGGCGATTCGACGCGATGATGGCGCGAGTGCTCGACGCAAGCAGGTCTGGGGACGCCGTTACTGTCACCGCGCGGCTCTCTCGGGAACGCGTGAACGGGCGGCCGCTCGAGCGCGAGGAGATTGTTTCGATCCTTCGCAATTGGACCGCGGGAGATTTGGGATCGCTCGCGGCGTGCGTGGGTGCGATCGTGCACCACATCGCCACCGACGTCGCACTGCAACGGTATCTTCGCGAGCTCACCGAGGCGGGGGACCCACGTGAGTTCGAGGCCGCGCTCGAGGAGATACTTCGCATAGATGACCCCTTCGTCTCGAACCGCCGCGTCACAACTCGCGACACACACATTGCCGGAGTGAAGGTGCCCGCCGGCACGCGGGTGCATCTTAACTGGACCTCGGCGAACCGGGATCCCGAGGTCTTCGAATCACCTGACGCGTTCAACCCAGTCGACCACCACTCGCAGAACCTCGTGTTTGGAATTGGACCGCACGCGTGTCCGGGTCGCTCACTCACGCTCATGGAGCTTCGAGTGATCATCGACGAACTCTTGAAGCAGACCGAGAACATCTCCATGTTTTCGGGCGAGGCGCCCCTGAGAGAGCGACCACCCGCAAGCGGCTGGGCCCAGGTGCCAATCGTGCTCACCTGACACGAGAATGTTTGCATTCCCTGTGTCTTTCGCGTACGTTTCTCATTAGGTGTGCACGTGTATTGTGTCGCCTGGTTCCTATCTGAAAAGAAGGATCTGAGGGGAGATTCTCGTTAATCGAAAGAGTCTCAAATGCGAAATGTCCATTCCGCAACGCTAAAACTCGGCCTCTCGGCCGTTGCAGCACTCGCGCTTACGGTTGGGGCAGTCACCCCGGCGTTCGCAGCGAACTACCACGTCGGCCCAGAGTGCGTTGCCCCTTTTGAGGTGGGTGGCGACGGTACCGAAGCCGACTTCAACTACGATCAGTGGCACATCGGCTCGCAGACGAACACCGATGCGTCGCTCGATACGAGCGTGACGTTTGATGAGTCTTCAATCACCACGCTCACCCCATCGGCACCGTCAACGAACACTCACGTTCAGGTGCTGAAGGGCTTCCCCGTTGCTCAGCGCGTAGGGTTCGGCGCGGATGGGACGGTTGACGCCTTCAAGAATTTCTTGGAGGGCACCACGATCACCGTGCTCCAGGGAAGCGTAACCGTGCAGATTCCGGTGTTTGAGTATGTTCCTTCGGGGCCCGATGCGGGGACGCACTTCTACACTTTCCGTTCGCTCGGCTTGGAGGCCGGAGTGCACAATCTCCAAGATCTGTCGTTCACGTTCTCCGTAGACGGACTCCAGACCGGTATTGAGTACACGTATGAGGAACTATTAGCGCTCCTCGAGGATTATGTTGACGGCACCGAAAGCAGCAATACGTACGAAATCCTGGGAGTCGGCTTCAACGGCTCCGAAGGTGCAGCGGTTGAATCGCTGACGTTCGGGGGAGACACCTACACGTTCGGCGTGGGCGAGTGTGTGCTTAAAGAAGATGGCGGTGGGGAAGTGGTCGTGCCGCCCGTGGTTCCGCCAACCCCGGGAACAGCTACGCCACCTCAGAGGATCGAGACTGCGGCCTAATCGCGCCGTTCTGAGCGCTGCGATGCCTCCGGACTCCTCTCTTGAGGCATCGCAGTTTCGGGTCGATCCAGTACGCTCAGACCAATGGAAATTAATAAGGCGCGGGCCTTCCTTGCGGTTGCTGAAGAATTGCACTTTGGCCGCGCTGCGGAGCGCCTCCATATCGCGCAGCCGCCTCTGAGCCGCATGATTCGCGCGCTCGAGCGGGAACTCGATGCCGAACTGTTCGTGCGGAGCCCACGTCAGGTCTCACTCACACCGGTCGGCGAGGCGCTCGTCGAGCCCGCGCGCGAACTCATCATGCAGTCGGAGCGTATGTTGCACCTTGTTCGGCGTGTGCAGCGCGGCGAGACCGGACGCGTGCGCCTCGGGTTTTCGGGGGCATCGATGAATTCGGTCGTGAGCGAGCTCGTTCGCAGAGTTCATGCGGATCGGCCCGACCTCACGGTTGCGCTGCAGGGCTCGCAGCTTTCACAGCCCGGGCTGGAGCGACTGAAGGCGGGCGCGCTCGACGCGGTCGTGGGACGTTGGGATGTTCTGCCCCCTGAGGTTGACTCACGGATCATTGCAAGGGAGCAACTCGTGCTCGCGCTGCCCCGCCACCACAGGCTCACCTCGCAAGGCTCAGTGACAGCGGCCGACCTCGCGGCAGAACCGTGGGTCGTGCTGCCCGGCGGGAGCGGATCGACGCTCTCAACGCGCCTGCACGAACTCGCGCGGCGCGGCAAGTTCGTGCCTCGCATCGTTGAAACCGCGGCAGATTCCGCGACACAGTTACTCATGGTCGATGCGGGGATCGGCGTGGCCCTGACTTTCTCGGGTGTACGCGAAAACGTGCCCGTGCATACCGTTGCATTCTTGCCACTCGAACCGTCGCTCGGCGAGGTCGAAGTGCGGCTCGCCTGGCGTCGCAACGAGGTTACTCCACCGCTCGCGGCGATTATTGAGACGGCAGAGCAGCTCGGAACCGGAGACGATACCTAAAAGGTATTTGAAGGGGTCAAGGTTGATACTTCACATCAACGCAGAGTTCAGGGAGACTGACTTTATGACCCTTCCGCTCGACGGCATACTCGTTGCCGACTTTAGCCGTGTGCTGGCAGGGCCGTATGCCACAGCCACCCTTGCGGATCTCGGTGCCCGAGTCATCAAGGTTGAGCGGCCAGGGGCAGGGGATGACACCCGCGCTTGGGGGCCACCGTGGACAGACAATAGCGCGGCATATTTTGAGAGTGCCAACCGCAATAAAGAGTCGGTGACGCTCGACTTAGGCGATCCACAAGATCGCGAACTCGCAAGGGAACTTGCCCGGCGCGCCGACGTCTTCATCGAGAACTTCAGGCCAGGTGCGCTTGACCGCTTTGATCTCGGATTTGAGCAGGTGTACGAGTCGAATCCCGCGGTCGTGTACTGCTCAATTAGCGGGTTCGGAAGCGGAGGCGGAGCACATCTGCCCGGCTACGACTTCCTCGTGCAGGCGGTAGGCGGGCTCATGTCTATCACCGGTGACCCCGACGCAGCAGGCGGAACCCCGATGAAATCGGGGGTTGCGCTTGTCGACGTGCTCACCGGCAAAGACGCGACCATCGGAATTCTTGCCGGGTTGCATGCGCGCAATGCGACAGGACGAGGGCAGCACGTCGAGGTGAACCTGCTCTCGAGTCTGCTCTCGTCACTCGTGAATCAGGCCTCGAGCTTCCTCGCCACCGGCACCTCGCCCGGCAGGCTCGGAAACGCGCACCCATCGATCGCACCCTACGAATCCTTGCCGTGCGCAGACGGCCCGATAGCGATAGCCTGCGGTAACGACGGCCAATTTCGAAAACTCGCTACTGTGCTCGGTGACGAATCGCTTGCTGATGACGAGCGATTTGCCACGAATGCCGCGCGAGTGCAGAACCGACCTGCGCTCGCAGCAGCTCTCGCCGAACGCCTCGCCGCAGATAGCGCAGGCGCCTGGGTCAAGAAGTTTCTTGCCGTCGGTGTGCCAGCGGGCAATGTAGGCAGCATCGCCGATGGGTTTGCGCTCGCCACCGAGCTCGGCCTCGAACCACTGGTCGAGGTGGGCAAGGGTCAGCCAGCGCAGGTTCGCAACCCGATCACCTTTTCCGATACCCCAATTTCCAGATACAACGCGCCGCCACGACTCGGCGAGCATAGCGATGCCGTGCGCGCATGGCTACACCAGGAGGAACAATGAGCCACTTCGACCCCACCAAGCTGCCCGCGCTCGATCCAACGGATCCGGCGGGCCTCGATGACCTGCTCACCGAAGACGAGAAGGCCATTCGCGGTGCAGTGCGCCAGACGCTCGATTCGATCGCCGAGCCCTACATTGCCGAGTGGTTCGAGCAGGGAGGCATCCCGAACATTCGCGAACTCACCAAGGAACTCGGCTCACTCGGCGTGCTCGGTATGCACCTTGAGGGATACGGGTGCGCCGGAATGAGTGCGACCGAGTACGGCGTGGCCTGCCTTGAGATCGAGGCGACCGACTCCGGTCTTCGCTCACTGGTCTCTGTGCAGGGTTCTCTCGCCATGTTCGCTATTTGGCGTTGGGGTTCGGAGGAGCAAAAGCAGGAGTGGCTGCCCCGCATGGCCGCGGGCGACGCGATTGGCTGCTTCGGACTCACCGAGCCTGACGTAGGTTCTGACCCCGGCAATATGCAGACGCGCGCTCGCCGTGATGGTTCGGACTGGGTGCTCGACGGTCGCAAAATGTGGATCTCGAATGCCCCATACGCAGACGTCGCCATCGTGTGGGCGCAGACTGACGAGGGGATTCGCGGCTTTGTCGTGCCGACCGACACCCCAGGCTTCTCAGCACCCGAGATCAAGCACAAGCTCTCGCTGCGTGCCTCGGCGACCGGTGAGCTCGTGCTCGACGGTGTGCGCCTCCCCGAGTCGGCGATGCTGCCGGAGGCTCGCGGACTCAAAGGCCCGCTCTCGTGCCTGAACGAGGCGCGCTACGGAATCGTTTGGGGAGCGCTCGGCGCGGCTCGCTCGAGCATGGAGGCTGCGCGCCGCTACTCGCAGGAGCGCGTGCAGTTCGGAAAGCCGATCGGCGCATTCCAGCTCACCCAGCAGAAGCTTGCCGACATGTCGCTTGAGTACATCAAGGGCTACCTGCTCGCGGTTCACCTCGGTCGACGTAAAGATGCCGATAAGTTGCGCCCCGAACAGGTGTCGATTGGCAAGCTCAACAACGTTCGCGAGGCGATTGAGATCTGCCGTACCGCCCGCACAATTCTCGGTGCGAACGGCATCTCGCTTGAGTACCCGGTGATCCGCCACCAGAACAACCTTGAGTCTGTGCTCACCTATGAGGGCACCGTTGAGATGCACACCCTCGTGCTCGGACAGGTGCTCACCGGCGAGGCTGCATTCCGCTAGGAACACAAAGCAAAACCCCCGGATCCCTTGCAAATGCTGGGACCCGGGGGTTTTTCTGTGGCGGTGACGGAGGGATTTGAACCCTCGGTGCAGGGTCACTACACACAACATTTCGAGTGTTGCACCTTCGGCCGCTCGGACACGTCACCGCGGAAAAGTTTACGGGATTTGGGTCCGATGCGCGAATCGACCCTCGCATCTCCTAATGTCAGACCTCCCGTATAGGCTCGCCCCATGGCAAGAACGACAAGCACCTACGTCTGCACTGAGTGCGGGTGGCAAGCTGCGAAGTGGGTGGGCCGCTGCGGTGAATGTCAACAGTGGGGCACAGTCGAGGTGCGTGGTGCTCCCAAAGCCACACTTGCACGAACTGTGCGCCCGAGTGCTCCCGAGGCCGGCAGCGAGGCGCGCCCGATCACTCAAGTGTCGGGCGACGAGGTGAAGCACCGGCAGACAGGTATCGCTGAGCTTGACCGCGTGCTCGGGGGTGGCATCGTGCCTGGAGCTGCGATTCTCATGTCGGGGGAGCCGGGCGTCGGTAAATCCACACTTCTCCTTGATGTCGCAGCCCGCATCGCTCGACACGGCGCGCGAGTGCTTTATGTGAGCGGTGAAGAGTCTGTCGGGCAAATTCGCATGCGCGCCGAGCGTACGAACGCTCTTGAAGACGCCCTCTTCCTCGCCAGCGAAACCGACCTAGCGACGGTACTCGGACACATCGAAGCAATTCAGCCCGGGCTTCTCGTAATTGACTCGGTGCAGACTCTTGCGAGCGATCAGGTCGACGGCATTGCCGGTGGGCCCTCGCAGGTACGTGAGGTTGCGGCGGCACTTATCCGGGTGGCCAAGCAGCAGGGGATCCCCGTCGTGTTGGTGGGTCACGTGACGAAAGACGGGGCGGTGGCGGGGCCGAGGCTACTCGAACACCTTGTCGACGTAGTGTGCCACTTCGAGGGAGACCGCAATACTGCGCTGAGGTTCTTGCGAAGCTTGAAGAATCGTTTTGGTCCCACCGACGAGGTTGGATGTTTCGAGATGACGGGTGGCGGTATCGCCGAGGTCGCAGACCCGAGCGGGTTGTTCTTGGGGCGTGGATCAAGCCCCGTGAGCGGAACCTGCGCGACCGTGGCGATGGAAGGACGCAGGGCCTTGCCTGTAGAGATTCAAGCGCTTGTTGCGAAGAGCGCAACCCCGAATCCCCGGCGGGTCACGAGCGGGGTTGACGCATCGCGCGTTGCGATGATTCTCGCGGTTCTCGAGCGCCGAGCGGGCGTGCGCCTGCATGACCAGGACGTGTATGTATCAACCGTTGGTGGGGTGAAGCTCAGCGAACCGGGTGCCGATCTCGCGATCGCCCTTGCCGTGCTCTCGGCCGTGTCTGATCGGGCCCTCGCGCACGACCTCGTTGCGTTTGGTGAGTTGAGCTTGGCGGGTGAGATCCGTCCCGTCTCGTCTGGGGCGCAGCGCATTGCTGAAGCGCGTCGGCTGGGCTATAGCAGCATCATCGATTCTTCCGCTGGCACGCTTTCGGAGGCTCGCCGATCCACCTCACCACAATCTGTGGGAGCGTCCTGAATTCGGTGGGAGTAAGGAGGTAGACTTAGCGATCGTGAGCAAGAACACGGTAGACGTTGTATTGATCGGTGGCGGCATCATGAGCGCCACGCTTGGAACCCTCATCAAGCTGGTTCGACCTGATTGGTCGATTGCGATCTACGAATCTCGTGCTGAGGTTGCAACTGAGAGCAGTAACGGTTGGAATAACGCGGGCACAGGTCATGCCGCGCTGTGTGAGCTCAACTACATGCCGGAGGGCAAGGACGGCAGCATGTCCACCGCCAAAGCGGTGAGTATCAATGAGCAGTTTCAGCTTTCACGTGAGTGGTGGTCGACGCTTATTGAGCGGGGCATTTTGGGGGAGCCATCGAGCTTTATTAACTCGACCCCTCACATGACGTTTGTCACGGGCGACGACAACGTTGATTTTCTTCGGCGACGTTTCGAACTGCTCAAGCAAGAACCGCTGTTCGCTGACATGGAGTTCTCTGACGACCCGCAGCAGATTGCAGAATGGGCGCCGCTGCTCATTGACCGCCGTGCGAAGGACGAGGTTGTTGCCGCAACCCGCTCTGAGAGCGGCACCGACGTTGATTTCGGTTCGCTCACCCGTCAGCTTTTTGACTACCTCGTCAGCGAGGGTGCGATTCTGAACCTTGCGCACGAGGTGACCAAACTGAAGCGTCATGATGACGGTACGTGGGATGTGCACGTGCGCAACCTTGCGGGGTATGGCACCTCGCTCACAAGCGCGAAGTTTGTCTTTGTCGGCGCCGGTGGCGGAGCTTTGCCGCTCCTGCAGTCGTCTCAGATTCCCGAGATCAAGGGCTTTGGTGGGTTCCCCATCAGCGGACAATTCTTGAAGACTTCGAACCCAGAGGTGGTGAAGCTTCACCAGGCCAAGGTGTACGGCAAGGCGGCAGTCGGAGCTCCACCTATGTCAGTACCTCACCTGGATACCCGCATCATTGACGGCGAACCGAGTTTGCTGTTCGGTCCATACGCGGGCTTCAGCCCAAACTTCTTGAAAAAGGGTTCGTGGCTTGACCTGCCGCTCTCGATCCGCCCCCATAACATCGGGCCTATGATTAAGGTCGGGCTCACTGAGTTCGCACTCGAGAAGTATCTTCTCTCGGAGGTGTTTGCAAGCCGTGAAAAGCAGCTTGAGACACTGCGTCAGTACATGCCGAGCGCGCGCCCGCAAGATTGGGAAATGATTACAGCAGGTCAACGCGTGCAGGTGATGAAGAAAGACCCTGAAAAGGGCGGCGTGCTGCAGTTCGGCACCGAAGTCATCACCGGTGCTGACGGCTCGATCGCTGGATTGCTCGGAGCTTCTCCGGGGGCATCGACCGCGGTATATGCAATGCTCGGTGTGCTCGAGAAGTGCTTCCCCGAAGAGTATGCGAACGAGTGGGAGCAGAAGTTTAAGCAGCAGGTACCTGCGCTCGGTGAGGGCCTCAATGGCCGACCTGAGGCAGCGAAGGCATCGCTCGATCGCACGAACCGGGTTCTCGAATTGGCTCCCGCAACGCAAGCTGCGGCGATTGAGTCTGAAGTGGAAGCTGCGCTCTAGACGCCACCCCGTGAGGAAGCGCGGAAACGGGTACGTGCGTAAAAGATTCGTCTGAGCGGACGGCTAGACTAGGTGAGTGACCAGGCACTTTCTCAGAGATGACGACCTTACCCATGCCGAACAACTCGAGGTGCTCGAGCTTGCCGCGAGTATGAAGGTAGATCGTTACCGAGAGCGACCTCTCGAGGGGCCGCAGTCTGTTGCAGTGCTGTTCGACAAGACATCGACGCGCACCCGCTTTAGTTTCGCTTCTGGAATCGCGGATCTCGGTGGAAATCCAATCATCGTGAATCCCGGTGAGGCGCAGCTCGGTGCGAAGGAGTCAATTGCCGACACCGCACGAGTACTCTCTCGCATGGTGTCGACAATAGTCTGGCGAACATTTGCTCACGCCGGTCTTGAAGAGATGGCCGAGTACGCACGTGTGCCCGTCATCAATAGCCTGAGCGATGACTTTCACCCCTGCCAGATTCTTGCCGATCTGCAGACGATTCGTGAGCACAAAGGCGACCTCCCGGGACTCACCGCGACCTATCTTGGCGATGCTGCGAACAACATGGGCCACTCGTACCTGCTGGGGTTCGCGACTGCCGGTATGCATATCCGCATCGCGGGTCCCGAGGGTTATGCTCCGCGCGCGGGCATCGTCGAGGACGCGAAGCGAATTGCGGCCGAAACTGGTGGCAGCGTGACGGTACTGACGGATCCGGTTGAAGCCGTCACCGGCGCAGATGCGGTCATCACCGACACGTGGGTGTCGATGGGTCAGGAAGCCGAGAAGGAACAGCGCATCGCGACTTTCGGCGCATATCGGGTAACAACAGAACTCATGGCGCGGGCGAAGCAGGACGCGATATTTCTGCACTGCCTTCCGGCCTATCGGGAGTATGAAGTTGCGCCAGAGGTCATCGACGGCCCGCAAAGCGTGGTCTGGGACGAAGCAGAGAACCGGGTGCATGCCCAGAAGGCACTTATGGCGTGGCTGTTGAAGGAGAGCAAGTAATGACTGAGACGGGTAATCGTGCGGCAGAAGCTGGCGCCCTCTGGGGTGGACGCTTTGCGAGCGGCCCCTCGCCCGAACTCCAGACAATCAGCAAGTCGACGCAGTTCGACTGGGCTCTCGCGCAATACGACATTCGTGGTTCGAAGGCGCACGCCAAGGCGCTCGCCGCTGCCGGTTTTCTCACCGAGCAGGAGCTCACTGAGATGCGTGCGGCGCTCGATGAGCTTGCCGCACGCGTAGCAGACGGTCGGTTCGTGGCGGCCGAGAGCGATGAAGACGTGCACTCGGCGCTCGAACGTGGTCTGATCGAGATCACGGGAGTGGGCCTCGGGGGCAAGCTTCGTGCGGGGCGTAGCCGCAATGACCAGGTAGCCGCGCTCGGCCGCATGTATTTGCTTGAGCACGCTGAGAACATCGCCCAGTTGGTGGTGGATCTCGTGGAAGCACTTCACACCCAGGCTGTTTCCCACGAGGGCGCGATCCTCCCCGGCCGCACACACATGCAGCACGCGCAACCGGTGCTCCTCGCCCACCACCTCGCCGCGCATGCCTGGCCACTTATTCGAGATCTTGAGCGTCTGCGTGATTGGAAGCTTCGCACCACTGCATCGCCGTATGGCGGTGGAGCGCTTGCGGGATCGTCGCTGGCGCTCGATCCACGACTTGTTGCCCATGAGCTTGGACTCGGCGAGCCCCTTGAGAACTCGATTGATGGCACGGCCGCTCGCGATGTGTTTGCGGAGTTCGCATACATCACAGCGCAGATCGGTATCGATGTGTCGCGCTTGGCCGAAGAGATCATTATTTGGAACACGAAGGAATTCGGGTTTGTGCGCCTTCACGACGGGTACTCGACGGGGTCGAGCATCATGCCGCAGAAGAAGAACCCAGACATTGCTGAACTTGCACGCGGAAAATCAGGGCGCCTCATCGGAAACCTCACGGGTCTGCTCGCGACACTGAAAGCCCAGCCACTCGCATACAACCGTGACTTGCAGGAAGACAAAGAGCCGGTATTCGATTCGATCGCGCAGCTCGAGGTACTCCTGCCTGCCTTCACTGGCATGGTCGCGACAATGACCTTCAACACCGAGCGCATGGCGAAGCTAGCTCCGCAGGGCTTCTCGCTCGCGACGGATGTCGCCGAATGGCTCGTGAAACAGGGCGTGATCTTCCGCGATGCGCACGAAATTTCAGGCGAGCTTGTGCGGTACTGCGAAGAGCGCGGGATCGAGCTCCACGACCCGAGCGATGACGAGCTGCTGTCGGTTTCAGAGCACCTCACCCCGGGAGTGCGTGAAGTGCTCACCATCGAAGGGTCGGTGAATTCTCGAACCGGCGTGGGCGGCACTGCCTCGGTGCGCGTAGCTGAGCAACTTCTGAAGCTCGGAGAGCGTATCTCAGAGTTCAAGAGCTGACCCCTAAGCTTGTCGCCTCGTGCGATCTCTACTAGTTAAAACTAGCTAGGAGATTCGACGAACTGCGGGCGCAGCCGTATTCTCCTGAGCGGGGGCTGCAGTGTCGGGGGATGCGAGTGCGGTGAGCATTGACTTATCGCACTCGCCTGACACCGGCGCTCATGGCTTGCGTTCGTGATCCTCAGGAACCCAAGCACTCAATCGTGCGCCGTCGCCTTCGGCAGCGAACAAGAGATCGCCGCCGAGGTCGATAAGTCGTCTCTTGAGACGCGCGAGTCCGCTCAGAACGATGGGTTCTTCCGGGCGTACACCCCGATGACGCACGCTGAGTCTATAGACAGGCCCGTCAGGTTCAATGTCGCGCGTGAGTTCGAGCGAGATACTCACAGCTCTGCCGTGCCGCAGCGCGTTCGTCACTCCTTCCTCTGCTGCTCGAATAAGCAGGAGACGTGACCCCGTGTCCAGTCCGTCTGGTGACGAGATGTCATCGGTGAGGAGTTCAACCGGTATTGATGCAGGAATTCGTGCCGTGAGTGCTCGGATCGCTGGCACAAGACCGCGGTCGAGTGCCTCGGGATACAGCGCAGCGCTGAGGGTTCGAAGGTCTTGCTCTCGCATCGAGTTGAGTCCACTTCGCACGTCATGAATCCGGCTCTCAAGTGCGACGGCGTCGCTTGGTTTGAGCGCGCTCTCTGCACCTGGCTCTGCAAGTTTGACGATTTCCGATCCGATGGATTCAAGTTCTGCAGAAAGGAACACAAGGCGCTGCTGCATCGTCCCGTGGAGGGCATCAGCCACTTCGCGGCGCACGCGCAGTTCTTCTTGCTGGAGTGAACTAAGTGCTTCGGCAGCCCGCATGGCTGCTTGCTGGTGCGCTTGCTCAGCGGCTCGGGCTTTGCGGTTCAGCGTGACAAGCACGTGCGCGATGACGAGTACGACAACGCAGACCGGTGCGGTGATCAGAGCGTCACTCGCCGCAGTAACGGGATCATCGTAGATACCAATGACGAGTTGCAGCAGAGATCGAATCACTGCAGCGATGCTTGAAGCGATCACGCTGAGAGCAAAGAACTTGCCGAGTGTTCGGATGCACAATCGGAGCCAAACCGAACACAGAGCAAGGATCGCAACGGAAGCGAGATTCACAGAGATACGGACTATGACGTCAATGCCTGGAGCAAGTTCGTGCGTTCCTGGGGATACGGCATCGATGCCGAGTACGACGACCGATTGGGCTGTGACGCCGATCGCGAAAACCGATCCGATGAGCGCCACCGATGTGAGGAACAGCGTTCGATCGGCGTGGTGTTCTTGGCGCTGAGAGAGGCTCACGCTGAATCCTTCAGAAACGCACGCACGGCCGATACGCGAGGGTTATGGGTCGTATTGTTAAATCCCAGCGCCGCATACACCGCATTCACATGATTGTTGACCGAGTTCGGGGCAATGCCCAGGCGAGCGGCGATCGTCTGATTAGTGAGTCCCTCTGCAATGAGCATGAGTACGGAGTACTGTCGTGCACTGAGCACGGCGAGCGGACTTCCTGCACGCGGCGTTCTGCGCGCCACGATGTTCGGGTCGATAAATGAGCCGCCGCTCGCGGCCAGTCGGATCGTGCGAACCAGGTCGGCGGTCGAAGTGGCCGACGTCTTTGACAGGTAACTCCATCGGTCCTGGTTGTCGATCTCTAGGAGTGAACTCGCGCGATCCACAGCTGACAGCAGCACCACCCCAAGCTGCGGGTTGGCCTGCCTGAGCTGTCGCCCGAGTTCGAGTCCCGTGCCATCTGGAAGTTCGAAATCGAGCAGAGCAACGTCTAACTCCTGTGCGTTCCAGGCCGAGGCCTCGGAGACACCATGAGCCGTACACACACGAAAACCGGGTACTGAGCCCAAGAGATGCTGAAGCATTTCTCGAAAGAGCGGTTGATCCTCGACGACACCAATGCGCAGCACCCGAGGCGGAGCTTGCATCGTTGGTCTCCTCATGTACGCTCTCATCGAGCACTAAACGCTATGCGTCAGTGTAGTTGCCGCTGCGGTGCAACTCGCCGCAAATGCGCCGGTGTGTTTCCCCGTGCCGTGTTGCGCCGCGAGGCGCGGTAAACTGCCAGTCGTGACTGCAAGTAATGAACGCTCAGAAATTCTCGCAGCTCAGCGCAATGATGACAGTTTCCCAACACTTCTTGAGGAACTGGAATGGCGTGGGCTCGTGCACGTGTCGACAGACGCAGAAGCACTGTCGAATCTGCTCGAGGGCGAATCGTTCACGTATTACTGCGGTTTCGATCCGACCGCGCCCAGTCTGCATCTCGGGAACCTCGTACAGTTGTTGCTTTTGCGCCGCATCCAGCTCAAGGGCCACAGGCCGCTCGGGCTCGTCGGTGGATCCACCGGGCTTATTGGCGACCCACGGCCGACCGCGGAGCGCACACTCAACAGCCGAGAGACCGTTGCAGAATGGGTTGGCAAATTGCAATCTCAGGTAACGAGGTTTCTCGCGAACGAGGGCGAGAATGCCGTGCGGATCGTGAACAATCTCGACTGGACGGCACCACTTTCGGCGATCGACTTTCTGCGCGAGGTCGGTAAGCATTTTCGGGTGGGCACTATGCTCAAAAAAGACGCAGTGGCGGCTCGGCTGAACTCAGATGAGGGCATCAGCTACACGGAGTTCAGTTACCAGATCCTGCAGGGATTCGATTTTCTTGAGCTCTACCGCCAGTACGATTGCAAACTGCAGTCTGGCGGGAGCGATCAGTGGGGCAACCTCACGAGTGGGACCGACCTGATTCGCAAGGTTGAAGGAGTGTCTGCGCACGCAATTGGTACTCCACTGATCACGAACTCAGACGGAACCAAGTTCGGTAAGAGCGAGGGCAATGCGATTTGGCTCGATCCAGAGATGTGTTCGCCGTACGCGTTCTACCAGTTCTGGCTCAATCAGGCCGATGCTGACGTCATCGATCGACTCAAAGTGTTTACCTTTATGCCACGGATCGAGATCGAGGAGTACGCGCGCCAGGTTGAAGAAGAGCCGTTCCGCCGAGCCGCGCAGAAACGTCTCGCATTGGAAGTGACCACCCTTGTCCACGGTGCCGCTGCGACACAGGGTGCGATCGACGCCTCGGCCGCGCTGTTCGGACAGGGTGATCTTGAATCGCTCGATGCGGCCACCCTCGAGGCCGCGCTCTCAGAGCTTCCGACCGGAGCCGGGGAACCCGGCTCAAGCATCGCGCAACTGCTCGTGGACACCCAACTCGTGAAGGGGCTCGGGGAGGCTCGTCGGGCGATCGCGCAAGGTGGCGTGTACGTGAACAACGCGAAGGTTGAGGGTGACGCAGCGGTGCTTGCGCCTACTGACTTGCTGCACGGGCGGTTTGCTGTGCTCCGAAGGGGGAAGAAGACGCTCGCCGGGGTGGTCGTCACCTAGTGCGTGTTCTGAGTTATCCACAGCGCTGTTGCGCCGGACTTATGGCCGGGCATGTGACCTGTTAGCGTCGGGGCATCACCGAACCTTCGGTGATGCTTTACCGAACAACATGGCGCGTACCAGGGGCTCTGCGCAGTACTTGAAGGAGTCCCTCGTGGCGAATATATCTATTTCATATGGTGAGATCGAACAGTCTGCATCGCAGCTGGGTGCGGGGCGTGACGAGATCACGCAGAAGCTGCAGTCGATGCAGTCGCAAATCGGCAATTTGGTGACGTCTGGCTTTGTGACTGATCAGGCATCGGGAAAGTTCAATGCTGCCTATCAGGAGTACACGGCAAGTGCGAACGCCGTGGTTGAAAAGCTGACAGAGATTCAGAGCTTTTTGACGCAGACGGCCGCAGCGATGCGTGACATGGATGCGCAGCTCGCGGCCAGGATCAACTAAAGCTTCTCACGCTGCACCACTCCAAGCGGCGGGGGCGAGGATCCACATAATCTCAGCGCCCGCCGCGCCCGCGACCCAGGTATGCGGAGTGCTCCCCGGAAAAGTCGTTGTATCTCCCGCTGCGAGAGCGACTTCTCGGTTCGCAAATCGAAGAGTTACTTCGCCGCTGATGAGGTGCACCGACTCGACATTGCAGTTCACCGTGTATAACTCTGCGCCTCCTGAACCGTGGGGCTCAACTGTTGAACGGATGACCTGCACTAATTCTTCGGAGCGAGGGGTTAAGAGTCGCTCATCAGTGCCGGTGCCCCCCATGTTGATGCGCGGCGCGACGTCGAGAGGCATCAGATGAATCTCCGGTTCCTCGAACAGCGCTCCGATGGGCAATGACAGTGCTTGGCAAAGCTGCACCAGCGTAGGGACGCTTGGCATGGTTTCATCGCGCTCAATACGGCTGATGAACCCTTTCGTGAGTTCCGTCGATTTCGCAAGCTTCTCGAGCGTGAGATTTTGTGCAAGTCGAGATGACCGCAGTTTGGCACCAATGCGAATCTCCGAAGGACTCGAGGTGAGGTTGAGTGCGCGCAGGGAAACTCCAAGTAATTGACCGCAACGACGAACGTCACATATAGTTGCAGAAGGTTTACTAACAATAACCTAAAGTTTACTAGCATGCAACAACCGCGCATTGGAGCACCCGTGTCAACACATTCTCCCCAGGGCCCCGTCGATGCGAGTCTCACGCCGAGATACGCCGGAATCGCAACGTTTGCGAAGCTTCCACGCATTGAGGACGTGCCGTCTGCCGATATCGCGATTGTCGGAGTTCCGTTCGATACTGGCGTGAGCTTCAGGCCCGGCGCCCGATTCGGTCCAACGCATGTCCGAGAGGCATCGCGGCTGCTCCGACCGTACAACCCGGCACAAGACGCTTCGCCGTTTGAACTCAAGCAGGTCGTAGATGCGGGCGACATTTCAGCGAACCCGTTCAGCCTCGATGAGGCTGTCAAGGGTATCGAAGACGCCGCAACTGAACTGGGGGAGCAGGTGGACAAGATCGTCACCATCGGCGGTGATCACACGATCGCACTCCCACTGCTCCGTGCGATCAACAAGAAGCACGGCCCTGTTGCGGTACTGCACTTCGATGCCCACCTCGATACATGGGACACCTACTTCGGTGCGCCGACCACGCACGGTACGCCATTCCGCCGCGCGTCTGAAGAGGGCCTCATCGATATGAAGGCGTCGATGCATGGCGGGATCCGCGGCCCGCTGTACGGAAAGCAGGACCTCGCAGATGACGAAATGCTTGGTTTTCAGATCGTAACGACTGAGTTTGTCGAGGAGCACGGCGTGCCCGCCACGCTCGAGCGGATCCGCAACCGAGTTGGCGACAAGCCGCTCTACATTTCGATCGACATCGATGTACTCGACCCTTCGCACGCCCCCGGCACCGGAACGCCCGAAGCGGGAGGCCTCACAAGCCGTGAACTCCTGCGCATGATTCGTGGCCTTGCAGACCTCAATATTGTGGGCGCTGACGTCGTTGAGGTCGCACCGGCGTATGACCATGCTCAGATCACTGCGGTTGCCGCGAGCCATGTGGTGTATGAACTGGTCACCGCTATGGCAGTTCGCAGCTCATAGATCCTCATTCGAATCTTTAAGAATCCAAGGACGCATTCATGTACACCCCAACCGAAGTACAAGTTCTGGAGGCGGCAGACGCAATCGTTGCCGCGTTCGCAGCCACAGACACGAGAGCCTACTTTTCCGGCTTCTCAGATGACGCAACATTCATCTTCCATCCAGAAGCATCAAGACTGAACTCGAGACAGGAGTACGAGGCTCTCTGGGCGAGCTGGATCGAATCCGGTTGGCGCGTCACCTCCTGCCACTCGACCGACCGTCTCGTGCAGGTGTTTCCCGGCGGCGCAGTGTTCAGCCACACCGTTGCGACAAGTATCGAATCGAGCGAGGGCCCTGATTCGTATGTCGAGCGTGAGAGCATCATCTTCCGCACCACGGACGAGCATTCGCTCACTGCGATCCACGAGCATCTTTCAACCGTCCCCGAACAAGCATCGGCAATGTCGACCGAGGAGGTCGCAGCATGAGCACCCCCGAAACCATGGCCGTGAATCTCGACGGCCACGATGACTCCGCTGGACCTGTCAGAGGCAAACAGGGAATCCTGCGAATCGGCATGATCTGGCTCGCAGCCAACCTTGTTGTCACGACGCTCCTCACCGGCACGCTGTTTACGCCCGCTGTCTCGTTCGGCACCGCGAGCGCGATGATCGTTGTCGGAACGCTCCTCGGTGTTATCGTGCTCGTACTCGTGGGAAACATCGGCACACGAACCGGGCTTCCGACGATGGCGCTCACTCGTGGATCGTTTGGGATCCGAGGCAGCATGCTGCCTGCTGCAGCCAACCTCATCATTCTTATGGGGTGGAGCTGGGTGCAGGCCATGCTTGCCGGCGTCACGATCAACTATCTCATCGCTGAGGCGACGGGCTTCTCGAACCCCATTCTGTTCTCCGCGATTTGCCAGGCCATTGTTGTCGTGCTCGCGATTTTCGGGCACACGGGAATCTCGCGAGTTGAGCCTTGGCTCGCACTTGCGATTCTCGTCGTAATGGCGTTTGTGTTTGTCGCCGCGTTTTCGGCATTCAGCCCGTCAGAGTTCGCGGCAATCCCCGTGGATCCAGAACTTGGAGGCACCCCCTTCATTACGCTCGACATGGTGATTGCGACAGCGATTTCCTGGACAGTGCTGTCGGCAGATATGAACCGGCACGCGAAGAATAGTGTTGCGGGAATTGTCGGCTCGGGCATCGGATACACCCTGTCTACGTCGATCGCGATGTTCCTCGGTCTCATCGCCTACTGTGTCGTGCTCATGCGCGGACACGAAGCGATCGCGTTCGATCCCGCCGTGATCGTTTCCGAGTTTGGGTGGCCTCTCGGCATTGCGATCTTCCTTTCGGTCATGGCGACAAACACGATGGTTGTCTTCGGAATGGTCACGTCCACAGTGAACGCGCAGTCACGCTGGCACCTGAAGTTTTTGCCGACCGCTCTCGTACTCGGCGTAATATCGATCATCGGATCGACCTTCCTCGGGCTCCTCAATCAGTTCACCGACTTCCTGTTCGTCATCAGCGCGTTCTTTGTGCCGGTGTTCGCGATCATGATCGCCGACTACTATCTGCTCAAGCGCCGCGGGTACTCGCGTCAGATACTTCACGAGCGCCCCGAGAGTCGGTACTGGTACCGCGGCGGCGTGAACTGGGTCGCCATTGTTGTGTGGATAGTAGGAGCCGTACTGTCGTACCTACTCGCGTACGTGTGGCCCAGCCCGATCGGCGCGAACATTCCCGCATTCGTCGTGAGCTTCCTGCTCTATCTCGGACTGATGGTGGGAGTGGGGCGTAATGGTGCTCTCGGGCTCCGAGATTCACGCGATGCGGATCCGACGGGCCATCTGCTCGACGGTGCCGACGCGACGTCTGCGTTGCGCATCGGAGGCTAGCGCTCATGAGGTTCGTCGACCTGAGTCACCCGCTTGTCACTGACATGCAGGTGTATCCCGGTGACCCGAGCGTGCGCATTGAGCCCGCGCTCACCATTGCACGCGACGGGGTGGCCGTTGAGCGGATGAATCTGGGCTCACACACGGGGACGCATCTCGACGCGCCCTCGCACTCAGTTGTGGGTGGACGAACGGTGGATCAGATCCCACTCGACCTACTCTGGGGTGAGGCCCGTGTGTTACGGGCGACTGCGGATGCGGGTGCGGAGCTCGGTCCCGCAGAGGTTGCTGTTCCCTCGTCGCTCCCGAGCATCGTCTGTGTGGCAACCGGCTGGAGCGATAAGTTCGGCACCCCGGAGGTCACGAACCACCCGTATCTGTCTCGCGAACTCGCAGCTCTCCTCTGGGAGCGGGGAGCGCGAGTGCTCGGCGTCGATACGCTGAGCCCCGACGCCACGTCGCGGCCAGAGCTCGGGATGCCCGTGCATGAGTTCTGGTTAGGGAATGACGGCGTCATCGTCGAGAACCTCACTTCCCTCGACGCTGTTCCCGATGCGGTCGAGCTTTCGATCCTGCCACTTCGGCTCGCCGGGGTCGACGGATCGCCGGTACGAGCGGTGGCGCGCTTCGCCTCATAGGCGGATCGGGTACGCAGCATGCAGAAAAGGGGGAGCCATTTCTGTGGTTCCCCCTTTTCTGCATCTCAGGCGCGACACACCCGGAAAACAGGTGAATTCGAGGTAAACATTGGGAACTTCGAATCTCAGCCGCACCCGATTTGTGGGTGCCCCGGATCGGAGGTAATGTTATCTCTCGTTGGCCAGGACGGAAAGCGAAAAGCGAAACGGACAGGCCGCGAAAATCTTCTAAATTACCTCTCCACTATGGCTTGAAATAGCTCGTGAAGCAGGGGTAGAATAGAGATTCGCTTCTCACCATGATGGTGGCCGCCTCTGGGCGGCAAATCTTCAGCCGAGATAATCGGCCAGATTCGTATGTCGCAAACTGCGGCAGAATGGATTTGCGCGGGGATGCCGGTGGTGGTAAGTTAGAAAAGTTGCTTTTCGGAGGGTCCGGTTGGGTCGGTACGGGGAGTGTCTGGTTCTTGAGA
>JBEBUJ010000032.1:0-25964 GCA_040393365.1 Leucobacter denitrificans
GACTAGATATAATATTTCCTGAATTAAGTACTAGGTCAGTTCGACGAACTATTCAGGAGGATGAATGCAGAGACCTCAGCTCAGCGAGGAAGTAGCTTCGCACCTGCGGCAGTCGATCATGGCAGGTGAGTATGTGCCTGGAGCCTCTGTGCGGGTTGAAGCTGTTGCTGGCGCTCTCGATGTTTCCGCTACACCGGTACGTGAGGCGCTTCATGCTCTGCGGGCGGAAGGATTTCTTGAACTCGTTCCACGCAAGGGGTTCATCGTTGCTCCACTGGTCGGCGATGACATTCGTGACATCTTTGAGGCCCACGCACTGATTGCTGGAGAACTCGCCGCTCGGGCGACAGGTGCGGCAAATGGCGAGCAGATTGTTGAGCTTGGTGAAATTCATGCGAAGCTACTCAAAGCCGTAGAGTTGGGCGATCCAGTTGGGTTGGAACTCGCCGATCATGAATTTCATAAGGGTCTTTATCAACTCTCAGGCTCAGTTCGCCTTCGTTGGGCGCTTACTAATTTCAGCAAGTATGTGCCTCGAGCATTTTTCCCGCAGATCGATGGTTGGGCTGAGGCTACCGTTTCTGATCACAATGAAATCCTTGATGCATTGAAGGCTGGTGATGCTGAGCGGGCGCGATCGTGGATGGCACAGCATATTCGTAAATCGGGTGAAGTGCTGGCCGTTTACTTTGACTCGCGAGATCTCGTAGAGGCCTAACGACGAACACTTAGAGGCACGCAAGGATCTCGAGAGGCCAGACGCTGACTGGCACTAGTAGCACTCCCAGTTATTGATTTGCACTGGGCCTGCGGAGACCAGCTGGCGACGCGACGGGCGCGATACGTTTGGCACGAGAATGCATAGGACTCGCGTCAACGTGGTGAGCCAGAGCAGCATGACGCCAACGAGCAGCCCTTCGAGCACAGTCACAGATATGACCGGTACGAAAAACGTGGTCACGATTGTTCCAGCCGCGACAAGAGCCGTAAAGACAGTGACGATTCGCAGCACCAGTGGTGGATCGGGCAGGGTCAACGTCGTGAGTAGGGACGAGGCGACGAGCAGAGCGAGCGTCAGGAATGCGGCGATGGTGTGAGGTAGCGGCAACGAGTGTAGCGGCAGCATCCCGACCGTAGCGAGGGCTAGACCTGCGAACGCCCAGAGCAGCACTGTTGTTCCGATCCGCCTCAACTGCCCGTCTCCAAGGAGCCGGTGTAAATCGCGGCCAATATACGAACCGATAGTCGAGACTAATGCCCCAGCGATCATGAGTGTGCCGTTGAACGCCCACGCGCTTCCTCCGGTGCCCAGTTGTGAGAAGTTCCGCTGCCACCACGTTGGATCAGTGGCGGTCGTCATGGCGAACAGGGTGCCGATCATTAAGAACGTGAAAAGCAGGGAAGTCAGATTGCGCGTGCTCACGCTCACCCCTGTTTGGAACGCGAACCGGCCCGCCACAGCGACAGCAACACCAACGAATATCCCGCCACCGACAGCGCCGAGTTCGAGCCCCGGTAGTCCTGTCGTGAGTATCTCTCCGAGAAGGAGCATGCCGAGGCCGGTCACACCGCCCAGCGTGACAGCTACCGCAACCGTTGACACGCTGGATATAAAGATCTGCCAGTGCGGCATTGGTCGCGCCTCACCGCTTCGATGCCACACAGCGCTCACGCCAAACGCAGCAGCAGAGATCAGCCCGGTGATGAGCGCCATCACTAGGATCACCGAACTGGGACCCGTGAACGGGCGAGGATCGCCCCACAAGACCACCGTGCCTGAGAGCCACCCGAGCAGGAAGCAGGCGCCGGTTGCCGTAAGTGCTTCAACCTGGCTTCGGAGGGCCCGCTCGACCTCGTTCATACCCCCATCGAAGCACGCCGCGCCATGAATGCATAGCGGTGTAGCGAGCGTCGCTACAAGGAGTTAGTCCTCGGGGTCAGCGGGATCAATCGGGGAGTGGTGGTCGAAGTTCGCCTCACCGCTCCGCCAGTAGCCCGAAATGTCGTACTGCTCGCGGGGCAGCCCGAGTTCGTCGCGGATCACGCGCCGCAGCGGTATGAGCCGGTTCGCGTCACCCGCGGCAAACACAAACGTGTCGTCAGTGATCTCGCTGTCGCGTAGCGCCTGGTCGAGCCCGCCAAGCGGCTCTCGAACGGTGACCTCACGACCCGATGCATCGCGCAGGTAATCAACAACCCAGTCGATGTCGTCATACGAAACATCGGCAACGACCTCAACCTCGACATCAACTGGCACGTCGGCGATCCACCGACTTGTCGCGGGGAGTGCGGTCTCATCGACGATGCAGAGCAGTTGCGAGATGCCGGCCGGAACAGTCTTCGAACCGCGTGGCCCCGCAACAACGAGCTTGTCGCCAACGGCTGCCTTTTCGGCCCAAAACGAAGCAGGACCCGGATCTTCGTGCAAGAAGAAATCGAGGTCAAACTCGGTCGCTCCCGAGGCATCGACGCGCACATTCATCGGCGTGAAGAATCTACCGAACGTCTGAGCATCGGGCATCACCATGCCGTCTTCGTCAGGCCCCACGGCAGTCGGCGCATTGAGCTCGCCGGTGAACGGGTGCGGGAAGAACACCTTCATGTGGTCGGTCGGCCCAGTCGATGCGAAGTCGTGGAGGTCTGGCCCCGCGAGTGTCACACGCGCCATCGATGCAACCGGTCTAGCGACGGCGGTCACGGCCACCTTTCGCGCGGTAAACCGATGGCGGGTCACAGACCGGCTAAACTTCGTCACTTCACTCATGTCTTTAACTCTGTCGTACAACTCTGAATGCGTGCAGTGCGCGATGTGCTAGTCGAGGAAGTCGATGAGCTCTGCCGCGATTCCTACGTAGCCTGCCGGGGTGAGTTCGAGCAGCCGCTGCTTCGCCTCGTCGCCGATCTCGAGGGCAGATACGAACTCGATAAGTTCTGCCTGACCGATGCGGCGACCGCGAGTGAGTTCCTTCAGTGCCGCGTATGGGTCACTGATCGACGAGCGGCCCGAGGTGACCTCGGCGCGAATCACGGTCTGGATCGCCTCTCCGAGCACCTCCCAGTTGGAGCCGAGGTCTGCAGCGAGCACCTCGGGTGCCGCGTCGATCTGGCCGAGGCCGCGCTTGATGTTGTCGAGTGCGAGCACCGAGTGGCCGAGGCCGACACCGATGTTGCGCTGTGCCGACGAGTCGGTGAGGTCGCGCTGCCAGCGGCTCGTCACGAGCGTCGCGGCGAGCGAGTCGAGAATCGCGTTCGAGAGCTCGAGGTTCGCCTCCGCATTTTCGAAGCGGATCGGATTCACCTTATGCGGCATCGTCGAGGAGCCTGTCGCACCAGCCACGGGAATCTGGCGGAAGTACCCGATCGAGATGTAGCTCCAGATGTCGGTCGCGAGGTTGTGGAGGATCCGGTTCGCGTGCGCGATGCGGGTGTAGAGCTCCGCCTGCCAGTCGTGCGACTCGATCTGCGTGGTGAGCGGGTTCCAGTCGAGCCCGAGACCCTCAACGAACTCGCGTGAGATGGTCGGCCAGTCTGCGTTCGGATCCGCCGCCAAGTGCGCCGCAAACGTGCCGGTCGCGCCCGAGAACTTGCCGAGGTACTCGATCGCGTCGATCTGATCGAGCTGGCGCTTCAGGCGGTGCACGAAGACCGCGAGTTCCTTGCCGAGCGTGGTCGGTGTCGCGGGCTGCCCGTGCGTGCGGCTCATCATCGCGAGCTCGCGGTACTGAGCGGCCTGACGCTCGAGCTCCTCGATGACATCAACGAACTTGGGGCGCCACACGTCGGCAATCGCCTGCTGCACGGTGAGCGCGTACGAGAGGTTGTTGATGTCTTCGCTCGTGCAGCACACGTGCGTGAGTTCGGCGAATTGCCCGAGCCCCTGCGCCTCAAGGCGGTCGCGCACCAGGTATTCGACAGCCTTCACGTCGTGCTGGGTCACGCGCTCCGTCTCAGCGAGCTGATCGATCTCGGCCTGACCGAAGTTCGCAGCCCACTCACGCAGTGAGACGAGCTGGTCGTCGCCCATCGGCAATCCACCGAGCAGCGAGTGCTCGGTGAGGTACGCGAGCCACTCAACCTCAACGTGCACGCGAGCCTTGTTGAGCCCCGCCTCGGAGAGGCTGTCGCCGAGTCCTTCTACCGCCTTGCGGTAACGACCGTCGAGCGGGCTGATGGGCTGCGGGGGGAGCGAAGTCATTGGGTCTCCGTGGCGTTGAGTGTGGATCGCGACACCCCATTCTCCCATGTGGCCAGATGGCATAGTTGACGGTACTCTTTATGCCATGATCACTACCATCGACAAAGCAGGCCGCGTCGTGGTTCCTAAGAAGATCCGTGATGCGATGGGACTCAAGCCTGGGACGCCCATCGACATCGTTTACGAAGACGGGCGGGTCGTGATCGAGTATGCGATGCCTGAGGTGCAGGTCGATAGAAGCGGAAGTATTCCTGTGCTTCGCCGGTTAGGTGGAAGTGAATTGCCACCACTCACCGACGAGATAGTTCGTGAGACCCTTGAGGCGGTGCGCGATGAGGGACTCCAGCACTACCTGTGACACGAGCGTTCTCATTGCCGCGTTCGACCCGAATAGCCCCGGCCATCTCGAGTGCAACAGGGCGCTCGAGCGGGTCTCGGTGCTCCCGGCTCACGCGATGCTTGAGGCATACAGTGTGCTCACAAGGCTCCCCGGAGAGTTGCGGTATCCGCCAGCTGCAGTCGCACAAGTGTTTCAGGTCTTGGACCGGAAGATCGTTCAACTTCCGGGTGAACTCTATCTTTCGCTCGTGACGAGCTTCGCTGAGGGGAACCGTCCGGGGGGCGCGATCTATGACGGGCAGATCGCCGCGACCGCCAAGCACTTTGGGCTTCGACTGCTCTCTCGCGACCGGCGTGCTGCACGAACCTACGAATTGGTCGGTGCCGACTACGAACTGATCGGTGAACCCGCTTAGCCACGGTCCTTGCAGCCTGCCAACAGACGGGCACCTCACTGTGTGAATCGGCTTGCAAGCTGGTGAAATATGCGGCATGAGCGGCTTATCTGGACGCCCTCGCCCCATGAGCGCGATTTATAGTTGCTTCAGCTCCTCAAGGGCTTGTTCAACCGCGGCAAGGTTGCTCGTCACGACAGGTAGCCCGCTCCAGGCCTCGAGGGCCTCGACCGCTTCCATTGCTCTGAGATTAGCGCACGAAATAAAGAGGCCATCAATACCATCAAGCGAAATGTGTTCCTTGGCAAAACTCAGAATTTGCTCGGGAGTGACTTCCGCGATCTCGAACACGTCAATAATGCCCAGCCCATGTGATTGCGGCACATTGAAACCACGCTCATTCAGCACTTTCACGATGTTCGCGGTGAGTTCGGGTATGTACGCTGTGATGACTCCTGGTCTGGTGATGCCGCGCTTTCGGAGTGCTCGGGCCACCGCGCTATTGATGCTCACTACTGGTACTCCCGCAGCCTGACGGATGCTCTCTATTAGATTCTGTTCGCCTTCTTGACCGAGGGTTGCGCCAGCGCTCGTGCATCCAAATACGATTACATTCGGTCGGGATGTGACGATGTCTCGGATCGCATCAGGCGCGAACCTCGTGACCATCCGCATCTCGTCTTCAGCGGTAGTTTCTTCGAGATACATGCGTGCAGCATGCACGGTTGTGCCAGGGGGAGTGCTCCGCCAGAAGTCAGCTTCGACCATCGTGTTCCCAGAGGGAACTATCACCCCAATGCGCTGCCAGTTTGGATCGGTTCTCGTTTCCATGTGACTCACTCTCTCTTCTTTGATTTCTTGTGAGAAAACGCGTAATAGCAGTCAGGTTGGTAGGTACTGATGCAAGGTGCTATGCAATATATCATCTGTATGTTAGTTGTGGCTATCGTGTGTGCTGACTCGTCGACGAGAAGTCATTCACAGTTTCTCGCAACCGCCGCTTACTGATCTTCCCGACGGCACTGCGGGGAAGCTCGCTCACAAATCGGATGTCTTTCGGCACTTTGAACCCGGCAAGTCGTGCCTTGCAATGCTCAATAATCTGCATTTCATCCAGCTCGGCGTCGGGCATGGTCACAATGAACGCAACGGGCACCTCAACCCACTTCGGATCACTTCGCCCGATCACGGCACACATCGCTACTTGAGGGTGCGTTTGGATGGCCGCTTCGATTTCTGCGGGGTATACGTTGAAGCCGCCGCCAATAATCATGTCTTTGATGCGATCGACGATGTAGAGGTAACCGTCAGCATCAATCGAGCCAACGTCCCCCGTCTTCATCCATCCCGAACCAAATGTTTCCTCCGTAGCCGTCGGATTATCGAGGTATCCCCCGGGGACGCCGGTTACTTTGACGAGAAGCTCGCCTGGAGTGTCGGGCGAATGAATCTGATTGCCGTTTTCGTCAATGAGACGTATTGCGGTGCCTGGGATGGGTCGACCACACGAACCAGGTCGCTCAACGAGTTCATGGTTACGCAGCATGGTCGCACACATGGTGAGGCTCACCGAGAAGAGTTCGGTCGACCCATACTGTTGATTCAGGATTGGCCCGAGCAACTGTTGCGCATCAGCGACAGCGGACGAGGGCATGGGTGACCCCGCGTACCAAATTGCCTTGAGCGGTGAGGCGCACAACCTGGCGGCCGCGTCGGCATCCTCCGTGAGGTAGCGCGTGAGGTCAATGATCATCGTCGGCACCATGAGCGTGTGCGTAATGCCAAACTTCTCAACCGCATCCACGAACGCTTCCGGCCGGAACTTGCGAGAGGTAACCGTGCAAGCACCCCGCGAGTAGAACGTCCAGAAGTAGCCGATGCTCATATGGGAGAGTGGACTAACTGCAAGGAAACGTGAATGCTCATCGATATCTCGCAACTGATTTGCCGAAGTGTACACAGTATTCGCGATCCAGTTGCCGTACGGACACATCACTCCCTTTGCTTGGCCCGTTGTCGCAGATGTGTACATGATGCGATGGATAGCAGTGTCAGGAAGCAAGTCCGCTCCACTGAACGAGTCACCTCGACTGTTTGGATCGATGGGTACGATCCAAGACGGTAACTCGAGGTGCGCGGAGCCGGGAAAGGCGAAGTATTTGAGCTCGGGAAGCCGTTGGGTGATGTCGGAGACACGCTCAATATCGTTATCTGAGAGGTCAATTATCAGCGCGCGCGCACCGCTGTGCTGCAGCTGATACACAATTTCTGTGACGGAAAGAAAGAAGTTCACGGGTACGCAGGTGATTCCGGCCGCAGCGCACGCACCTTCGAAATAGAGGAATGCTCTCGAATTCTGGGCGAGCACTGCAACGCGTTCCTGGCGTTGGATGCCGTGTGAGAGCAATTGTGTTGCCACAGACTCGCAACGAGCTTGCACCGCGTCGAACGACGTTTCGATGGACGTTTCCGCCTCGATGATCGCGGTTCGAGCGGCACCCGCTTTCGAGCTCTGGAGGACTTGCTCCCACAACGTCGTGCTCATCTGCTTCTCCTCAAATAAAATGGGTGGATAGAATCAGATATTCGTGTAATATATTACCCGTACGTCAGGCAACCCGCTAATGTGAATTTCTTCAAGGCATTCAACCGATACGAAGATGTGTCATACGGAATTAAGGAAGCTCACAGGGCGGGAAGCTGGCGTTGCTCAAGAGGAATCCACTCACCGAGGAGTGGACTTGAGGCTTCAGGATGGAGATCACAAATGAAGAAACGATCTTTAGTGTTTGCGGCGGTAGCGTTGGCGTCAGCACTTGCACTTTCTGCATGCAGCGGCGGAGGTGGCAATTCGAACGACGACCGTGCCAAGGGTGGCGGGCCGGTCGAGTGGGAAATGCAGACCGCACTTGCTCAAACACACTGGTGGGCAGGCGTGCACCAATCGTTTGCCGATAAGCTGGCAGAAATCGGCGGCGACGCTCCCGAGGTAACGGTTTTCCCCGGGGCCAGCTTGGGTATTGCACCAGCTGATGTGCTTTCGTATATGGGCAACGGCAGGCTCGACATCGTGGAGGCATGCGCGTGCTACACCGACGGAACCTTCCCGGAGACCTCGATCTTTGACCAGCAGTTCCTCACGCCCACGCATGAGTCGGCTGTTGAGGCCTATAAGTTATTGAAAGATGATCTCGATGCTGAACTGCAGGAGCGTTTCAACGCAAAGCTGTTGTATGGCGGACCTTCGGACGCCCAAATGATCTTCTCGAACGCACCGATTGAGTCGACGGAAGACCTGGGCGGCAAGGTGTTCCGCACCTCGGCGCAGCCGCAGACGGACCTGCTCAACCAGATCCCCGGCAGCTCGGGCACCGTTATGCCGTCGGCCGACGTGTACTCCGCGCTCGAGCGTGGCGTGATCGACGGCAATGTCACTTCGACGTCGAACACTGTGGCGAACTCATGGAATGAAGTCACTGACCACGCTCTCCTCGCCCCGCTCAACTTCAGCTTGATCTACGCGGTTGTCAACCTTGATTCTTATAACGAGCTGTCTGACGAGGCGAAGGATGCGCTCACTGAGGCTTCGGCGGCTGCCGAAGCTGAGTGGTTTGAGACTGGCGCAAGGCTGACAGAAGAAGGGCAGGAAGCGCTCGAAGCAGACGGGGTTGTGTTCCAGGAGCCTTCTGACGAGTTCATTGCTGACCTTCGGGGGCTCGCTGAACCCCAATGGGAAGCATGGGCGGATCGCGTTGGTGACACCGGTACAGCATGGCTCCAGAAGCTTCGCGACGCTGGGTTCCCCGAGGACTACTAACGAGGCCCAACCGGATCGTGACGACGCGCGACCGATGAAGGAGATGGAACATCCATGAAACTCGTCTATGGAATTGACAAAGTGGTCAGGCGGGTAGGCATAGTTCTTGCCGTGCTCGGCATGGTCGCACTTGTTGGCATCCTGCTCTTGACTTCGGCAGAAATACTTATGCGCACCGCGTTTAACTCTCCAGTCCGAGGCTCGCTCGAGATGATTGCGTATCTCATGGTTGTGTGCACGTTTCTGCCATTGGCATACGTGCGCCGCATGGGGGACCTGATATCGGTGCGTGTCGTCATCGACCGCTTACCCGCCAGGTATGGCAAGGTTCATGATCGCATCGTCGTATTCATCGACATGGCCATCGCGCTAATGCTGCTTGCCGCATCCGTCGCGGCCATGTTGGAGTATCACGAGCGTGGCGTCATGACTGCTGGCTCACTGAAGTTCCCGATTTGGTACGTCACACTCGTCGTCGTCGTTGGGCTCGTGCTCTTTGTAATCGAACTCGTTCTCGAACTCATTAGGGGTAGCCGAGCCGAGGTTGAAACCGTCGAGGCCGGCCTCGACGTGGTAGAAGGGATCTAAACCCATGGCCGGTTTCGCAATTCTTCTCTTGCTTCTGCTCATGGCGGGCGGCGTTTCTGTCGCCCTCGCGCTGGGCGCAGCGGGCGTACCTGTCTTTGCCGATCTTGATGGTGAGTTCGCACTTCTCAGTATGGGCGAGACGCTGCTCCGAGGCACCGCAGTAGAATCGTTCTCAGCTATCCCGCTGTTTATTCTGCTTGGCGAGTTGCTGATTAAGTCGAATATGGCCGAACGCGCACTGTCCACCATTGCTCGGTACGGCGGCAAGGGCGGCCGAGGACTCATCACCTCTGGCATCGTGGGCACCGGAGCTTTTGCCGCGATCTCAGGATCGAGTCTCGCGACCGGGGCAACGGTCAGTCGACTCATGTGGCCGACGATGCGATCCGCCGGACTAACGGCGCAGCAGGGCCTCGGTCCTATCGCCGCCGGAGCGACGCTCGGGCTCATGATTCCACCGAGCCTGTCGTTTATCATCTACGGCAGCGTTACCGGAGAATCCATCGGCAAGCTCTTCATCGCCGGTATCGCTCCTGGCACTCTCCTGTTCATCGTGTTCTTAATCGTGGCAAGAGTCACCACGCGAAACAAGAAGTTTAGTGTCGCCCAGAGCTCCCAGACCTCGCCAACGCCAATTACTGAGGCAATCGGTGAGACGAAGCCGACTATCGGGGAAGCCATCAAACACATCGCTCCGATCGTCATCATCTTCGCATGGGTATTGGGATCAATTTACATGGGCTGGGCTACCCCTTCGGAGTCCGCGGGCGCCGCATGCATCGCTGCAATCGTGCTCGCGATTGTATACCGTAGCTTCACAATTCGCGGGTTTAGGGAGGCAGTCTATTCGACGATTCGCGTTGCGACCCCGTTGCTTCTCCTGCTGTCGACCGCTGCACTTTTCTCAGCAGCGCTGAGCCGCAGCGGCATCCTGCGCAAGATCAGTGATTACATGCTCATTGACCTGGGCTTGACTCCAGTTCAGATTATTATCGCGCTCGTCATCTTCTATCTCCTGTTGGGGATGTTCATGGATGGGATCTCGATGATGGTCGTGACGCTGCCGATCATTTTTCCGATCGTTGTCGCCGCAGGGTTTGACGGCGTTTGGTTTGGCATCATCGTAACGATGCTCATCGAGATTGGTCTCATTACGCCACCAATTGGACTGAATCTGTTCGTCATCTCACAAAGTTCGGGCGAATCCATCGAAAAGTTGTTCAAGGGAGCGATTCCGTACGTGATTGCGATGTTGTTGCTCACCATCGTTCTGATCGTCTTCCCGTCGATCTCACTTTGGCTCCCCGAGTTAATGGGTTAGCGGAGTACGAATGGACTTTCTCATTTCGAGGTATACCCGGCTCAACAGTAATATGCATCTAATATGTTTTAGCGGCGTGCGCGAACCTTGTGTTCGCCACAGCGTGGCGAGGCTAGTGGGCGAACGCCGCGGAAATGGCGCTGCGACGCATGCTGTCGATGTGGACTTCCATGAGTCTTCGAGCTTCGGCAGCGTCGCGATCCAAGATTGCGTTGAGGATATCGGTGTGTTCGGCACTGTTCTCGGCCCGGCTTGGGGGAGATTGGCCGAGGCTTCGGATGCGGTCGGCATCGTCGAAAATATTGATCATCGCGGTGAGCATCCTGGGGCTGCCTGCCGCTTCGGCGATACCGAGATGGAACTGTCGCGCAAGATCATCGAGCTCAGGGGTCCATCGCCCGCTCGACCCTTCTTGAATCGTGAGCTCATTGATGCGAACGAGTCGTTCACGCATCTCGTCACTTGCCCTCGTGCTCGCTCGCTCAGCTGTCGCGGATTCGATGAGGCGACGCATGACGTACACATCAGCGACATCGCTGAGGGTGACTGCACGCACGACAAACCCTTGGTTCGGGGCGACCTCAAGCAATCCGCTGCTCTGGAGCGCGAGGAGCGCTTCTCGCGCCGGCGTGCGGGACACACCCATGCGCTGGGCGAGGCTCGCGATCTGCAAGATCGACCCTGGGCGCAATTCGCCTCGGATGATCTCATCTCGAACATAATCACGAATTCTTTCGGAAAGCCGACCAGCTTTCCGACCCTCAATAGTTCTCCCATCAGCAAGCTGGCGAACGCTTGAGGCTTGATTCTTCAACCGCGAAGAGACCTTGTCCATTTCTCAATCTTAACAACGGAAGGAGTTCGGCCCTCATGATCCCGAACGATGTCTACTCGGTCTGGCTGGATGCGACGGCCCAGGCAGATACCGCGCGACGCGGCATCGTTGAACGCCGCGAACTCGTCGAGCACGCCACTGCGCAAATCGACCGACTCAATGGTCGGCTGAATGCGGTCGTGAGCGACCGCCGCGAGCAGGCCCTGAACGAGGCGCACGAAGCTGAGGCCGAAGCTCCATTCGCCGGCGTGCCGACACTTATCAAAGACCTTGGGTGTGGAATCGCTGGCGCACCGATGTGGAATGGCAACCGCACCCTCAAGCAACTCAATATTCGTGCAGAACACGACAGTCAAATTGTCACGCGTTTGAGGTCCGCAGGATTCGCCATTCTTGGACGTACGAATACTGCCGAGTTCGGTGGCACCATTGCGACGGAACCAACCGCAACGGGTTCAACCCTGAACCCATGGAATGCGATGCTTTCGCCGGGTGGTTCTTCTGGTGGCTCCGGCGCTGCGGTGTCTTCGGGCATGGTAGCGGTAGCCCACGGTACCGATGCCTCTGGCTCCGTGCGCATTCCGGCAAGCGCGTGCGGTGTCATCGGCGTGAAACCGACGAACGGTTCAGTGCCGCTTGACGTCGAAGACAAGGGCGGATGGTTCGGCATCGCGACGCCCGGTGTATTTGCTCGGACATCGCGAGACGCCCGCGGCATGCTCCACGTGATGCAAGGGGTGTCAGGCGCTCACAGCGATGTCAATGCGTGGTCGGCAGAGAAGTCTCCAATGCTTTCGGTGGGGATACTCAAGCTGACCGAAGAGGATGGCGTTGACGAAGTCACCGCGCTTGCCGTGCGCGGGTTCGAGGATCGCGTCCGCGCGCTCGGTCACGATGTCGTGTCAGTTCAGCCGGAGTTTCTATCGGACCATCGTGCCTTCCACCGCAATTTTGTGCAAGTTGTTGCTGCCGGCCTCATCAAAGAGATCCGCGAGTGGAATGCCACACTTGGTGCCGATCTCCTCGACGAAGGAATCGATACTGCGACCGAGGCCCTCGTCCAGTTCGGCATGAAGCTCTCAGAAGACGAGAAGGCGGAAGCGGTTGAATGGATCGACGCCTATAAGAAAGAGGCCGCTCACTGGTGGGCATCGGGCCCAGACGTCTTGGTCACACCGGTCATCGCAACCCATGCTGTTCCTGTTGGATGGTTCGATGACTATGAGCACGGTGGCGCTCGCATCCGCGCCGCTATGCGCTTCACCCCACAGTTCAACGTTTCCGGGGATCCCGCACTGAGCCTTCCGGTGTTTCGCACGTTGAGTGGACCGCTCGGAGTGCAGATTGTTGCACGCAGTGGTCGTGACGATCTGTTGCTTAACCTCGCGAGAGACATCGAGCGTGCGTACGGGTGGTTGGATCTGCTCTCTGCATCCAATGCCAATAGCGAGTCATAAGAGAAAAGCGAGATAGGCATGAATGCTGTAGATACACAGCCCAATATCGCCGTTGACGAGTACTGGCGAAAGTTGGACCTCACGCTCGACGTGGATCCCACACATTGGCTCAATACCGCGCACGAGGCCTGCTATCGCTGGACTGGGCAAAACCGACTTGCGATTGTCGAGAGGCATGAAGACCTCACGACTGACCGCTGGAGTTTTGACCAGCTTGCCGATGCAACCTCTCGCTTCGCAAACGCCCTGCAAACAGCCGGAGTGTCTCGCGGCGACCGTGTCTGTGGGCTCTTGCCGCAGGGCGTTGAAGCACATGTTTCCGCGCTTGCCGTATGGCAGATCGGCGCGATATTTGTGCCGGTGTACCCCGGCTTTGGCGTTGGCGGGATCGCGCAGCGGATCAGGGGAGCTGAGCCGAAAGTCGTGATCACTGACCATGAGTCAAGGACGGCACTTGACAGCGCTCTGGGTGAGAGCGACGCTGATCCACGGATCATCGAGGTCGAGCAGTATCGCGGTCGGCGCAGCGCGGTTGACGGCGGTTTTTGGGGGTTGATCGATGCGCACGATGCCTCTGCAGAGATTGTGCGGACTGCTGCGTCGGATACTGCTACGTTGCTCTTCTCAAGTGGAACCACTGGTGACCCAAAAGGTTGCCAACTCGCGCATAACTATCTCCTCACGATGAAGCCATACGCGAGACACAGCATTGCGCTGAACCCTGGCGAGCTCATTGCGTCGACCTCGAGCCCGGGGTGGGTCAATGGTCTCTACAGCACTGCGGCGAGTGTGAATGCTGAGGGTTGGTCGAGAGCGATCTACACTGGCCGGTTCGACCCGCAGAAGTGGCGAAACTTCCTCATTGAAGAGCAGATCGCGTTCTTTGGCAGTGCGCCGAGCGCGCTGCGCGCGATGCTGCCGGTCTTTGAAGCTGCGGGCTTCCCCGACACTATTAAAGCCGCTACATCGGCTGGTGAAGCTCAGGGGTACGACCTGGTGCGCAAGTGGTTCGAGATCTCTGGCCTGCACCTTGGCGACACGTTTGGTACTACGGAGAGCGGACTGTTCTTGGCGACGGGTCGCAACGACACGCATCGTGTTGAATTCGGTGCGTTGCCTCCGGTCGTTCCCGGGTTTGAGGTGGCTCTACTGAACGAGGATGGGACCTCGAACGATGAGATGGGAATCATCTCTGTGAGGGGCCGCGGTATGCGCGGCTGCACAGGATACCTCGGTCAGGAAGCGAAATGGTCTGAACGTTGGCGCGATGACTGGTACCTCACCGGCGATCTTGCTCGTCGTGACGAAAAGGGTCAGCTTTGGTATTTGGGGAGAGATGATGACCTGATCGTGACTTCTGGATACAACGTCGCCCCGGCGGAGGTTGAGCCGATTATTGCGCAGCATGAGAACGTGCAAGATGTTGTGGTGCTGGACGCACCAGATGCAGCCCGTGGCTCTGTCGTTCGCGCGGTTATCGTACCCAATGGAGAACTCAGCGCCGACGATAAGCAACGCGTTGCTGACGAACTGAAGTCACTGGTGAAAAAGCAGCTTGGCCGACACGTGTACCCAAGGATCATCGAATTCACCGACTCGATCCCACGGAACCACGCCGGGAAGGCACTGCGAAACGTGCTCCGGCAGACCCCGCCCCAGTGAGTCCCCGAGAACGAGTACACCCCTAGCACCCACATACGAAGGAACATCATTATGTACTTTTCAGAAGACCAACGAGATTTCGCTGCTTCAGTCGCCGACTATTGCGCCCAGGAGTTTGGGTCCCGCATGCAGCGTGATGCACTGACAGAGAACGGCAACAACATACACAGTAAAGAGGCCTTTCAGAAGATGGCCGATCTGGGGTGGACGGGCATCGGTATCCCCGAAGAGTACGGTGGATCTGGTGGTGGACTCGTTGACCAGTGCATCTTTTTTGAGGAAACCTCACGCGGTCTTGCACCAGTCGGCGGAGCAGGGAGCACTCAGCTCGTAGCCCAGACCATCCTGGGGTACGGATCGGAAGAGCATAAGCACAAGTGGCTGGAGTTCGCGTCGCAGGGCGGGACCATGTCGATTGCCATGTCAGAGCCCGACGCAGGATCTGACGCCGCGAATATTCAGTGCAAGGCTGTACTTGAGGCAGACACGTACGTCGTGTCAGGTCAGAAGACGTGGGCGTCGAATGCCCACTTCGTTGACCAGATCTTGCTCGTTGTGCGCACCCAAAACGATGTAGAGCGCAAACACCAAGGCTTGACAATGCTGCTCATAGATCCGGCGAGCGAAGGCGTTGAGATTCGCGGGATCCCGACGATGGGAGCCAGAGAGGTCAACGATATCTTCCTCACAAATGCGCGCTTCCCTATTTCTGCCGTTCTGGGTGAAGCTGGTCAGGCATGGAAGCAGATCATGGCTGCGGTCAATAGCGACCGCATCATCATCGCGGCGCAAGGCGTAGGTCAGGCGCGGCGAGTGATTGAAGATGTTCGACGGTTCGTGACCGAGCGAAAGCAATTCGGTACGTACATCTCCGAGTTCCAGGCAATCCGGCATCGAATTGCGGATCTTGCGGCAGAAATTGAGGCCGCCCGTGCACTCACCTATCAAGTGGCACATCGAATTGAAAACAATCTTGGTTCCCAGCAAGAGCTGAACAACATCACCGCAATGGCGAAGCTCAGGTCAACTGAGGTTGCGAAGCGGGCTGCGCTTGAAGGTATTCAGATGCTCGGCGGCTACGGGTACAGTACCGAGTTCGATATGGCTGACCTCGCGCACAAGAGTATTGCTGCCGCGATTTATGGCGGCACAAGCGAGATCCAACGCGAGATTATCGCGAAGGCGATTATCTAGCCTGCCCCGAATTCTCAGAGAACAACAGGAGTGAGACATCATGATTGAACATCACATCGAGCGAGTGAACGGTATCGACGTGAGCTACTACGCAGCGGGCGAAGGTGAGGCGATCGTCATGCTGCACGGAATGGCGGAGACGGCGTGGAGTTGTTGGTCGCACCAGATCGAGGCTCTGTCGAAGCATTACCGGGTGTATGCGGTGGATCAGCGAGCGCACGGTCGCACCGGAAGTGCGGGCTCGGATGGAACCCTCGAGCAACTGAGTGCCGACCTCAACGAGTTCCTCCGCGTGGTAAGCGGCCCAGCCATATGTATTGGGTTCTCGATGGGCGGCACCATTGCCCTGCATGCTGCCGCGCAGCCTAACACGTTGCTCAAGCGCGTCGTATCAGTTGGCGGATCGTCGATCGTTGGTCGTACAGCGGCAGCCTTCTTTCACAAGAAAGCGGAAACAGTAAACGAGCATCGTGTGCCCGAACTGTACGCGCAGATCGACAGGGAGATCGAAGGCATGCTCGTGGTCCAACCCGAATTGGCGCCGAAGTACGCAAAGTGGCGTATGGCTGCCGTCGGTGAAGGCTACGGCTACGCAAATGCAGCGTTGGCGATGGCCCGTATGCGCGAGGTTCCGCTGCAACCGGAGCTTGCCAAGATCACTGTTCCTGTTGACGTCGTTGGGGGAGAAAACGACGCATGGTGCCCGAAGAAGGCGAGTGACGTCATCATTGAAGGGCTCACGTCCTGCCCGGTGCGATACACAGAAATCCCCCGCGTCGGGCACCTCATGTCTGTCGATGACCCCGAGGCTGTCTCGTCATCTCTCCTCACGGTGCTGAGCACAACGCCGAAAGGCGCGATAGCATGAGCGGTCGGTTTGACGGCACGGGAAGAGTTGCTCTCGTCACGGCCGGTGCCGGTGCGGGCATCGGTGGTGCGGTGGTGCGGCGCCTTGCCGATGACGGATGGACTGTGGTGATTTCTGACAAGCACGAGCGCCGGTGCCTCGAAGCCGCAGAAAGGTACAGTGAAGAATTCGGCCGCAAGTTTCTTGGGCTGCCCCTTGATGTATCGGACTCGGCAGCTGTAAACGAGGGCATGGCTCAGGTCGACAACGAATTTGGTCGTGTAGATCTGTTGGTGAACAATGCGGGCTGGAGCAGTATTGCACCCGTCGCTGAGATCTCCGACGAAGTGTGGAACCAAGCCCTCGGTATCGATCTTTCGGGTACGTTCTACTGCATGCGAGCGGCTTTGCAGATCATGGTTCGAAATGGCTCTGGAAACATCATCAATATGAGTTCGACCGCCGCATGGGAGGCTACCGACGTGCACGGCGCAGCCTATTCGGCAGCGAAGGCCGGGGTTCTCGCGTTGACCCGTGTCGCAGCCGCTGAGTACGGCAAGCACGGCGTGCGGGTGAACGCGGTTGCTCCAGGGCTCATCTACAATCCGTTCTTGGAGAAGGTGTATGACCAGGAGTTCTTCGACGGATACGCGGAGCGCCGAACGTTCCTTGGCCGAGTTGGGCAGCCAGAGGACGTCTCCAACCTCGTTGCATTCCTCGCAAGCGACGAGGCGAGCTATGTGACTGGCGAGGTGTACACAGTGGCGGGCGGATCGGCGCCGCATGCGTGAACAAGGAGACCAGCCGGTGGCGCAGGATGGTGTGTTTGTCGAAGTACAGCACCCTGCACCGGGCGTGCGCGAGATCCGACTCGCTCGCCCGGAGAAGCGAAACGCGCTGAATACAAGCATGCTCAGGCAACTCGACGAGGCTCTCGAAGTCGCGGATGACGTACGGGTCGTCGTGCTGAGCGCCGAAGGTCATGTGTTTAGCGCGGGGGTGGATATTCAGGAGCTCCACGGTGATGAACGCGATCTCGTCATTGATGCTTCGGTGCACGATGTTGCTCGCAAGATCCGCGCCCTGCGGGTGCCGACCCTCGCGGCGATTGACCGAAGCTGTATTGGTGCGGCGAACGAGCTCGTCGTTGCTTGCGACGGGCTCGTAGCGGTTCAAGGCGCAAGCCTGCGCCTTCCGGCTCTCCAGATGGGACTCCTGTACCACCCCGAGACAATGCAACAACTCCAAGATCGTTTTGGCGTGTCTGTTACAACCAGGCTCGTTCTCCTCCAACAGGAGGTCGCATTGAAAGACATTGGGGCTGGTGTTGTCATGGTCGATGATGGACCCGACGCCGCTCGGAAACGGACTCTCGAGATTGCCGCAGCTCTTGCAGAGGCGCCTGTCGGGCTTCTCGTGCAGTACAAGCGGATGCTTGCCGGGTTGGCGTCGGGAGAATCAGCGTCGGAATGGGAGCAGCGCTATGTGGAGAGCTTCACTTCAGATGCGCGAAGCGCAGCGATCGCTCGCGCCAAGGATCGAACACATCGACGATAGACGACTCCGCCTGACCGGCAAGGAGTGCACACAGTAAGGAATTTGGACATGGTCGAAAATGCGCAAACTACTCACACGCCGCTCGGAGAACTCACGCTGCCGCTGGGCCTTGGTACGAAGTCCGTCTCGTACGGTGCTCGCGACGCTCTGCTCTACGCGCTGAGTATTGGAGCTCGACCTACAGAACTCGATCTCGTGTACGAGCGAGAAGCGCAGCACGCACTTCCGACATTCGCAGCGACCCTGGGGCTCTCGTTCACGCAAACTGCGGCTGAGACGATCGGATATGACACGGACGCGGTGCTGCACATTGGGCAGAGACTCGAGCTTCGTTCCGCGCTTCCGTTGAGCGGTGAATTCGAGCTATACGGTGAAGTGACGAAGATACTCGATAAGGGTCGTGCTGCGATCATCTCTATTTCCGTGTCATGCGAGGCTTTTACTGCAGAGTACGCGATGTACGTGCCGGGAATCGGCGGCTTCGGTGGGGAGCGTGGATCTCGCGACGCTATGCCCCGCCCCGGCGACGAAGCGCCGAGCGTCTCTCTGCCAGTGTCTGACTCCGCAGCTGCGGTGTATCGACTGGTCGCCCAAGACTTTCATCCTGTGCATATTGACACCCGAGTCGCCCAGTCGGCAGGCCACAACGCGCCGATTCTTCACGGGCTGTGCAGTCTCGGCATGAGCGTTGTTGCGGCGTGCCGGGCCGCGCAGTGGCGGCATGACGCCATACGGACACTGTCGGCGACGTGGTCGAGCCCCGTGTCTCTCGGAACTCCAATTGAGTTGAGCTGGCAGGCTGAACCCGCTGAGCTGGTATTTGAAAGCAGCCAGAGCGGGTCGGTCGTATGTCAAGGAGTGATAAGTCTCTAACGGCCTCGGCGTGCGCTACGAGTCGCGCTTCTTGCCCGTGCCGAGCAAGCCGTTCATAATCGCCGCGAGCACCGACATCACGAGGGCGGCGAGCACGCCCCACCAGAACCCGTCGACGCGCAGACCGAAGCCCGCAAGTTCTGAGAGCCAGGCGACCACAGAGATCATGATCCCGTTAACAATGAGGCCAAAGAGCCCGATCGTCAAGATATAGAGCGGAATCGAGATGAACCGAACGACCCGCCCGAGGGTGCCGTTCACGAGACCGAAGACGAGCGCGACGAGCAGCAGCGTAAGCACAGGAGCATAGGTGTCGCCGCTGTAGGGTTCGATCCACACGCCGTTCTCACCCGATCCACCCACGATGAGCGTCGTGAGCCACAACGCAAACGCGCCAACAAGCACTCGAATAATTGATCGCATACCTCTATATTCTCGCGACTACGCTTGAAATCACCAGAGTAGATCGCTCATTCTTGCTTGGTTAGCATTGATGCTATGAGCGACCCCACCTCAGATGCACTCAGATATACAACGGAGTCCCCGCCGCGACCCGTGGGGTACCAGCCGCATGGGCAAGGAGACGGCCCGATCTACGCGCGTGGTCAGGAGCCCGACGCTGAGCAATCTGCGGATACGAAGCGGACGGATCCTCGCTGACCGGCACGGCCGAGCACGATCCACCACACCTGGGAACCACCCGAACATATCCCAGCACGCAAACCCTCGCTCACTACACTTAACGGTTATGAGCCAGACCCAGCAGCTCGACGTCGACATGGTGGATCCGGAACCGATCCGCTTTCTCGACGTCGATGGCCGATACGCTCCCACAAGTTCAGCGTCAGCGTTCGCAGACGAGCTTGAGGGCGTTGGCCTCGATGAATTCAAAGAGTGGTACCGCGCAATGGCCTTCACGCGCGCGTTCGATACCGAAGCCACGCACTTGCAGCGACAGGGACAACTTGCGCTCTGGGCGCCGAGCGTCGGGCAAGAGGGCTGCCAGGTCGGCCTCGCGCACGCCGCAGAACCGCAGGACCACCTGTTTCCGGCCTACCGCGAGCACACCATTGCGCACGTGCGCGGTGTCGACTTTCTCTCGGTCGCAATGCTCTTCCGCGGCTTCACGCACGGTGGTTGGGATGTGACCGATCCAACGAATGGTAACTTCCACCTCTACACGCTCGTGCTCGGCTCGCAGTCGCACCATGCGAGCGGCTACGCGCTCGGCCAGGTGCTCGATGCGAAACGTCGCGAGGGCAACACGAAGCTCGATCCGGGCGAGGCCGGCACCGAAACCGGCGAGGCTTCGATGGTGTTCTACGGCGACGGCACCTCAAGCCAGGGCGATACGAGCGAAGCGATGGTGTTTGCGGCGAGCTATCAGACACCGACAGTGTTCGTCGTGCAGAACAACCAGTGGGCCATTTCGGTTCCGGTCGAGCGCCAGAGCCGCACTCCGCTCTACCGTCGCGCACTCGGATTCGGGATTCGAAGCGTGCAGATCGATGGCAATGATCCACTCGCGGCATATGCCGTTGGCCGCCGATTCCTGCGTCTCGCGCGCGAGGGCAAGGGTCCCGGCTATATCGAGGCGCTCACGTACCGCATCGGTGCCCACACCACGAGCGACGACCCCACCAGGTACCGACAGCAAGCAGAGCTCGAGGCGTGGCAGCAGCGCGATCCGATCAAGCGGATGGAGGCGTACCTTCGTGCACAGGGTGTCGAAGACGCGTTTTTCGACGAGGTTGCGGTAGCGGCCGATCACGAAGCAAAGCGTGTGCGCGATGCCGTGCTCGCAGAACCCGCCCCAGACGCCGACTCGATGTTCGCGCACGTGTATTCGGAGGAGCACCCACGCATCGAGGAACAGCGCGCCTGGCTTGACCATTACGAGGCCTCATTCGAAACGGCTGAAGCAGATGGAGGCGCGAAATGACCGTGACGACACTCTCTGAGCGCACCGTGCTGCCGATGGCAACAGCTATTAATGAGGGCTTGCGGGCTGCGATGGCTGCAGACGACCGGGTGCTGCTCATGGGGGAAGACATTGGGCCGCTCGGCGGCGTCTTCCGCGTCACCGACAAGCTGCAGGCCGACTTCGGTTCGGCACGCGTGCTCGATACGCCACTTGCAGAGTCGGGAATCATCGGGAGTGCGATCGGACTCGCGCTTCGCGGTTACCGCCCAGTCATCGAGATTCAGTTTGACGGCTTCATCTTCCCCGGCTTCAACCAGATCGTCGCGCACCTCGCAAAGATTACCAACCGCCACGAGGGCGCGATCTCGATGCCCGTCGTGATCCGCGTGCCATACGGCGGGCACATTGGCGCTGTAGAGCATCACCAGGAGAGCCCCGAGGCATACTTCGCGCACACACCGGGGCTGCGAGTCGTCGCTCCATCAACCCCGAATGATGCCTACTGGATGATTCAACAGGCGATCCAGTCGAATGACCCCGTGCTGTTCTTCGAGCCGAAGGCCAAGTACTGGATGAAGGGCGAGGTGGATCCGACAGCTCCAACGGCCAACCTGCATGAGACACGCGTCGCACGAGAGGGCACCGATTGCACCATCGCTGCCTACGGCGCGATGGTGACGATGGCGCTGCAGGCCGCTGAGGTCGCTGAGAGCGAGGGCACGAGCCTCGAGGTCGTGGATCTGCGCAGCATCTCGCCGATCCACTACGATCCACTGCTCGAATCTGTGCGCAAGACCGGAAGGCTGGTGGTTGCGCAGGAGGCGTCGGGCAACGCAAGTGTCGGCGGCGAGATCGCAGCGTACATTGCCGAGCATGCGTTCTATTCGCTTGAGGCACCAGTGCTTCGGGTTTCAGGGTTCGACGTGCCATTCCCGCCCGCGCGCCTCGAGGGCTACTTCTTGCCAGATGCCGACCGCATTCTCGAAGCCGTCGACCGCACGATGCATTATTGACCCGACACTTTCGGGTGCCGCGAACCTAGACTGAGACGAAGCAACCCTAAGGAGCCTTCGATGAGCGACATGACGTTCCCACTCCCAGACGTTGGCGAGGGGTTGACCGAAGCCGAGATTGTGGCCTGGAAGGTGCAGCCGGGCGATACGGTCGCACTGAACCAGGTGATCTGTGAGATCGAGACCGCGAAGTCTATTGTTGAGCTGCCGTCGCCGTTCTCGGGCACCGTGACCGAGCTCCTCGCAGAGGCGGGGGAGACGGTGCCGGTGGGCTCGCCGATCTTGAAGGTGAGCACCGAGGGGGGCGGATCGCCGGCTGCGTCGGCAGGCGATGCCTCGGCTGCCGCCGCGGTCTCAGGAGAAGCTGCTCAGACATCTGCCGAGACGAAGCCCTCTGCGACGCCCGCCGAACCACAGGCAGCTGAGCCGCAAACCGCCGAGCAGGCCGAAGACGAGGGCGGATCGGTGCTCGTCGGCTACGGCCTCGCTGGCAAGGTGAACTCCAGGCGTCGAAGCGGTGGTGAACCACTGCTGAGTGCGCACCCGATTCCAGTTGCCGAGGCGGCACCGGTGATTGCGAAGCCGCCGATCCGCAAACTCGCGAAAGACTTAGGCGTCGACCTCACGCTCGTGCAGGGCACCGGCATTGGCGGCGAGATTCTGCGCGATGACGTCGTGCGTCACGGCTCGCAGGTGAGCGTCTTCCGCAACATCACGACCCCCGAGCCGCCTGAGGTTCGAGAGGAGCGCATACCGCTCAAGGGCATCCGCAAGCTCACCGCACAGGCGATGGTGGCGAGTTCGAACGCGGCGCCGCACGTTGGCGTCTTCGTCGAGGTCGATGCGACGCGCACCATGGAGTTCGTGAAGCGCCTCAAGACCTCGACCGACTTCGCGGGCGTCAAGGTGTCGCCCCTGCTCATTTTCGCGAAGGCGATGCTGTGGGCGATCCGCCGAAACCCCGAGATCAACTCGACGTTCACTGAGACCGAGATTATTCGGCGACACTACGTGAACCTCGGCATTGCCGCGGCGACCCCGCGCGGACTCATCGTGCCGAACATCAAGGAAGCGCAGGAGCTGAGCCTGCTGGGCCTCGCACAGGCGATCGAACAACTCACCATCACGGCGCGCGACGGCCGCACGCCGCCCGCCGACATGCAAGACGGCACGATCACCATCACGAACATCGGAGTGTTCGGCATGGACTTCGGCACCCCGATCTTGAACCCGGGTGAGGTCGCAATCATGGCCATGGGCACGATTCGTCAGAAGCCCTGGGTGGTCGACGGCGAGGTGCGACCGCGCATGGTGACGACGGTCGGTGGATCGTTTGACCACCGCGTGGTCGACGGCGATGTGATCTCCAGGTTCGTCGCCGACGTCGCTTCGGTACTCGAAGAGCCCGCGTTGCTGCTCGACTAGTTCGTGCCGGCAAGCTCACTCGTGAGTTTTCGTCTTTGTATTGATTTGTTGGGTACTCGCAATAAAAGGAGCAAGCAGTGAAGCTTGAAGGAATGACCGCGCTCGTGACCGGGGCTGCCTCGGGGCTCGGCGCTGCGACCGCATCGATGCTCGCGGGCCGAGGCGTGCAGGTGTTGGGTGTGGATCTGGAGCGTTCGATCGAGGCGGCTGGTGAGCAGGCGGAGGGGATCCGCCTCGTGGCAGCAGACGTGACGAGCGAGAGCGAAGTGAGCGCCGCGCTCGCCGCACTTGACGGCCTACCCCCTCTGCGCCTCGTCGTGAACTGCGCGGGCATTGCTCCGGCGCAGCGCATCCTGTCGTCGAAAGGCGTGCACGATCTCGAGACCTTTCAGCGCACGCTGAACATCAACCTCGTCGGCACATTCAACGTCATGCGGCTTGCGGCTGAGCACATGTCGACGCTCGAACCCGTGGATGACTCGGGTCAGCGCGGTCTCGTGGTGAACACCGCATCGGTCGCGGCGTACGAGGGGCAGATCGGACAGATCGCGTACGCAGCGTCGAAAGGCGGGGTTGTCGCGATGGGGATCACCGCCGCACGCGACCTCGCCCGCAACGGGATCAGAGTGAACACGGTCGCCCCCGGCATCGTGCACACCCCGCTGCTCGAAGCGCTCGGCGAGGAGGTGAACGCGTCGCTCGCCGCAGCGGTTCCGTTCCCCGCGAGGCTTGCGCGACCAGACGAGTTTGCGCAGCTCGTGGCAATGATCGCAGAGCACGATTATCTGAACGGTGAGACGATCCGCATGGATGGAGCACTTCGCATGGGGCCGAAGTAGCGACACGTTCGTGCGGGGTTGCGTAGTGAACCTCTTCCGTACGCATTAATGTATGCACTCAGGGGCGAGATTTCCTAATATTGTGAGAATCTTCGCCAATTGTGTATACACTGATGTGAAAGAGGAGGTGGATCATGCGCGCAAGCGATCTCGCGTACTCGACGCTCCTCGACGAGATTCAACGGGGTGAACTCGCACCGGGAACCGTGCTCGGCGAGGTTGAGCAGGCAGCGAGGCTCGGGATCAGCCGCACCCCGACCCGCGCCGCAATCGGTCGACTCGTCGCCGACGGACTCGCAGCACAGCTGTCGCCGCGCATTACCGTCGTCACCGACTTCGACGCGGGCGACATCAAGCGCCTCTTCGAGGTGCGACGCGCGCTCGAAGAGAGCTCGGCCCGCCTAGCCGCCGCCCGCGGCGACCGCGAGGAGTTCGCAGAACTCGCACAGGCATTCGCAGCCGCACACCCTGAAGCGGGGGAGTCGAACGCTGATGCCTACTACGAACTCATCGCCAGATACGATGCGGCGCTCGATCGCGCTGTCGACAACGCGTATTTCACGAATGCACTGCGCACGATCCGCACCCACCTCGCCCGTGCCCGTCGGCTTGCCCGCGACAATCGCGAGCGACTGCGTGCGTCGGTCGCCGAGCATCAGCTCATCGCCGAGGCGATTGCGTCTGGCGACCCAGAGCTCGCCGCGCACGCCACCCACGTCCACCTGCACAACGCGCTCGCCGCAATTCTGACCCAGCTCGAACCCCGCACCCCACCGGAAGGAACCCAATGACTGTCTCCCATCACGTTCGCGTGTACAAGAGTGAAGAAGATCTGCCCCGCGAGGAACAACTTGCGTGGAAGATCGCGGCGGTCGCGACCGACGAGGTCGAGGTCGAGCAAGACGTCGTCGATATGATCATCAACCGCATCATCGACAACGCATCTGTTGCGGCGGCGTCGCTCAACCGCGGCCCGATCATCGCCTCGCGCGCTCAGGCGCTCTCGCACCCGATCTCGACGGGCGGCAAGGGCGCGTCGATCTTCGGCCTCGCTGCCGAGCGCACGAGTCCCGAGTGGGCGGCCTGGACGAACGGCGTTGCCGTGCGTGAGCTTGACTACCACGACACCTTCCTCGCGGCAGAGTACTCGCACCCGGGCGACAACATCCCGCCGATCCTCGCGGTTGCACAGCACGTAGGTGCTGATGGCCGTGCGCTCGTGCGAGGCATCGCGACCGGGTACGAGATTCAGATGGATCTCGTGCGCGCAATCTGCCTGCACAAGCACAAGATCGACCATGTTGCGCACATCGGCCCCTCGGCCGCTGCGGGCATCGGAACGCTCCTCGGGCTCGACACCGAGACCATTTACCAGGCGGTCGCGCAGGGACTCCACACGACGACCGCAACCCGGCAGTCGCGCAAGGGCGAGATCTCGACGTGGAAGGCGCACGCGCCGGCGTTCGCGGGCAAGATGGCGGTCGAGGCGGTGGATCGCGCGATGCGCGGTCAGACCTCGCCGTCGCCGATCTACGAAGGTGAAGACGGCGTGATTGCGTGGATGCTCGATGGACCCGACGCGTCGTACAACGTGCCGCTGCCCGCTCCCGGCGAGGCAAAGCGGGCGATCCTCGACTCGTACACGAAGGAGCACTCGGCCGAGTACCAGGCGCAGGCGTGGAT